>CBDUVZ010000046.1:0-21203 GCA_965370805.1 uncultured bacterium | reverse complement strand
ATCGGGGGACGTATGGGAGGACCGCTCAGGGGGCGGCAAGTTGCTGCCCCGGGGGCGAGTAGATCGCAGCCGAACTGCAAGAAAACAGCGGGTCTTGACGTCTCATACTATGAAGGGACAGGAAATGACCAAGGCATGAGGAGAAGTCAGAAGGCAGAATGCAGAAGTCAGAGTCGCTACTCGGAACTCGCACTCGGAACCGCAGCACAGAAACTGTCACCCCGACCGAAGCAACTGTCACCCCGACCGAAGTGGAGGGGTCTCTCAGGTCGTGTCATTGCGAAGGAGCGAAGCGACTGCGGCAATCCTCCTCGTTTCATTCACCATTCGCGATTCGGCATTCGGCATTCCCTGATGGTCTGCAATCACCAATCTGCAATCCGGAGTCCGGCGGGCGGTCGTAGCGGGCGGAAATGGGTGGCTGAGTTATTCCCTTCCGGCCCAGCCGGAGCGGGCCGGGTCGTGGTTGTAGGTCGGCCAGGGCGTGTCCGCGAGCCGGGCATCGCCGAACGAGATGCATGAAACCCCGAGCATCTCCCCGGCCAGGTAGATGTTGCCGTCCGGGCCGATGATCGGGGAGCCGTATTCATCACCTTCGTCCCGACCGTTCCGGTCGCGGCGGTCAGGATACAGTGAGTCGTATGCCCAGATCTCCCACAGTTGCTCGCCCTCGGGACTGAATCCGTAGAGAATCTCGTAATCCGGGTCATAGACGATTATCGTGCTGTCGGCAGCGACGACCGGGGTGTTCTCCCACGCGCCTTCCTTGGGCTTCACCGACCAGAGCACGTTACCGTCCCGGTCCACACATGTGAGACAGCAGTAGTAGTCGTCAGGGAAGTAGAGCCGGTTGTCATGACCGACCGCCAGACAGCCCAGACAAGGCCAGACGCTGGTGCAAGACCAGGCGAAGGTTCCGTCCGGGTTGAAGCAGTAGAGCGTGCCGGTGTCATCGTCTCCGACGATGAGGCGGCCGTCGCCGTCGATGACCGGTGGACGCGGGTAATCGCTGCAGGCAATGTGGGTCGAATCCTGCCAGAGGATAGCCCCGTTCGGGGTTATGGCAGCCAATACTGCGTGGCCTGCAGACCAGTCCGAGTACGTCACATAGACTGTGCCGTCCTTGCCGAGCGCGGCACCCGCGCTCAGGTCCTCGCAGCAGGATAGCCCCAGGCGCCACTCGATGCGGGCGGAATTGCCCAGGTCGCTCACTCTGAGCAGGTCACCCCAATAGTCGGTTAGGTAGAGTCCGCCGTTCGGGCCGACCGCCGGAGTGCCGTAGGGTTCTATGCTGTCAAGATGCCACAAGATGGTGCCCTCGTCCACATCCAGGCAGAAGAGACCATAGCAATCGTCTCCTGCGTACAAGCGTGAGCCGTCCGGACTGAGAGCAGGTGCGAAGTCGCCCCACAGGTCCAGTTCAGCGGACCACTTCAGGCTGCCGTCATCTCGGAAGCAGTGTACTCCGTCCTCGTCTGAAATCGCGTAGATGACGGTACGCCCGTCCCGGGTGCCGAGGGTCGGCGACGAGCAGTAGCACGCTTCCTCATCCGAACTGGTCCAGAGCACAGCCATCAGGCTGACTTTGACCGGCTTCGCTCCCAGCCGGCCTGAGATTGTGTTGCCGTTGTCCCGGAGCAGGACCTGGACTGTCAGGTTTGCCGGACTCGTGAATATGAGCGAGTCGCAGATGGTGTCCCCGCTGGCGACGAAAGCGGACCAGTCCGTGCCGGTGCCGTTGTCGGCGATGAACTTGGCGGATACGCTGTCGCCGTCCGGGTCTTCGACTCTGACCGAGAACCGGCAGCAGCGACCGGTGCCCCACCAGTCCGGCCCGCTGATGGAGTCGGTCAGGGCCGGTGCCTGGGACCAGCGGAACGGGCAGGGTTCCGACCAGTCGGACTCGTTCCCGCGTTCATTCACGGCCCGGGCGCGGATTGAGTAGGAGCCGGAGTCGGCGAAGCTGTGGCTGCAGTGGGCGGTGTCGCCGCTGGCGAAGAACGTGGTCGTGTCGGTGCTGCCGTCGCCCCAGTCGAAGACGTACTGGATGTATTTGCCGGCCGGGTCGGTGCTGGTAGTGAAGAAGCAGAGCGAATCGCCGCGCAGGTCAGGAAACGGGGCAATCGGCACCGTGGGCTGGTGCTTCGCGCAGTTGGTCAGCGCGGCCAGTACCGCGACGGTCGTGAACAGCAATCTTCTCATAATCAACTCCTTGTCTGGTGACTCCGCGACGGGTGGAGGCCAGCCCGCGGGTGGTCCGCTGCCGGTTCCTGTCCGTTCCGGGCAGTCCTTCACCGTCAGGTAAGTAGTATCCGAATCCAGCCGGGAGTCAAGGACGGATTGGCTGGCGTTTGCGTGGATTCCGCAATCTGCAATCACTGACCTGCAATCTGGAATCCGGAATGACTGTCCCTTGGATTTCGCACGTGGTTCGCGTCGGGGACACGACCCCAATGCCGAGGACGGGATTGGGTTATGTCCCTGTTCATCGTTGAGGATGTCGGGCGGTCAGGGGGAGGTATCAGGAACGACCGGGCGGAGACGGGGGAAAACACGCAGGCGACTGTCTCTGTCTGGCCTGCGGTGGATGTCGGGCTTCGCACCCTGGCCCCGGGTTCCCGGGAGGCTGCTGTCCGAGGCACGTCAGCATGCACTCCAGCGCCTTGTCCTTGCGGACGATCTGTTTGACGATTCCTCTCGCTCGTGAGGAAAGCCGCCGGTAGCCCCAGCGTGATCGCCGCAGGGCTTCGTCCCAACCTTCGCGCTGGTAGTAGAGCTGCAGGTTGACATCGAAATAGGAGATGCTGTCGGCGTCCCTGAGCAGGTCGGAGTCGGGATCGCCGCCTGCTTCATGGGCTGCCACTAGACGGTAGGCTTCATCGACGACATTCCGTTCCACGCCGCACGCGGTCAGAATCGGGCACAGTACTTCCGCGCTGTTCCGGGCGTGGGCGGCCTTGAAGGCGTCGTAATCGTCGAAGTCCGCTCGTCTCACTTTGGTCTCTTCGTTTGCCCGGTCGATGTCGTGGGCCAGCGCCGCCAGTTGCAGGGCGTCGCCGGCGTCCGGTTGCAGGTGCAACAGCCACTCCAGGGTGTTGTCGGCGTGACGGGAATCCTCCGGCACCCGCGAGCCCGCGATAACCCGCCGGATTCGCCGTCGGGCGCGTTCGATGCTATTCACGTGCGACTCTGACCCGGCGCAGGACTTCGAGATTCACCAGAACGGCAATAACTACCAGGGCCGGCAGTATCAGATTCGTTGCCGCGCCCAGGAAGATGAGAAACACCCGTACGTCCCGTCCGATTCGCCACCAGGCTTTGCCCCCGGCCTTGATTCTCTGACGCATCAGGTTGTCGTACTTGTCCGCTGTGTAACTCAGCATGAATGAGCCGATGATGGCCATGAAACCGGCGAGCAGAACCCAGCCACTCTGTTCGATTGCGAGCAGGTGCCAGGTCAGGCCAAACAGCAGGAAGGCGTCGGCATAGCGGTCCAACACCGCATCGAACCAGCCGCCGAAGTCGCTGCCCTGGTACTTGAGTCGGGCCACTTCTCCGTCGCAACCGTCGACGATGGACGCGAACTGCGCCAGAACGCCGCCGAGGAGCAGAGTGAGATACCCGCCCGATGCAAAGAGGCCGGCGGCCAGCAGAGAACACAGGAACGAGAACAGAGAAATCTGATTGGGTGTGACAGGGAGTTTCACCAGTTGGCGGGACAGCAGCGCGGAGATGGGGCGGTTCAGATAGCGTGACACCGGTCCATCGTTGGTCTTGTCGCGGAGACGACCCAGCAGGGTCTTCTCCGCTCGCTGCAAGGCTGCGGGATCGTCCACGTCTGCCCAGAAACCGCTCGCCGGGATCGCTCGGGCGTGTCCTTCCGCGGCCAGGAGTCGCACCGCCCCGGACAAGGTGGTGTCGCCTTCTTCCTTGCTTTGCTCCAAAGCCCTGAATACGGCGGGAGAGCACAGGAAAGCACCGGTGTCGAAGCCATTGAAGTTGGTCAGTCCCTTGCCGATATCACGGACCTTTCCGTCTTCCGCCCGGACCCGGGTGACGTCATCCATGTCGACGAGGGGATTGTGGGTGTTACCGTCCACCGCGAGTGCGATTTCATCCTTGGCCAGGGTGAGCGTTACCAATCCACGGATGAGGGACGGCTCGAAGAGATGATCCGCCATGAGCAGCAGGAACGGTTTGTGCAGAAGTTCCTGCGCCCTGAGCACCGAAAGACCGTTCTCTTTCCCCCAATCGCTATTCACCAGCGGCGTAATCCGAATCCCAAGACGTTCGGCCAGCCCCTCCAGGAAGTCGTGGACCCGCTCAGCCTGGTGGCCGGTAACGACGTAGAATTCATCCGCCCCGGCTTCCAGTGCTGCGCGGATGACGCGTTCGATCAGGGGAACGCCCAGCAAAGAGATGAGGGGTTTGCACTCGCCCATCTGCTGCAGTCGGCGGCCCTTACCCGCCGCGATGATGAGGCAGCTCATCTTCAGTTCAATTGCCTGAGTCGCCGGACAGAATACTCCGGGGCCAATCGGTGACGCGATACTCACGTTAGTTCCAGTCGAGGCAAAACCCGGGATACTCCTTTCCTTATGCACTTCCGGTTCTGGTTGAGTCAAGGTCGTTGCGGGACAGTCCTCGTCCGCTCACCGGAGGGGCGCAGGTTGCCGTTCATTCTGTTCTCGATGAGTGACTGTAGGTCGGCAGGGGATGGTGTCAAGGAGCACGCGCTGCTTCACCAATCATCTGGACGAGGTGGGCCAGGGGCAAGCCGCAAGGCCGGGTCGTGGTCGTAGTCTGCACGCTGTTTGCCACGCACGAGTTCCTGCGTCTGCTTTGCCACGTCCAGCATGTGGCCGACATAGACCGAGTCATCCTTCTGCATACTGTACCTCGGCGCTGGCCAGAACCCGGTCCCGAATCCGGTGATTCAGGTACTTCTTGTTCACCAGGTCGACCCGGCATCCCCCGAGCAGCTTCGAAAGCTCATCCTCAATGTCAATCACACGCAGGCCGATTGTCCGGCCAGGTTCGTACTCGACCAGCACGTCAATGTCGCTGTCCGGTCCGAAGTCGTCCCGCAACACCGAGCCGAAGAAGGATAGCTTCCTGATGTGGTGTTTTCGGCAGAATCCAGCCAGTTCTTCGGGGTCAACCGCTGTTCTTGTGCTCACGGTTCAGTCTAGCCGGGCCGCGATTTGTGTCAAGCGGAGGCAGGGCGGGAGAAGGGGGAGAAGGAGCGGCAGGGCGGGAATGACCAATGTCCAGGTCCCAATGACCAGAGCGGATGAGATAACCGCCAAGAACGCCAAGAGCGCCAAGAGCGCCAAGGCTGAGGGCAGGAGCGAAGAGGCAGAACACGAAGGCACCAGGGAGGCGGAAGTCAGAGTGCAGAATGCAGAAGTCAGAATGAGGAGGCGGATAGACACCAAGTGCACGAAGCGTACGAAGAGGAAATGAGCAACCGCCAAGAGCGCCAAGGCCGCCAAGGCGGAAATGACCAAGGTCCAAGTCTCAATGACCAAGGCTGAGGAGCGGAGTTTTACCACTAAGGTACGAAGAGCACGAAGGGGACATGACCAACCGCCAGGAACGCCAAGGCCGCCAAGGCGGAAATGACCAATGACCAAGGCGGAAGCTGACCACGGATGGACATGGAAGGAAAGGACAGAAGTCAAAGTGCAAGGTGCAAATGGCAAAGTGCAAAGTGAGGAATGAGGAAGCCGTCGGGAAGGGAATGACCAATGACCAAGTCCCAATGACCGAAGCGGAAGCCGCCGGGAAGACCTGCTGATTGCGCTCGGGCAGGGGATGTCGGCCTCGCGATGTCGGTGTAGCAAATCGTGCGGTTGATTCGGGTTTGATTTGCTGGTATAATTGGGTTCGGTAATGCGGCGGTTTGCCGCGAATGGAAGGAAGGGATTCTTGAGACAGGTATGCACAATGGCATTCCGGCGGCCGGGCAGGCCGCAGGGGTATTGATGTTCAAGTTCGGACAACTGATTGGTGACGTGCGCAGGGCCGGGCTGTGCTTGGTGCTGGCCGCGTTCGTTCTTGTGCCGGCGGTGTCCGCGCAGGAGCCGGAGACCGTGGTGAGAATCGGTGTGCTTGTGAAGCGCGGCCCGGAGCGGTGCCTGGAGAAGTGGGGTCCGACCGCCGAGTACCTGACATCAGAGCTTCCCGGGTGCACGTTCGAATTGGTCTCTCTCAAGTTCAGCGAGGTCCCTCCCGCGGTAGTGCGGAACGAAGTCGACTTCATCCTGTCCAATCCCTCGCTTTACGTCGAGATGGAACTGTGCCACGGCGGCCGGATATGGATGGAATCAGAACCGGGCAAGGGCGCGGCTTTCCGTTTCACCCTGCCCGTGAAAGGAGGGAAAGAGAAATGAGCATCGGCGACAATGGAAGACCGGTGGAGATACTGCTGGTTGAGGACAACCCGGGCGACATCCGTCTCACCCGGGAGGCGTTCAAGGAAGCGAAGATGAGGAACAACCTGCACGCGGTGGGCGATGGGGTCGAGGCGATGGAGTTCCTGCGTCGGGAAGGGGAATATGCCTCAGCGCCGCGACCCGACCTGATTCTGCTTGACCTGAACCTGCCGAGGAAGGACGGCCGCGAAGTGCTGGCCGAAGTCAAGGAGGACCCGGAGTTGAGGCGGATTCCGGTTGTAATCCTCACGACGTCAAAGGCCGAGGAGGATATCGCGAGGACCTATGACCTGCATGCGAATTGCTACATCACGAAGCCGGTCGGCTTTGAGCAGTTCATGGACATTGTGAAGCACATTGAGGAGTTCTGGCTTACGGTCGTGAAGTTGCCTTCCAACTAGCAGCCGACACCGGGAAACAGGGCGAGCTGATGCACAGGGGCCACAGGGAAGCTGCGGACCGGGACGGTCCGGTTCTCCGCGACGCGAAGTACCGCTTGACCGTGGCACTGTTTGTCGGTAGAATATGATAGACTTGGTTATGAAAGAAGAAGGGAAAACCTTGGGGTCAATGCAGGCGCACGATGACCGGGATGGTTATCCGGGCCGTACCAGGCCTGAGCGGCGCGAACCGTTGGCAACAGGTTCCATTTGTTAGGAAAAAAGCCGAGAAGCTCTTCGGGTATTGATACCGGTCGCTGAACGCGGCTCTTCGGTATCCGGGAGCACAACCCAAGGAGGGAGTAATGAAAGGCTTTTTCGGGATTCTCGTTATGGTCATGATACTCATGACCGGCTTCGGTTCGGCAGCTCTTGCCGGGGATGGAACGGCACGGGAGGGTTTGCTCTTTGAGGAAATCCCGGTGGTGTTCTCCTCAAGCAAGAGGTTCCAGCCGATTACCGAGGCGGCATCGAGCATTGTGATAATCACAGCGGAAGACATACGGTTATCCGGTGCCACCAGTCTCGGCGACGTGCTAAGAACGGTGGCCGGGGTTGACGTCCGAGAATCAGACGTGGCCCAGCACGTCATCGGGGTGCGGGGCTTCTGTGATACCGGGCATCTGCTCGTCACCCTGGACGGCAACAGCGTGTTCATGTACCACGCGAACCACATCTTCCTGGACTGGGCGCCGTTCGGCCTTGAGGAAATCGACCACATCGAAATCATCAAAGGGCCGGGAGCGATATTCTACGGAGGCAACGCTTTCAGCGGGGTAGTCAATATCGTCACCAAGACCCCACGCGAGGCGGAAGGCGGGCACCTGAATGCGTTCGGCGGAACCTGGAACACAATCCGGGGCAACGCCGGGTACGCGGGCAGGGCCGGCAAGCTTGACTACTATGCTTCTGCGGGCCACCGCCGGGCCAAGGAATGGGACGAGCCGAATCCCAATGTCCCCGAGGGCGACCACTTCACTGTTACCTACGGGGGCGGCAAGGCGGTCTATCACTTTGATGCGAAGTCGGCCTTTTCCTTGATGGCGCGGTACTCGGATGCCCGGTCCGTGATATCCAGGGTCTGCAACCCCAAGACTCTGTTTGCCGCCCTGCGTTATGACCGGCCCGATTTCCGGGTCCGGCTCTTCAACAACCGCCACGTGAAGGATTTCTGGGACGGGAATTTCGGGGTGCAGGACAACAACACCGAGCTCGAGGTGTTCCGCGCCTTCCGGTGGGGCCGGAACATGACTTCTGTCGGGGCGTACGTGAAGCACACCTACTGGGCCGTCGAGAAGCTCAAGGAACCGGACGTCGGGAAGTCCGAGGCGCACCGGGTGTACGACGCTGCGCTGAACGCCGAGCAGGAGTTTCGCCTCGGCGGCCCGTTCATCCTCACCATCGGGGGCCGGGGCGAGTACTACAGCATGCTCAACCTGCTCGGTTCGGGCCGGGCCAGTATCATGTACAAGCCGGCTGACGGCCACGGCATACGCCTGACTGCGGCCAACGGGTACTACATTCCTTCGCTCTTCCAGCACACCAACGAGGGCACAGTGTATCCGTTTGCCCTCGGGAACAAGAACCTGAAACAGGAGAACATCACTTCGTTCGAGCTGAGCTACTTCGCCCAACTGACGAACCGCGTCAGGTTCGAGGCCGCGGTGTTCTACAACCTGTATTCGGACCTGATTGACAACACCCAGTCAGGCCCGATGCAGAACATCGGGGGCGCGAACCAGTACGGCGGTGAGGCGGACGTGCATGTCGTCATCACCAACTGGCTTACCGGGTTCGCCAACTACGCGTACCAGACCATCAACCGGGATGATTTCGGCAACCTGGCGGTTGACCCTGAGCACAAGGCCAACTTCGGGCTCAGGGCGACTCCGGGCCGGTTCTCGGCCAGCGGCGCGGTCCGGTACGTGAGCCAGTACAACGAGATCTATCTTACCTCGAACCCGGTGTTCGGCCGTGTCCAGGATACGCTCGGCAATCCGGTGCCTTCCCTGGTCGAGTCTTATGCCGCGGTTGACGCCAGGGTTGGATACCGGCTGCTGGACAACCTGGAGCTTTCCCTGGCCGGGTACAACCTCATCGGCAACGGGCACTACGAGTCCAACCCGCCGGATGGGAACCCGGGGAACTGGCATACCGGTGACCTTGTCGGCCGTCGCTTCACCGCGGGCGCGAACTGGAGCTTCTGAGCTGATACCGGTTCCTGCCCGTCATCAAAGCGGCATGAGGAAACGGATAGCGGCCAGGCGCCCCTGCCCGGCTTCGGGCCTGCTGCTTGCGGTCCTGTGCGCGGCCTCGTTCTCCCTGGCTCAGCAGGTGACGATTGCGGTCGTCAAAAGTAAGGACATCGTTCCCTACAACGAGGCCCTGACCGGATTCAAGCAGGCGCTGGAGCAAGGCGGGGTCGCCGCATCGTTCGTTGAGCACAACCTGGAGAAGAAGAAGGGCCGGGACATCCTGAACGCCACAAGAACTCAGCGGCCCGATCTGATTCTTGCCATCGGTACTCAGCCCACGAGGCTGCTGATGGAAGGAATCAGCGACATCCCGATCGTGTTCTCAATGGTGCTGAATCCCGTTTCAGAAGGGATTGCGTCGAGCATGAACTCCAGCGGTCGCAACCTGACGGGCGTTTCGCTTGACATCCCTCTCCGGACCCAGTTCCAGAACCTGAAGCAAGTGATACCGGAGGCGGGGAAGGTCGGTGTTCTGTACGACCCGAACCAGACCGGAGCCATCGTCGCCGCAGGGACCGGGGCGGCACGGTCCCAGGGACTGAAACTGATACCCAGGGCCGTGGGGAACGAAGCGGATGTCCCTGACGCGGTCAATGGCATAGTCGGGGACATCGACGTGTTGTGGATGGTGGCGGACCCCACGGTTGTTTCTTCCCAGTCCACGAAGTACATCCTGACGCGCTGTCTGCAGGCAGGGGTCCCGGTCATGGGGCTGTCCGGTTCGTATGTGAAGGCGGGGGCCCTGCTCGCGTTGTCGGCCGACTACCGGGATGTCGGTAGGCAGTCGGGAGAAAAGGCGGTCCGGATACTGGGCGGCGTGCCGGCGTGTGACCTCGCAATCGGGGTACCCAGGAGAGTCCGGCTGTGCCTGAACCTGACGGTTGCCGAGCATCTGGGTATAGTCGTGCCGGAGGGGGTTGTCGAACAGGCCGCAGAGGTAGTCGAGCGATGAGGATAGCGACAAAGCTCAACGTCCTGGCAGCGTGCTTCATCGTGGTGACTGTGGGGTCGATAGGCGTGTTGAGCATCTGGCACGAGACGCACACGATTCACGCTGACTTGGATGAACGGGTCAACGCTCTTGCCAGGAACTTGGCCCATAACAGCGAATACGGCGTTCTGGTCGGCAGCGAGGAGATCCTCGGCCCGCTGCTCGAGGGCATGATCAAGGAGAAGAACGTTGCCTACGCTCGAGTCCTGGACAGGCAGGGGCGCGTGATTGCCGGTCGTTCCGGAGAGCAGGACAAAGGGACGGTCAAGGAGTACACCGTTCCGATAGCGACCAGGACCGTGCCGCTGGCAAGAGAAGAATTGGGCTTGGCCGGAGCGATGGATGCCGGACCCGAGGAGCAGATCGGGACCGCGTGTCTGGGCATTAGTCTCGCGAGCACAAGACAGAGGACAAGAAGCTTGGCGCTGACAATCGGTGCTCTGCTTCTGGCCGGTGCGATTCTGTTCTTTCTGGCGAGCACAGTCGGTCTCAAGAGGCTCGTTGTCCGACCGATCAGCGTGCTTGCGGCCGCCACAGACCGGGTTGCGGCAGGGGACTTGGACTGCAAGGTGGAGACAGGATCACGGGACGAGATTGGTGCGCTTGCCGTTTCCTTCAACAAGATGATCGCGGAACTGAAGCGAGCCGAGGATCAACTGCGCGAGAATGAGGCGAAGTTCCGGGCGATAACCAGTACGGCCCAAGATGCGATTGCTAGGATTGACAGCGACGGCAGGGTTGCTTACTGGAACCCGGCCGCGGTCCGCATCTTCGGGTACGAGGAGGCCGAAATCCTCGGGAAGAACCTGCACGGCGTGCTTGCGCCCGAGCGGTTCCGTGAGGCATTCCGCAAGGCGTTCGGCCATTTCCAGAAGACCGGGCAGGACGCGGCGGTGGGCAGGACGCTGGAGCTGGCCGCAGTCCGGAAGGATGGGACGGAAATCCCGGTCGAGTTGTCGATGTCCGCATTCCAACTCAGAGGTGAGTGGAACGCGGTCGGAATCATGCGCGATATCACTGAGCGGAAGCAGGTTGAGGAGGAAGTGAGAGCAGCCAAGGCCGACCTTGAGAATGTGTTCCGTTCGGTCGACGACATGACGACTGTCATGGACCGGGAATACGCAATCCAGCGGACGAACGATACGACCCGGCGGTGGCTCAAGGTCGGGACCGACGAGACTCTCGTGGGGCGGAAGTGCTACGAGGTGTTCCACGGCCGGGACAGCGTCTGTCCGGGTTGCCCGGTTGCCCGGGTGTTCGCGTCCGGAAAGCCGGCCCGGGTGGAGAAGTTCAGCGAGGGGCTTCAGCGGTTCCTGTCGGTGAGTGCTTCGCCGGTTATGGGCGAGGACGGGTCGGTTGTCAAGGTCCTGGAAGTCGCCCGCGATATCACCGAGCGAAGGCGGGCCGAGCAGGCGCTCGAAGAGAAGCGGCAGGAACTGGAGCGGTCGAACCAGGAGCTGGAGCAGTTCGCCTACGTGGCGTCACATGACCTGCAGGAACCGCTGCGGATGATCGGGAGCTACACTCAACTGCTGGCAAGGCGGTATCGGGGCAAGCTGGATGAGGACGCGGATGAGTTCATCGGGTTCGCGGTGGACGGTGTGACCCGGATGCAGCGGTTGATCAACGACCTGCTGACCTATTCGCGGGTGGGGACCAGGGGTCGGGAGCCGGAGCCGACCGACAGCAACGCGGTGCTAGATCGGGCGCTGCTGAACCTGCAGATGGCGATTGAGGACAACAAGGCGAAGGTCACACATGACCTCCTGCCGACCGTGATGGCCGACGACCGGCAACTGGAGCAGTTGCTGCAGAACCTGGTCGGCAATGCGCTGAAGTACCACGGCGAGGAGGCACCGCGGGTCCACGTCGGCGTTTCCCGCAATAACGGCAACTGGGAGTTCGCGGTCAAGGATAACGGGATCGGGATTGACCCGAAGTACGCGGACCGGGTGTTCGTTATCTTCCAGCGGCTGCACAGCAGGACTGAGTATTCCGGCACCGGAATCGGGCTCGCGGTCTGCAAGAGGATAGTCGAGCGGCACGGCGGGCGGATATGGATGGAATCAGAACCGGGTAAGGGTTCGACGTTCCGGTTTACCCTGCCCGTGAAGGGAGGGGGAAAGGAATGAGTAAACCACGGATGAACACCGATAAACACGGGGTTCAGACCCGAGCGGAAAGTGCCCTCGGAGGGCACAACACCGATGAACACTGTGGTAGAACAGAACGAGCGGGAAGTACCCTCGGAGGGCATAACACAGTGAAGAACGAAGCTGTTCGATTCACTGCCAGAAAGCGAAGGAGGAATGAGACATGAGCAGTTGCATTGAAGGTAGACCGATAGAAATCCTGCTGGTTGAGGATAACCCGGGCGACGTCCGCCTTACCCGGGAGGCATTCAAGGAAGCCAAAGTGAGAAACAACCTGCACGCGGTCGGTGACGGGGTCGAGGCGATGGAGTTTCTGCGCCGTGAAGGGGAACATGCCTCAGCGCCGCGACCCGACCTGATTCTGTTGGACCTGAACCTGCCGCGGAAGGACGGCCGCGAAGTGCTGGCCGAAGTCAAGGAGGATCCGGAGTTGCGGCGGATTCCGGTTGTCATTCTTACTACTTCAAAGGCCGAGGAGGATATCGCGAGGACGTACGACCTGCACGCGAACTGCTATATCGCCAAGCCGGTGGATTTCGACCGGTTCATCGACGTGGTGAAGAAAATCGAAGGATTCTGGCTCACGGTCGTCAAGCTGCCTTCGTGCTAGCCGGAGGCAGATGATGGAACAGGAGCGCACGAGAATCCTGCTGGTTGAGGATAACCCGGGCGATGCCCGGCTGCTGCGGGTACTGCTGACCGAAGTCGGGGCGAGCCGGTTCGAGTTGACCCACGCCGATACCCTGGGCAAAGGACTGGAATGCGTGACCGGGCAGGAGTTCGACGTCATCCTGCTCGACCTGTCCCTGCCCGACGCTCAGCGGCTGGATACGGTCAACCGGATGCACGCCGCGGCTTCGGACAAGCCGATTGTGGTCCTGACCGGGCTTGACGACGAGTCGGTTGCGGTCGAAGCGGTCAGGTCCGGGGCGCAGGATTACCTGGTCAAGGGTCAGATTGACGGCAACCTGCTCGCGCGCGCCATCCGCTATGCAATCGAGCGCAAGCGGACGGTGACCGAACTGGAACACGCCAGGGTAAAGCTGGAGGCACAGAACCAGGAACTGGCAGCGGCGAGCAAGCTCAAGTCCGGACTCGTGGACATGGCGATTCACGACTTCGGAACCCCGATGGCGATTGTCCGGAGCTACCTTGAGCTGTTCCGCGACGGGCTGCTCGGCGAACTGAACGAGAAGCAGCGCGATGCAGTGAACCGGATGCTCGGCAGCGAGGACACGCTCGAAGGGCTGCGCCGGGACATGCTCGAGATATCGCGGTTCGAGAACGGGCGGATTGAGCTGGAGAGAGAGAAGGTCGATGTCAGGGAGGTCGCCGTGTACTGCGTCTCCCAACTGGAGTTCCTTGCCCGGGGCAAGGGCCAGGAGATTGTGATGAACGTCCCGTCAATCATCGCCCGCTGCGACCGGCGAAGAATCAGCCAGGTTGTGACTAACTACTTGTCCAATGCAATCCGGTATACCGGCGAGAACGGGAGAATCGAGGTGTCCGCCGCTAACGGCACCGGTACTCTCAGGTTCGCGGTCAAGGATAGCGGCCGGGGCATCCCGGAGGAGGATATCGAGAGGGTGTTCGTCGGGTTCTACCGGTCCGGCGAGAAAGTGAAGGGTTCGACCGGGCTGGGGCTGGCGGTGGTGAAGAAGATTGTCGAGGCGCACGACGGCAAGGCGTGGTGCGAGTCTGAGGTCGGGAAAGGCTCGACGTTCCATTTCTCGATTCCGATTGATGCCTGACCGGACGCGGGGCGGGCAGGGACGGCAACGACCGGGCGGCCGAACTACCGGGGGGCAAAGGGAAGAGTATTGAGTCGCAATCACCGGAAGACCGGCCTGCAGCACGAAGACGAAATCGACTACCGGGGCCTGCTGGAGCGGGTTTCCGACTCGGTTTTCGTCAAGGACCGCTCACGCCGCTACACCCAGGTGAACTCGGCAATGGAGCGGCTCTTCGGCATGTCCGCAGCGCAGATGGTCGGCCGGACGGACGACGAACTGTTCGGGGAGGACGCGAGCCGGTACGTCCGGGAGGTCGATAGCCGGGTCCTGGCGGGAGAGACGGTCGAGGACGAGCAGGCCAGGATAATCCACGGGGTGCCGGGTACGTTCCGGGTCGTCAAGCTGCCGCTGCGGGACCGTGGCGGCAAAGTCAAGGGCCTGTGCGGAATCGCGCGTGACGTCTCCGGGCACCGGCGGGCCGAACGGGCGGCCGAAGCGGCCCGGGCCGACCTGGAGAACCTGTTCCGGTCAATCGACGACATGGCGATTGTGGTGGACCGCGAACATGAGGTCCTGCGGGTGAACGACACCGCGCGGCACTGGCTTGAAGCCGCATCGGACAAGGAAATCCTGGGCAGGAAGTGCTATGAGGCGTTCCACTCGCGGTCCGAGCCGTGCCCGGGCTGTCCGGTCAAGCTGGCTTTCAGCAGCGGCAAGCCGGTGCGAATCGAGAAGCAGAGCGAAGGGTTGGATCGATTCCTTTCGGTCAGCGCTTCTCCGATTCTGGATGAGGGCGGCCGGGTGGTCAAGGTGATCGAGATTGCCCGGGATATCACGGCCCGGAAGCTGGCCGAGCGGGAACTGGAAAGGCACCGGAAGCATCTCGAAGAACTGGTCGAGGAGCGGACAGAAGGGCTGCGCAAGGCGCAGGGCGAGATGGTCAGGCGTGAGAAGCTGGCGACCCTGGGCCAGGTGGCCGGCAGCGTGGCCCATGAACTGCGCAACCCGCTGGGCACAATCCGGAACGCGACCTATCTGCTGAATATGACCGTCGGCCGGGACCTCAAGGGCAAGGCGGTGCGGCACCTGGAACTCATCAACAGCGAAATCGCCCGGTCCGACCGGATAATCACCAGCCTGCTTGACTTCGCACGCGGCCGGCCGTGCAATCCGGAGCCGTGTAACCTGGCCGAGACGTTCCGGGACGCCGAGGAACTGGCCGAATTGGGAGACGACGTAAGAGTGGAGTACGACATTCCCGATGACCTGGCGCCGGTCATTGCTGACGACTCGCAGATGACCCAGGCTTTCCTGAACCTGTTCAGGAACGCGGGTCAGGCGATGAACGAACACGGCGTGATTTCGGTCACTGCGCGTGCCACTGACGGCGTGGTGCGGGTCAGGATTCTGGATCAGGGCCCGGGCATCGAGCCGGAAGTGATGAGGCGGCTGTTTGAGCCGCTCTTCTCCACCAGGACGTTCGGCGTCGGCCTCGGGCTGCCCATCTGCCGGAGCTTCATCGAAGCGAACAACGGGACGCTCGAAGTGGAGTCCGAAATCGGCCGCGGGACGACCTTCACAGTTACGCTGCCGGTAGCGGAACCGGGTTCATCTCAGGCCGGTTCCGCCTGAGTTTCCTTTCGGATATTCAACTCAGCAGGCGATTTCGCTATCGCCCGTCATATCGAAGTTGGAATCGAAGAGCCGGGCGAAGAGGATATCGGAGATTGAGTCGAAGTCAGACTCGAAGTGTCCACCGAAAAGCCAATCGAACGGATGTTCGTACGGAAGTGGAAACCGTCGAGCGGTCGGCGCAGTAGCATTCGGGTCATTGACAGCCTGAGCGCCGGCGCTACACTGACCCCATGTTGAATAGCAATACGTTCGAGAAGCTGAAAGCCCGGATCGACGCGCTCGAACCGGAGATGGTCGAGTTGCAGAAGCAACTCGTATCCCTGCCGGCAATCAGCCCGGCGTCAGGCGGGGAGGGCGAGCAGAAGAAAGCCGACTGCCTGCACGCGCTGCTGCAGGGCTGGGGCCTGGAAGTGACCGAGTACCGGGCGCCGGACAAGTCCGCGCCGTGCGGCTACCGGCCGAGCCTGGTGGCCAGGCTCAAAGGCAGGGCGTCGTCGCCGACCCTGTGGATTATGACCCATCTCGACGTGGTGCCGGCCGGGCCGCGGGAGTTGTGGGACCATGACCCGTTCGAGGCAGTGGTCAAGGACGGGAGAATCTACGGCCGGGGCGTTGAGGATAACCAGCAGGAGATGGTCGCTTCGATTTTCGCAGTCAAGGCGATGCTGGACCTTGACCTGGTGCCGGAGCGGGACGTCGCGCTGATGCTGGTCGCGGACGAGGAGGTGGGCTCGGCACTGGGCGCGGACTGGCTGCTGAAGAACCACGAGTTGTGCTTGCCGGACGACCTGGTGGTGGTCCCGGACGCGGGGAACGAGGATGGGACGATGCTTGAGGTGGCGGAGAAGTCGATTGCCTGGGTGAAGTTCACGGTGCTGGGCAAGCAGGTGCATGCTTCGGTCCCAGGCGAGGGGAAGAATGCGCACCGGGCCGGGGCGAATATGGTCGTGCGGCTGGATGAGATGCTGCACCGGAAGTACACCGCCAGGGATGAGTTGTATTCACCGCCCGAGTCGACGATGGAGCCGACCCGGAAGGTGGAGAACGTGCCGAATGTGAATACGATTCCGGGCGAGGACGTGTTCTATTTCGACTGCCGGATGCTGCCGCAGTACAAGCTGGACGATCTGCTCAATGACATGAAGGAGACCGCGGAGAAGGTCGCCGGGGAGTTCGGGGTCACGGTGAAACTTGCGACCGAGCAGTACTGCCAGGCGCCGGCTCCGACCCCGGCCGACGCGCCGGTCGTCCGGATGCTTGCCGCTGCGGTGAAGGAAGTGTACGGCCGGGAGGCGACGCCCCAGGGAATCGGCGGCGGCACCGTGGCTTCGTTCTTTCGCCGGCGGGGCATTCCGACCGTGGTCTGGGGCCGGGCCACCGGCCAGGCACACCAGCCGAACGAGTACTGCGTTATCGCCAACATGAGAGACAACGCCAAGATCTACGCGTACATGATGTGCCGCCAGGTCTGAAGTCGGGAGTCCGAATGACAAGCGAAGACCGGAATCCCGAAGCCGGGAGCTGAGGGCGGGTTGCAGGGAAGGATAACCGTCAACGGCCGGCTGGTGAGAATCCGGCCGCGCGTGGAGTCCGACCTGAAGTACCGGCCGACGTCGGACCGGGCAGCAACCGGGCAGGAACCTGCCTATCGGTTCGGCCACGAGGAGCGGTCGCCGGATGAGTACCGGCTGTCAATCGAGACGGTCGGCGGTGAGTACGTCGGGGAGTTGGCAGCATTCCGCGTCGGCGGGAGTTGGCAGCGCGTGGAATTGCGGGTTGTCGTTTCCCAGGTCGGATTTCGGGACGACGGCAGTGTGGCCGAAGGGCTCAGGCTTTTTCTCGGCCACATCCGGGATGAGTTGGGCGTCGAGCGGGTCCGCGCAGACGTGGAGCGAAGCGACCGGGCCGCAGCCGGGTGGTTCCGAACACTCGGGTTCGAGCTGGAGGAGGTGGGGCGGAAGGCGAGCCGGTTGGAACTGGTTTTTGCCGAAGCCCCAGGGGAATGGTGAATGCCGATTTCCGAATTCGGAATCGCGATAACCGCCAAGAGCGCCAAGAACGCTAGGGAAATGACGAAGGGCGAGTGTCGAAGTCCGAATTCGGCATTCGGAACTCGGCATTCGGAATTGAGACAAGACTGCCGGGAGAGCAATTCTATTTGATGGCCGGGCTTGACTTGTCGGCAATCTCTCATTAGATTGAGACCGTGAAGCTGATGTCGCTGGCGACGGTTAGACGTCACGTTGACACCCGCCGGGCCGAAGTCGTTGACGTCCGTTCGATGGGCGGCGAGGTCATCAGTATCCCGTTGTACAGCCTGATGCAGAACAAGGTGGCGCTGGCCGCGGTCGCCGACAACCTGGCCGGGTTCATGGAGGCAGTGACCGGCAGGGGATACCGGAAGGCCGAGGAAGTGTACGACGTGGGCTTCACCGTGCGCGAGCCGGGCCGCCAGCAGTACGGGCTCAAGATGCTCGTCGACCAGAATGCGGTGATTATTTCCAGGGTTTCCATCCTGGAGGATGAGACTGTGTTCAAGCGCTACGTTGAGTACCTCAGGACCGGGGTTCTCATCTAGCCCCCCCTTCTAGAAAAGCAGCAGGAGAAGTTCGACGACAAAAGTGGCCGCTGCCAGGAACAGCAGCGGTACCGTCAGGTCGGCGGATTCCGGGACCGGTTCGGAGCGCACCGGCAGACCACGGGATTCCAGTTGGTCCGGAGCGAGTTGTTCGAGATTCCCCTCATCGGCCAGCGGATTGACTGCAATCGGCCGGAGTCCTGTTTCAGCCCGGTAGACGCCGGGCTTGCGCGTTGCGACAAGGATGACCGGCTGTCCGTTCCGCAGTACGGGTTCGAGCCGGGTCCTGCCGTCCGGACCCGCTACCACGACCGGTGTGAGCCGGTCCGTTTCGAGACGGATAGTGTCGCCGACGATGTGTTCCCGGTGCAGCGGTTTGCGCGCCAGGTAGGTCACAGTGCGGTGCAGCAGCGGCACGAAGACGGCTTTGTGGACAAGGTCGGAGTAGTCCGGCGTCGGCCCGATTGCCCAGACTATCAGCCGGTGTGACCGGTTTTCGAGAATCAGCGGGTCGTTGTCCGAGAGCCTGGCGAGCACCCGGGTTCCTTCCGGACTGAGCCGGGCGTGCGTCCGGACCCGGGTCCCGGCCAGCGGCGCGAGTCCGATTGGACCCAGGACCGGGTGTGCGGAATCGATTTCAGCCACCGACACGAAACCGGAGGAACGGACCGGGCCGAGTGAGCGGACGTACTGGCCGAGGTCCGCTTCATCTGCCGGCCCGACCATCAGCAGGGCCGCACCGCCGGACCGGAGATGGAAATCGACCCTGGTCCAGTCGGCCGGCCGGAGAGCGAAAGCGTCGGCCACCAGGAGCACCTGGTGATTGCGCAGGTTGTGGCCGGACAGCTCCGTCGCGTCGGTTACGGTGACCCGGAATCCGGCGGAGTCGGCCGATAGCGCATCGGCGAGGTATCGGCCGGAGACCCGGGCCGATTCGACGAGCAGGACCGTAGTCTGTTCGGGAAGCCGGAGTACGAGATGCCGGACATTGTCGGCCGCGAGCAGGTCGGTACGGAGTTCCAGCCGGACCTCGTGGATGCCGGTCTGCTCGACCGTGGTCTCAAAGGTTATCGTCTTCCGACTCAGCGGCGGGATGTTGAGGACTTGTTCTTCGTGCCGGTCTCCGATGTCCAGTACCGCGGTGCGGCTGATTTCCGCGGCACCATGGTTGACGAGTTCCGCTTTGATTCGCACCGGC
The DNA here is from genome assembly GCA_965370805.1 of uncultured bacterium. Classification (GTDB taxonomy): domain Bacteria; phylum Hydrothermota; class Tepidihabitantia; order Tepidihabitantales; family Tepidihabitantaceae; genus CBDUVZ01. The sequence goes on along the minus strand of CBDUVZ010000046.1, from coordinate 1,783 downwards.
CGGCCGGCGACGGCGAAAGGGTCCTCCGGATAGAGCCGGGCGATGCCGGCGTTGTCGAATTCCGGGCTGCCGATGTCGTACAGTGTGACATCAGTGCCGGGTTCCCAGTCGCCTGCAAGCGAGCGCTGCTGCAGGTCGGTGACCGCTACCACCGACGCAGCAAGCGATTCGGCCAGGAAGGCCGCCCGCTCGAGCACCGGTTCGAGCGTCGGGGCGAGGAATCCCGGTTCGAGCGAGTCGAGCAGGGCGAGTGCGGCCGTTTTGTCGACCGGCCCGTCTGATTCAGTAGACCCCGAGGAGGTAAGCAGGAACACGGTCCGGTCCCGGTCGAGCGAGCGAACCAGTTCGCGTGAGGCTGACAGGCAGTCGGCCCAGCGGTCGCCGTAGGTCATGCTGTAGGAGTCATCGACAACGAGGATGATGTCGGCGGCCCGACCCAGGCCCGGAACCGGCCGTTCGAGGTAGGGCCGCGCCAGGGCCGCGAGCAGTGCGAGCAGCGCGATGGTCCGTAGTATCAGCAGCAGGATTTCCTTCAGTTTCACCCAGGAGAACCGCTCGCGGCGAACGGTCCGGAGCAGGAGCAGCGAGGGGAACTGAACCCGACGCATTCGGAGCCGGCTCAGGATGTGGATGAGCGGCGGGATGGCGGCAAGCGCGAGCAGGGGCAGGAGTCCGGGTGCGCCGAATCCCATCAGCTAAGCCGCTGCCGGCGTTCCAGGTAGGCGAAGAGCGCCCGGTCGAAAGGTGTGTCGGTGGTGATGAGCTGGTAGTCGACCAGCGCTTCACGACAGCCTTTCTCGAATCCGTGGCAGTAGTCCCTGAAGCCGCGTCGGTATTCGTCGCCGACGACGCGCGGGTCGAGGGTTATTTCCTGGTCCGTTTCCATGTCCCGGAGCACGACCGGGCTGCGGTACGCGAAGGCGCTTTCGTTGGGGTCGATGACGTGGAACACCAGCACTTCGTGTTTGCGGTGGCGGAAATGACGCAGGGCGGAGAGCACCCGGGCCTGGTCGTCCCAGAGGTCGGAGAGGATGATAATCAGGCCCCGGCGTTTGATGCGCTCGGCCAGTTGATGGAAAGTGTCGGCCAGGTTGGTGTCACCGCCCGGCTTCAGCCGGTCCAGTCGATTCAGCAGGATATTGAGATGGCCCGGCGAGCTGCGCGGCGGTACGAAACTGTCAATCCGGTCGGTGAAGACGGTCAGTCCGGCGCTGTCTTTCTGGTGCAGCAGCAGGTAGGCGAGGCTGGCCGCCAGGTAGCTGGAGTATTCGAGTTTGGTCAGGCCGGTTGTCTTGTAGGCCATCGAGCCGGAGGAGTCGATGATGATGTAGGCCCTGAGATTGGTTTCTTCCTCATACTCCCGGATGAAGAACCGGTCGGTCCGCCCGTAAACCCGCCAGTCAACCCGCTTCAGCTCGTCGCCGGGCATGTAGGGCCGGTGCTCGGTGAACTCGACCGAGAACCCTTTGTAGGGCGAGCGGTGCAGTCCGGCCAGGAAACCCTCAACTACCAGTCTTGCTTTGAGGTCGATGGACCTGAGCCGGGCAACGACTTCGGGCTTCAGGAGCCACGAGCCGCGTTTCTTGCCGCGTTCGGTTCGGATTGGCACCGGCCAGTTTACCCGCCACGGCTCGGAGTTGTCAACCATGACTGCACGGCACGAAAACTGACATAGGAATTTCACCACCAAGGCACCAAGAGCACAAAGGTGAGGACAGGAGAGGGCAGAAGGCAGAGCGCAAATATCAACGTGCAAAATGGAGAAGCGGAAACCGCCAAGAGC
>CBDUVZ010000045.1:0-21872 GCA_965370805.1 uncultured bacterium | reverse complement strand
CCGCATGTCCGGTGGTGTGAGAGGGGGCGGAACCAAACCGCCCCCTACTCGATTGGGATTTGAGATTTCAGATTGTAGATTGCAGAAGCCAAGAACTGGAAGCCAAATGGGCTGGGGGACACGATCCCAATCCCGGGACGGGATTGGGTCATGTCCCCGATGCGTTCCGCGTCAGAAGGCGGACGAGACAACCGCCAAGGCCGCCAAGTGCGCCAAGAGAGGAGTTGTCATTGCGCACGACGGACTGAGGTCGATGCCGCCGAGGCATGGAGCGAAGTGACGCGGCAGTCTTATCCGTTCACCTGCGCTTGACACGCCTGCCACCTGCCTTATCCTAAGGCAGGAGAAACGACAGTAATGCTACTTACGATTGCCGTCCTGCTCGCGGGCTTGGCTATTGCTCCGCCGACGGCTTTCACCGACACCCTTTACCCTTCATCCACCGGCCTGGTCGGTCGCCACTGGTTGGAGCACCGCCAGTACTTCGTCTACAATAAGTCCAGCCCGGACCTGCTCTATATGGCCCCGCCTTCCGGCCCGGACGACCACTACGAGGGTTGGCTCAAGTTCCCGCTCGCCGGGATGCCCGACACCATCGACGTGCAGTCAGCCACGCTTCACTTCTACCAGTACGAGGCCCTTTACGGCCCGCACATCGCCGGCGCGACTTTCGACCGCAACCCGGACACAACCAACGCCTACGACCTCTACTTCAGCCCGGGCCGGCGCACGTGCGACTCGTTCGCCGCGCCGGACACCGGCTGGATAGCGATGCCGATCTTCCCGGACACGCTGATGGACTACCGCCGCGTCTTCGGCTGGATAGCCTTCTGCGTTTTCGTGAAGGGATGGTCCGGCCGGGGCCGGGCCTACGGCCTGACCCACGGTGAGTTGTCGCCATGGCTCGAGGTCAACTACGACCCGCCCGGAGGCGTAGAAGAAGGCCCTGCCATGCCTTCCCGAACCGGCATGCATCTCGCACCCAACCCAACCAACTCAAGAACTCTCGCCTGCTACATCACGACCGAGGAAAGCCCGGCATCGCTCGCCGTCCACGACGTCACCGGCCGCGAGGTCTGGCACACGCGCATCGAGGGCCAGCGCACCGGCACGGTCAGGTTCCCCCTTCTCCCCGCCGGCGTGTACCTTGTCCGTTTCAAGACCGACGTCTTCACCGCGACCGATAAGCTGGTTGTGGAGAAATAGGAGGCAGTAGTGGCTCTCAGCGTTTTTGCATTGTCTATGGTTCTCGTACTCGCCGCGTCCACTGAGACTCCCGCCCTTCGTACCGGATCCAGCCGCAACTTTGACAACCATAATGGAATCTTCACTGTCGCAATTGCTACCGATTCGATTTGCCGGCCGGACAGAAGCGTTGAACGAGAACCGCTTCAGACCTACGGGCAAGCGAAGTCGCCGGCCCTGCAATCGGGCAACATCGCCCACTGGTACTGCCAAGGCGAGGAAGGCTGGTGGCGGGAACTGGGAAATCTGAAGTATGGGTATAACTGGGACTTCGACTGTCCCGGTGTTCCTCCTTTGTTCTTGACCTGGCACGGCTTCGCCCATTTCGACCTAGGCATGATCCCTGATACTGCGATTATCACCACGGCCAGTTTTCACTATCGTCAGTACCATACCGATCCGCCCTACTCCGTTACTACGACCATATGTCAAGTACCAAGCATTCACCTCTCTGCACGCACTCTCTTTGCAATCATAGGTACCACCAAGGCGATCACCGACACTCTTGTGAGTCAGGATGGCTGGAACACGCGGCAGTTCAACACCAAAGGTCTACGGGCCATTGATTCCTGCCGGTCGCAAGGATGGATTGCTCTCGCCCTCAAGTACTGCAGAGGGTACCCGGATTCGGCCCACGGCTGCACCGCGCCCGAATCCTTGCGGCCCTACCTCCTATTGCATTACTTGCTGCTCTATCCTGACGTCGGGGTGTGGGGAATCCTGGCGCCGACCGACACGGTCGACAGCGGTGCCGTCGTCATGCCCAAGGCGGTCGTAGAGAACTTCAGCAACCTTGAACTGGTGTTTCCTGTCCGGCTCAGCATTGGCGGCGCGTACGTGTCTGACACGATAATCACCCTGACGAGCGGCGAAGCCGACACGGTCAGTTTCGCGCCCTGGACAGCAACTCAGACCGGGACGTTCGAGGTCAAGTGCACGACCATGCTCGAGAGTGATGAGGATCCGTCTAACGACTGCGTGACGGATACTGTCGTAGTGAGGACGGTCGGGGCGATTGGTGAGGACTTGGGAAGAACGGCGGAATCGCGCTTTTCCGTTGCGCCTAACCCGACAACCGGCCGCTCGGTTATCAGCTACTCCTTCCCGATGTTCGCCCCGGCGACGGTCGCGGCCCACGACGTCACCGGCCGCGAGGTCTGGCACACGCAAGTCAGCCAACACACCGGCGCAGTCCAACTCCCTTTACTTTCCGCCGGCGTGTACCTCGTCCGTCTGGAATTCGACACCTTCACCGCGACCGAGAAGCTGGTTGTGCAGCGATAGCCCGCCGGATTAGCAGTAACCCCGGGGCGGTTTCACCTCGACGCTGTTCCGGTTGAGTCGTCGTCGCTGCAAGAACAGGTTCAGGCGGGTTCCCAAGACCCCGAGACAGTTCCGGTCGGGCAAGGTGTTTTTCCGGGCTTCGGAGCGTCGTTATCTGCTTGACAGTATGGGGGTCGTTCCTATAATCGCTCGTGCACCCACACGCGGAGGTTCAGCAGCGTTTGGGCCTTCAGGTCCTGTTCGATTTCACTGATATCGTTGACGCCATCCGGTTCGCTGCCGAGCATGGGTTCAGGGTTCTTGAGTTGAACCTGGCGAACGTGGCGTTTTCTCGTCAGTTGCGGTCCGTGCGTGCCCGGCGTGAGATACGCGCGGCGGCGCGGAAGCACCGGGTGAAGCTGGCGGCCCACGCGATTGACGGGCCGTCGTTTTTCATTCCGGATTCCCGGGCGGTGAGGTGCGCGGTCTCCGGACATAAGCGGGTGCTGGACCAGGCGAAGGAGGCCGGCATTTCGCGGATTGTCATGCACCTCGGGTTCGAGATGCGCTACGGGATGGACGGCGGAGCGGCGTTCCTGCATGAGCAGTATCCCGAGCTGTACCGTGAGTCGGTGGGGAATGCGCTGACCGAGTTGAAGGAGCACGCGCGGGGCCGGGCGAAGCTCTGCGTCGAGAACGTCGGCGGGTTCCGGTTCGAATTCGTGCACGAGTTGCTGGACGGTTTGCTGGGCGGGAACCTGGGGCTGTGTCTTGACGTCGGCCACGTGAATGTGCTTTCGGCCGGGAAGCGGAAGACGGAGTTGGCTTTTTTCCGGCGCCACTGGCAGCATATCGCTCACGTGCATCTGCACGACAATCACGGGAAGCAGGATGAGCACCTGGCGCTCGGGGATGGCACGATTGATTTCGTGCCGTTTTTCCGGATGTTGGCTCCGAGCGAGGCGTTGATGGTGTTCGAGGTGCGACCGAAGGAAGCGGCCTTGCGCTGTTTGGAGTACTACAACCGGAAAGAAGGGTTGAGCCGTCGGACGGCACCTGCGAGGACGCAGAGCAAGGGTTCAAGGGTTCGAGGGTCCAAGGGTTCAGGAGTTTTAGGGTCCAAGGGTTCAAGAGTTCTAGGGTCCGAGGGTTCCAGGGTGGGCGGGAAGCGGTGAGCGGATGTGAGGGCGCTGGTTACCGGGGCGAACGGGTTTATCGGGTCGCATATGTGCGAGTTGCTGCGGAGCCGGGGGCATCGTGTTCGGGCCCTGGTGCGCCGGACGAGCGACCTGACCTGGATCGAGGACCTGGGACTGGAGCTGGTGTATGGTGATTTGCGGGACCGGGGCTCGCTTGACGCCGCGGCCCAAGGAATGGAATGGGTGTTTCACACCGCAGCGACGGTCCGGCCCCGGGACCCGGCCGATTATGAGCAGGTCAACTACGAAGGCGCGAGGATGATGGCCGAAGCGTGCGCTGCGGCCGGGGTGAATCGCTTCGTGCTCTTTTCGAGTGTGGCCGCGGGCGGGCCGGCCGTGAACCCGGACCGGCCCAGGACCGAGCGAGATGAGCCCCGACCGGTGAGTCGCTACGGCCGCGGCAAGCTGAAGGCCGAGCAGGCTCTGCTGGAGCTTGCCGACCGGCTGCGGTCGGTGATTCTGCGGTTCCCGGCAGTCTACGGGCCGCGGGATAAAGACAGCCTGGTGCTGCTGCGGAACCTGAAGCGCGGGGTCGCGACGGTTCTCAAAGGTACGTTTTCCGTGATTCACGTGTTCGACGCAGTGCGGGCAGCATTGCTGGCAGCGGAGCGGGATGTCGCTTCGGGTTCGGTCTACTTCGTCTCGGACGGGTGCGTTCATACCTACGACGAGATGGTGGGCATCGTGGGCAAGCTGCTCGACAGGAGGTCGGTAAAGGTCAGGGTGCCCCGCTGGGCGCTGAAGCCCGCGGGCAGGGTCAGCGAGTGGTTCAGTCGCGAGGGTTCGATATTCAATCGGGACAAGGCCGAGGAGTTGAGCCAGGATTGCTGGGTGTGCAGTCCGGGCAAGGCTCAGGCAGAGCTTGGCTTTGAGCCGGAGTACGAGTTGGCGAGGGGCATGAGCGAGACGATACGCTTGTATCAGGAAAGGGAGTGGCTATGAAGTTGAAGGACGTTCTGGAGCGTCTGGAGAAGAGCTGTCGGGAACGGAAGGTAGAGCTTATCTATGACGACCTGCAGAGCGAGGGCGGGTTGTGCCGGCTTCGTGACCGGCATTATATCATCATCAACCGTCGGGCTGCGCTTGCGACCAGGGTGAGGATACTGCAGAACTCGCTGGCGCGGATTCCGACGCACGTTCCGGAGTTGGAGGAGACTCCTCCGGCATCCTGGCCGCCGGTGGCTGAGGAAAGGGTTGAGGAGAGGGGTCCAGGGGTCGAGGGGTCCAGGGTTGAGCCGTCGGACGGCACCTGCGAGGACGCAGAGCTAGGGTCCGAGGTGGGCGGCTAGCGAGCCTGGATGCTTTTCAGTAGTTCCTGGGCTTCCGGTCTGTCGTCCAGTTCGAAGTCCGCGGGATAGGTCGGGTTCTTTGTGGTCAGCAGCAGGTTGAGTTGTTCGCGGGCCTCCTGCCGTTTCTTCCGTTTGATGAGCGTCCTGGCCAGGTCGAGTCGGATCAGCGTGTAGTCGGGGTCAGCCTCCAGTCCCTGCCGGAGGTACTCCTCCGACTTCCCGAGATTGCCGCCGACGATGCCGGGCAGTTCGTAGTAGAGGACTCCGAGAGCGCCGTAGGCGATAGCGTAGCCTGAGTCCAGTTCGAGTACCCGATTGAACGCCTTCTTGAGCCCGGGCACCATGAACAGGGAGTTCATCACGCCGCGGGTCTGGCCGATGCGGCCCTGGGCGACCGCGGACCACATGTGGCCGTCCGGGTTTCGGTCGTTGACGACCTTGAGGGTTTCCGCAATCACTCTGGCCCGGTCGTAGAGGGCAATCTTCTGCGATCTGTCGGAAGTCATGTCGCCCTGCTGGACGTGGATGCGGGACCAGAGGTAGAGGCAGCGCTCGTATTCCGGGTCCTGCGTACGGGTGCGCGCCAGCAGGGCGTAGGCCGAATCGAGGTTGTGCTGTTCCAGGTGGCGGTTGAAGAACAGCCAGGCTGCCTGTTCGCAGAGCGAGTCGGTCGACATCGCACCGGCGACCGATGCGAGCAGTACGAGCAGGATTGCCGCTGGTTTCATATCAGGTTCCTTTGTACATCCGGTCAATCGCAGCCCGGTGCGCGATGGCAATCCGGGACCGGCGCATCTTGAGGGATGGAGTCAGCAGGCCGTTCTCAACCGTGAACTGGTCCGGGATGAGCCGGAAGGCGCGGACCTGTTCGTACTGCGCGAAGTTGGCAAGGGCTTTGGCGATTTCCGATTCGAACAGGCGCGTGACTTCGGGGTGCTGAATCAGTTGTTCGAAGTCGCGGGGCGGGATGCCGTTCTCGCTGGCGTAGTCCTCAAGCACGAGCCGGCTCGGGACGAGCAGCACGGCCAGGTGGGGCCGTCGGTCGCCGATGACCATTGCCTGCTCGACGTACTTCGAGCCGACCAGCGCCTGTTCAATCGGCACGGGCGCGATGTTCTTGCCGTAGGAGTTGACGATTATCTCTTTGATGCGGCCGGTGATGATAAGGTTGCCACGGTCGTCGAACCGGCCGAGGTCCCCGGTGTGGAACCAGCCGTCCGGGTCGATTGCGCGCGCGGTTTCCTCGGGCTTGTTCAGGTAGCCTTTCATCACATTCGGCCCGCGGACGAGGATTTCACCGGATTCGGATATGCGCACTTCCACCCCGGGGAACGGCTTGCCGACCGTGCCGACCCGCACTTCGTCGGGCATCGCGGCGCAGACAATCGGTGAGGTCTCGGTCAGGCCGTAGCCCTCAATCAGGTTGAACTCTAGGTTGCGGATGATGCGCGCCAGCCGCCGGTCGAGCGGAGCGCCGCCCGAGACGAGCAGCCGGATTCGGCCGCCGCCGAGTCGCTGCAGTTTGCGGACTACCAGCAGGCCGAGGATCCAGTGGCGGAAGCGCAGGTCGAATGACGGGGGCCGGCCTTTCGCGTGGAGCCGGGCGTAGCTGCTGTAGGTCCGAAGCGTGGCGAGCATCAACCGGCGGGGGAACGGAGGACCGGTCAGGACTTTCTCGACCACTTTGTTGTATACCTTTTCGAGGACCCGGGGCACGACAATCAGCAGCGTCGGCCGGATCGCCTGCAGGTCCGCGGTTATGGTCTGAATCGATTCGGCGTAGGCGATAGTCGCGCCGGCCAGGAGCATGGTGTAGTAACCGCAGGTGCGCTCGAACATGTGGCAGAGCGGCAGGAAGGAGAGCATGGTGTCTTTCTCGGTGATGTTGAAGATGCGGGCCGCGGCGGTGACATTCGACAGGATGTTGCCGTGGGAGAGCATCGTGCCTTTCGGCTCGCCGGTGGTGCCGGAGGTGTACACGACCGTGACCATGTCGTCCGGCTGCGACTCGTGTGCTTCGCCGAGCGCGGGGGTGGCGGCCAGGGCTTCCGCGCCGGTTGCCCGCAGGGACTCGAATGAGAAAACCGTTTTCCCGGAGCGGCTTTCGGTGCTGCGGTCGAACAGGACGATGACGTCCTTGAGTTCGGGCGCGTCGTTCATGACGCCGAGCACGGAATCGAGCAGCTCCGCGTTTTCGACAATCAGGTGGGAGATGCCGGCGTCGCGGATGATATACCCGACCGCGTCGGGAGGCAGGGTATGGTAGATTGGCACGACGACCGCCCCGAGCTTGATGATGGCGAGGTCGGCGACGACCCATTCCGGCCGGTTGTAGGAGTAGATGCCGACGCGGTCGCCGGGTTTGACTCCGCGCGCGGCCAGGCCGGCGGCCACTTCGTCGATGAGCCGCGACAGCGCGGCGAACGTTGTGCCGCGATAGACGCCGTCAATCCGGTTCATCAGGGCGTTTTCGTCCGGACAGCGCTGCACCGTCTCCCGGAAGGTGCGGTAGATTGTGTCTGTCATCTAGATTATCCTCAGTTCTTGTCCGACCTGCTCGAACTTGTCGGCTGCGAAGCTCAACTGTTCTTCGGTGTGAGTCGCCATCAGGCTGATGCGGATGATTGCCCTGCCGTGCGGCACTGCCGGATGGACGACCGGGTTGGCGAAAACGCCTTTCCGTTCCAGTCGGCCCGCGGTCTGATACGCTTTGTCATCATCGCCGATGAGTACCGGCAGTATCGGCGTGCCGTGGTTCCTGACATTGAAGCTGGCTTCTTCGAGCCGCCGGTGGATGAGCCCGGTGTTCCGGTGGAGTCGCTCGACCAGGCCCGGTTCTTCCTTGAGTGCTTTCAGCGCGGCGAGGACGGTGGCGACCGCGGATGGCGGGAGGCTGGCCGAGAAGATGGACTCGCGGGCGGTGTAACGCAGGAAGTCAACGACCGCCCGGGGCGCGCCGGTGAACCCGCCGATCGCGGCAAAGGACTTGGAGAAAGTGCCGGATACGATGTCAACCTGTCCTTCCATGTCGAACTGCTCGGCCGTGCCGCGTCCGTGAGCACCGAGGACGCCGGTGGCATGGGCGTCGTCCACCATCAGGCGGGCGTTGTGGTCGCCGGCGACCCGGCGGAGGCCGGGCAGGTCGCAGATATCGCCTTCCATCGAGAAGACGCCGTCGGTCACAATCAGCTTCGTGGCTTCGGCCGGAACCGTCTTGATTTTCTCTTCCAGGTCGGAGCAGTCGTTGTGCCGGTAGACGATGGTCCGGGCCGTCGAGTAGCGGCAGCCGTTGATGATTGAGGCGTGGTTCAGCTCGTCGGAGAAGATGAGCTCCCCTTCGGTCGCCACGGTTCCGACCGTTGCCGCGAGGGCCATGAAGCCGGCGGAGAAGGAGACGACCGCTTCGGTTCCCTTGAACTCGGCCAGTTGTTTCTCCATCTCCAGGTGGAGCGGCGTGGTTCCGGTAAGCAGGCGAGACCCGGCGCAGCCGGTGCCATATTCCTCAATGGCTCTGACCGCCGCGGCTTTGACGTCCGGGTGTTCGGTCAGGCCCAGGTAGTTGTTCGAGCCGAGGTTGATGAGTTCCCTGCCGTTCCGGACCACAACCGGCGCGGCCGCGGGTGAGATGTCGCGGGAGTAGAACAGCCGGTCGTGCGACTTGAGCATCTGGAGCTGGGATTCAAACAACCGGCATTTGTCGAAAAGGTCCATCGCACCTCCGGGTTACATCCATCAACATATTGGGGAGTGGGGTTCTGTCAAGCGCGGTCCGTGGTTGACAGCAGCATCAGGACCGGAGATGACAGTCTTGAATGGGAGGAAACCGTTGGCGACCGGGATGCGTCAAAAGGGAGAAGGGTGGTTCGCCGGCAGCGCTGAGTCGGGCCACAAATGCCTTGACACCGGAGTCGCGGGTTCTACAATTAGCCCGGTTGGTCATCAACCGACCGGGAAAGCGGCGGTTGAAACACGTGCGGACGAAGATGAGAAAGGCGGTATCGCGTCGGCAAGTGAGACGCGGTGCAGCCAGTCGTTCAAAAGGAGGAAGCAGTGAAGAAAGTAGCAATCGGGCTTTCAGTGATTGCGCTGTTGTTCGTATTCGCCGGGTGTCCCGGCATGAAGGATACGGGCGAGCTTGAAGCCAAGGTAGAGCAGCAGCAGCAGCAGATAACGGAGTTGGAAGGTCAAGTGGAAACACTGACCGCGGAGCGGGATTCGCTCCTGAAAGTGATCGGAGAAGACGATGGCGGAAACGGGTCCGGCTCGAAGCCGCCCAGAGAGGGTCAGGGCAGCGGTGGTTCGTCAGGTGGCGGTTCCGGGACACCGGGTAAGCCGCCGCGGACAGGTCGCTAGTCGCAAGGAGGAACTTGATGAAAAGACTGATATCGATTGCTTCGATTGGTGTTCTGGCAGTTTCAGCGCTGGTGCTGGTGCAGTGCGACGAGCTTCTCGGCGGGGCTCCGCGCAGCATCACGATTGAAGCCATGTCTGACAGCACGGTGAAGATTACCTGGGGTGCACCGACCGAGGGCGCACCGGATGCCTACATCGTGTCCTTCATGGAAGTGGGGACGTCGAGCTACGCGCAGGTTGCCGAGACGACGGCAACGTCGATCGAGCACGACCCCAGTGGTGCGACCGGGATGTACAAAGTCGAGGCCAAGTTCGGGAGCGACACCTACGCCGGTTCCACCACCCCGACCACCGAGCCGATTGCGAATGCGGTCCAGACCGTGTCCGAGCTGAACGCCGCGGGCAACGCCGGGTACGGCTGGAACACGAGCGATGGCAGCGCCACTACCTACACCATGGGCGAGGTCGGCAGTGCTCCCAATGTGGACCTCTACTTCACGGACTGGGCACTGGGATTCACGGGTCCGAACTACTCGATTGCCAGTCCGGATGAGGCCGAGGCTGACCCGGGCAACGGCGGTTTCGTTCCGCCCGCCAGTTGGGCCACGAACAGCTTCAGCAGTTCGTTGACCAGTGAAACCGCGCCGCTCCCGGTCCATACGACCGCGACCTACTTCAACTACACTGATATTACCCAGACGCCGTTCATCGTCGGTTGCTACACCGAGGATGGCTACTACGCGATGGTCAAGATCAACAGCTACAACACCGGCTCCGGTGAGTTCCAGGTCCAGTCCTGGTTCCAGTTGGTCGAGGGACTGCGGCTGATCAAGCACTAGCAGACGAGTTGGTTTGTGCAGAGCCCCGGCTGCGGCCGGGGCTCTGTCGGTTGATACGGAAGAAACAGGGCGGGCTTGACGGCGGCCGTCTGGGGATTATCTTTGCCCAAGGTAATGCTTGCGGAATCCGTCGAAGTAATGCGACAGCAAAGGAGAATACTGATGAAGAAGTTATGGATTGTCGCCGGGGTCGGTCTGTCTGCCCTGGTTCTGTTGCTGCCGATGCAGTCGTGCGGAGTGCTGGGCGGACCTCCCCAGAACGTGCAGATTGCGGCCGACAGCACCGGGCTGATGGTGACAATTGCTTGGGGCACGCCGGCCGAAGGTATACCGGACAAGTACTTGGTTCATTTCCAGGCAAAGGGCGATTCCGGCTACAACCTGATTGCGGAAACGACCGCCGCGTCTATTTTTCACAACCCGGACGGTTCGACCGGGACCTACAAAGTGGCGGCCCAGTTCGGCAGTGACGTGTATGAAGCGGATGAGATGCCAACGACTATGCCGGTGTACAGCGACACTGTCGTGCTGGCAGAGTTGGACGCGGTGGGCAACTCCGGGTTCGGTTGGGACCGCACGACCGGCTACGGCGGCGCGTCGTCGATGCTGGATGCCGGGAACGCAGCCTACATCGATTTCTACATCAGCGATTTCATGCCCGGTTCCACCAGGCAGCCGTACGCGATTGCCAGTCCGGACCGGGGACCCGACGATTCGTCCGGAACCGTGCCGGTTGGTGATTGGCGCGTCAACGGTTTCACGGATTCGATGCCCACCGGCTGGTCGCAGGATACACTGCCGGGGATTTCTCCCACCAGGTACTTCGACTACACCGAGATATTCAACACCCCGATGCTGACGGGATTCTACTCGACCGCGGACGAGCGCTACGGTCTGATCAGGGTTATCAGCGTGAACTACGGCGTCGGCGAGGTTGAACTGGAATCCTGGTTCCAGTTGGTGCCGCGGCTCCGGCTGATCGGGCACTGACGCAGTGTCACCGCCAGTGATTCCGAGCGGTTCGTCAGTCACCGAAAGGAGAGGGAGATGAGAAGCGCACTTGTAGTTGTCCTGGCTGGCGCAGTCGCTGCCGTTGTCCTGCTGGCCGGCTGCAGCGTGATTCTCGGCGGCGTACCGCGCAACGTCGAGCTGTCGGCCGAGTCAGACAGTACGGTGAGGATTACGTGGGACGCGCCTTCCGAAGGCACGCCGGCCGGCTATTTCGTCTACTTCGAAGAAGTGGGAAGCCCGAGTTTCACCCTGATTGCCGAAACCACCGCGACTTCCTTCGTTCACCATCCCGGCGGCATCACCGGCCGGTACAAGATTGTTGCCCGGTTCGGGGAGGAGATCCACGAAGCCGCCGCGCGACCGTCGACCATACCGGTGCCAACCGAAGCGGTCAGGCTCGCCGAGCTCGACGCATCGGGCAACTCGGGTTACGGCTGGAACAGGTCTTCCGGCGAAGCAGCCACGTTCCCGATGGATGAGCAAGGCAGCGCCGACGGGGTCGATCTGTACATCAGTGACTACGCGGCCGGTTTTCTCGGACCGACCTACTCGGTCCACAGTCCGGACCACGGGTTGGGTGACCCGAGCGGGGTGGTGCCGACCGCAGCGTGGCGCATGACAGGTCTGGTTGACGTTTCGCCTTCCGAGGATGGGCCGCTGCCGAGCTACGATGAGTACGTGTACCTGGACTACTGCGACCTTGCCTCCCTCCCGCTGGTAGTCGGTTGCTACACCAAGGACGGCCACTACGCGGTATTGAGGGTCAACAGCGTCGATCTGCTGACCGGCGAGGTCGAGGTCGAGTCCTGGTTCCAGTTGGTTCACGGGCTGCGGCTTGTGAAGCACTAGTCGGGGCACCGGCGTGCGATTGACACCCGGTTGCTGTGGACTACCATGAATCATGAAGACCGATGCTGACCGGGAGTCGGCCGACCAGTTCCAGCAACTGGCGGAGAGGATTGACGCGGCTATCGACCTGATTGCCAGTTTGAAGCAGGAGAACCGGGAGTTGCGGGACCGGCTGTCCAGGCTGGCGAAGACACAGCAGGAGGTGGCGCGTCGATTGGACGATGTTCTTGACAAAGTCGAAGACCTGACTTAGAGTCAATACAGCAGGAACCTATGGAAACCTTTGTAGTGAAGGTCTTTGGTAGTGAATACAGCGTCAAAGCCGACAGCGGCGGCGAGCGTGTTGCGAAAGTTGCCAAGGTCGTTGATAAGAAGATGAAAGAGATCGACCGCCAGTTCTGCCCGGGCTCGACCGGTCGGACCGCAGTCCTGGCATGCATGAACCTGGTGGACGAGTATCTTGCGGAGAGGCGACAGGACACCGAAGGAATCAGTCGCCGCGTCGGTGCGCTCATTAGAAAACTGGATAGTGTGCTTTAGGCTCCCTGCTGTGTCCGTGATAGCCGACTAAGTCTTGAGCTAACACCCGAGATCCGGGTGCCGCTATTGAATGGTGGACTGTGGCTCCGTCAGGAGAACGCGCGAAGCCGTTCTGAGGCATCCTCCTGTCCCTATCGGTTCAAAGACTTACAGTTACACGGCGCGAGCGGGGTCCGCTTTTTGGAGGAATTATGAACTGGAGTTTTGTCGCCGCCATCGGGCTGCCGGTGGTGCTGGGAATCTGCGGTTTTCTGGTCGGGTATCAATTCAGCCGGCTTGCGGCGAGGCGGGAGGTAGCGACGAGCCGGGAGCGAGCCGAGGAGATTCTGGCCCGTGCCCGGCAGGAAGCCGAGGAACACAAGGAGAAGGCCGCGGCAGAGCGTGAGCACAAGCTTGAGAAAGAGAAGCTGAAGTTCGAGTCGGAGACCGCGGCCACCCGCCGCGAACTGGAGCGGATGGAGGAGAAGCTGTCCGGAAAGGAGGATTTCCTTTCGCGGCGCGACAGCGTGTTGACCCAGAAGGAAGCCGACCTCATCCGCAAGGACCGCGAACTCCTATCCCGGGACAAGATACTGAAAGCGAAGGTCGAGCGGCTGGACCAGTTGATCAGCCTCGAGAACTCCAAGCTGGAGCGCATTGCCGGGCTTTCGGTCGAGGATGCCCGCCGGGAGCTGTTCCGCAATCTTGAGAATCAGGCAAGACTCGACGCCGCGCAGATGACGCGCGATATCGTGGAGGAAGCGAAGACGCGGGCCGAGGAGTCGGCGCGGAATGTCATTGTCAATGCGATTCAGCGCTGCGCGGTTTCGCACGCCGCCGAGACGACGGTTTCGGTCGTGAACCTTCCTTCGGATGAGTTGAAGGGAAGGATAATCGGCCGTGAGGGGCGCAACATCCGGGCTTTTGAGACCATGACCGGGGTGGAAGTGATGATCGACGACACGCCGGGCGCGATTGTCATTTCCGGGTTCGACCCGATCCGGCGCGAAATCGCCAAGCTGGCGATGGAGAAACTCGTGACCGACGGACGGATTCATCCGGCCCGGATCGAGGAGATCGTGGGGAATACCCGGGAGGAGATGAACGATATCATCAAGGCGGCCGGGGAGGCGGTGATTCTCGAACTCGGCATTGTCGGCCTTCATGTCGAACTTGTGAAGATGCTCGGCAGGCTGAAGTACCGCACCAGCTACGGCCAGAACGTGCTGCTGCACAGCAAGGAGGTTGCCTATCTTGCGTCGCTGATGGCACAGGAACTGGACCTGGACGCTCCGAAGGCCAAGCGGGCCGGGCTGCTGCACGACATCGGCAAGGCTGCCGACCAGTCGGTCGAGGGGCCGCACGCCCGCATCGGCGCGGAGCTGGCCCGGCGCTACGGCGAGGATGACGTGGTGGTGAACGCAGTCGCGGCCCACCACGAGGAGGTCGCGCTCGGCTCGCCGTACGCGTTCCTGGTTGCGTCAGCGGACAGCATTTCGGGCTCGCGACCCGGTGCCCGCCGGGAGAGTTTCGACGCCTATATCAAGCGGGTCGAAGACCTGGAGATGATTGCGTCGTCGTTCGACGGAGTCGCGAAGGCTTATGCGATTCAGGCCGGCCGGGAGATAAGGGTCCTGGTGGAACCGGACAAGGTGTCGGACAACAACGCTTCGCAACTGGCCGCCAGGATTGCCGGCCAGATTCAGGATGAGCTTAAGTACCCGGGTCACATCAGGGTGATGGTTATCCGGCAGACGCGAGCCGTCGAATACGCCCACTAGGGTTCTGACATGCCAACCAGACGAGTGCTGTTTCTCGGGGATGTCTGTTCCGAGGCCGGACGCAAGGCGGTCAAGCAGGCGCTGCCGGAGTTGAAGAAGAGAACCCGGGCTGACTTCACGATCATCAACGCCGAGAACGCGGCGGGGGGGTACGGTATTACGCCCCGCCTGGCCGAGGGCGCGCTCGACACCGGCAGTGACTGTCTGACAACCGGTGACCATGTGTTCGACCGGAAGGAGGCCTGGGAGTACCTGGATGAGCAGCCGAAGCTGCTGCGTCCGCTCAACTACCCGGTCGGAGCGCCCGGCCGCGGCTACGCCCTGTTTGAGAAGGAAGGCTTCCGAATCGGCGTTATCAACCTGCTGGGTCGGGTTTTCATGAAGCCGTTGGACTGCCCTTTTCAGCGTGTCCTGCCCGCGGTCGAGGAGTTACGGCGGCAGACACCGGTCGTGCTGGTCGACTTCCACGCGGAGGCGACGGCAGAGAAGCGGGGGATGGGCTGGTTCCTTGACGGCAAAGTGTCCGCGGTGGTCGGAACTCACACGCACGTGCAGACAGCCGACGAGCAACTGCTGCCCGGGGGAACCGCCTACATCACCGACGTCGGGATGTGCGGGGCGTTCGACTCGATCCTTGGAATGAAAAAGGACCTTTCGCTCCGCCGGATGCTCGAAGGGGTCCCGGTGCGGCTCCATCCCGCGGTGGCCGACCTGCGCGTGAACGGCGTGATTATCGAAATCGACGAGGCTACCGGCAAGGCCCTCAGTATCGAGCGGGTCGACCAGGTGGCCGAGTGCGACTCCGATGAATCAGGGACCGCGCCGGCGCGGGAGGGGTAGTCTCAGCGTCTCTCAGGACGAGCGCCTGAGAATTCCCTTCAGGAACTTGCCGGTGTAGGAGCCCGGACAGCGGGCGATCTCTTCGGGCGGGCCGGCGACGACGACGGTTCCGCCCTCATCACCACCTTCAGGCCCGAGGTCGATAATCCAGTCCGCGCACTTGATTACCTCGAGGTTGTGCTCGATGACGATGATGGTATTGCCGCGCTGGACCAGACGGTCGAGGACTCCGAGCAGCAGCCGGACGTCCTCGAAATGGAGCCCGGTGGTCGGTTCGTCGAGCAGGTAGAGGGTGCGGCCGGTTGCCACTTTGGATAGCTCGCGGGCCAGTTTGATGCGTTGGGCCTCGCCGCCGGACAGGGTGGGCGCCGGCTGGCCGAGTTTGACGTACCCGAGGCCGACTTCGCCCAGGAGTCTGACCTTGCGGGCGATAGTCGGGACGTTGGTGAAAAAGGTGACGGCTTCTTCGATGCTCATGTTGAGCACGTCGGAGATGGTTTTGCCTTTGTAGCGTACTTCGAGGGTTTCGCGGTTGTAGCGTTTGCCCTTGCAGACGTCGCAGGTGACGTAGACGTCGGGCAGGAAGTGCATCGCGACTTTGATGATGCCGTCGCCGGAGCAGGCTTCGCACCGGCCACCCTTGACATTGAACGAGAATCGGCCCGGCCGGTAGCCGCGCATCCGGGCTTCCTTGGTCTTCGCGAACAGTTCCCGGATCGGGGTGAAAGCGTTGGTGTAGGTGGCGGCGTTGGAACGCGGGGTGCGGCCGATCGGCGACTGGTCGATATTGACGACCTTGTCAATCCGCTCGACGCCGGTGATGCGGTCGTGATCCCCGGGTTTGTCGCGCGAGTCGTAGAAATGCCGGGCCAGGGTCCGGTACAGGATATCGGAGACGAGGGTGCTCTTGCCCGAGCCGGAAACCCCGGTCACACAGGTGAACAGCCCGAGTGGGAAGCGGACGTCGATTTTCCTGAGGTTGTTCTCGCGGCAGCCGTGGACTGTGAGCCAGTTGCCGGTCGCGGCGCGGCGCTGCCCGGGCAGGTCGATTCGCCGGCGGCCGCTCAGGTAGGCGCCGGTCAGTGACTTCGGGTGGTCGCGGATCTGCTCGGGCCGGCCCTGGGCGACAATCCGGCCGCCGGCATCACCGGCACCGGGTCCGAGGTCGATGACGTGGTCGGCTTCGAGGATTGTCTCCTCGTCGTGCTCGACGACGATGACGGTGTTCCCCAGGTCGCGCAGGCTGGTGAGGGTTTTGAGCAGGCGTCGGTTGTCGCGCTGGTGGAGGCCGATTGAGGGCTCGTCGAGGATGTAGCAGACACCGACCAGGCCGGAGCCGATCTGGGTCGCCAGCCGGACACGCTGGGCTTCGCCGCCGCCCAGGGTTTCGGCGGTGCGGTCGAGGGTGAGATAGTCGAGCCCGACCGACCGGAGGAAGCGGAGTCGCTTGCGCAACTCCTTGACTATCTCCTTTGCGATTACCTGCTCCTTGCCGGTCAGCTTCAGTTCGTGCTCGAACAGGTGGTGGGCTTTGCGGATTGACATCCGGGTGACGTCCGCGATGCTGCGGTCGCCGATGCGGACCGCCCGGGCTTCGGGTTTGAGCCGGGTGCTCTTGCAGTCCGGGCAGGGCAGGATCGACATGAACCGTTCGACCCAGTCGCGGCGGGAGTCGGAATCGGTCTGCCGGTGGATGCGCATCAGGAACGGGATGATCCCCTCGTAGGTGGCGTCCCACGACCATTCGTAGTTCTCGCCGACGTACTTGACCCGCATCTCTTCGCTGCTGCCGTGGAGGATGATCTTCCTGATTCCGGCCGGCAGTTTGCGCCAGGGGGTGTTGAGCTTGAACTTGTGCTCCCGGGCCAGGGCGCGCAGCCGGCTCAGCAGCCATTCGCCCCGCTCCCGGGCCTCGCCCCAGGGCGCGAGCGCGCCGTCGAGGATTGACAGTCTCGGGTTGGCGATGAGCCGGTCCGGGTCGACTTCCATCGTCGTGCCCAGGCCGTGGCAGGTCGGACACGCGCCGTAGGGTGAATTGAACGAGAACAGCCGGGGCGAGATTTCCTCGAAGCTGAACCCGCACTTCGGGCAGGAGAGCGCTTCGGAGAAGAGCCGGTCGTCCTTGCCCGCCACCGCGACGATGCAGATGCCGTGTCCTTCCCGCAGCGCCAGTTCGACCGAATCGGCCAGCCGCTTGCGGGACTCGGGTCTGGCTTTGAGCCGGTCGACCACCAGTTCGATGTCGTGCTTCTTGTACCGGGCCAGCTTCGGTACGTCGTCGACGTCGAATACTTCGCGGTCGACCCTGACCCGGATGTACCCGCTGCGCCTGGCTTTGCTCAGCAGTTCCCTGTATTCGCCCTTGCGGCCGCGCACCTGCGGGGCCAGGATGACCAGACTGGTGTCTTCGGGTTCGGCCAGCAGGCTGTCGACGACCTGGTCCGTGGTCTGGGACGATATCGGCCGGTTGCACTTCGGGCAGTGCGGTTTCCCGACCCGGGCGAAGAGCAGGCGCAGGTAGTCGTAGATTTCGGTGACCGTGCCGACGGTCGAGCGCGGGTTGCGGGCCGAGGTGCGCTGCTCGATGGCGATGGCCGGGGAGAGCCCGGTAATTTGGTCGCAGTCCGGCTTCTCCAGCATCCCGAGGAACTGGCGGGCGTACGCGGACAGGGATTCGATGTAGCGGCGCTGGCCCTCGGCGTAGATGGTGTCGAACGCGAGCGACGACTTGCCGGAACCGGAGATACCGGTTATGACCACCAGCTTGTTGCGGGGAATCCTGACGCTGATGTTCTTGAGGTTGTGCTCTCTTGCCCCGCGGATTCGGATTGCATCTTCAGGCATCGAGTTTCAGAGTATAGAACCTGTTGCCGGGCGGTCAATGGCCGGAATCCGGGACAGCCGCGACGAAACCGACCGGGCGGACACCCGCAGGCGGCGCCCGCCCGGCCTGAAAGAACAAGGAGGCTGAGATGCTCAGGCATTGCGTCTCTCGCCGACCGTTTGGACGTGCCGGAGGAGCGGACGGTTGCATCGCTTTCGGACGGCGCGGGGACCGAAGGGCCGGTGATTCCCTACGGGCACCAGGGCGACCGCAGGGCGAGCTTCCGGG
Organism: uncultured bacterium; assembly: GCA_965370805.1. Taxonomy (GTDB): domain Bacteria; phylum Hydrothermota; class Tepidihabitantia; order Tepidihabitantales; family Tepidihabitantaceae; genus CBDUVZ01. Next base: position 3,572 of record CBDUVZ010000045.1, on the reverse strand, counting down.
TCCAGGGCGTGAGTACTATCCAGGCCTTGACAATCTTGCCACCGGCTTTGCGCGCCGGTTTCCGGAACCACCGGCCGTAGCGGGATGCCGGCGAGGTATGTTCTAGGGAGCGGCCGGCCGCCATTCCGCTCTCGATGGCAAAGGATATCCCCTCGCCGCTCGACGGGCTGACGAGTCCGGCGGCTTCTCCGACCAGCAGGACGTTGTCTGCCCCGTGCAGGAATTCGTTCCTGTGTCCGGGCCGGGAAAGCAGACGGGCGCAGCGGCCGGCCGGCCGGGCGTCGAAGCCGTGTTGGCGGCACATTATCCTCAGTATCTCCTCGAACTTCGGCTTCGCGGTCCTGAAATCGCGGAACGCGCTGCCGACCAGGACGTGGTCCTGCTTGGGAATCGCCCAGGCGTAGAAGTCGGTCAGGCGGTTGGCGAAGATGACTTCGTGGGTGGACAGCTTTGTTCCGGTCGGCAGCGTGGCCTGGATTGCGAGCGAAACCGCGGGGCGCGGCCGTTCGGCGAAGAATCGCGTGCGGACCGTTGACCTTGCCCCGTCCGCTCCGATAATGAACCGGCACCGCACCGTTTCCTCGGCATCCCGGTGCGACAGGCGAACGCTGAATCCGCCCCGCTTCCGCTCGACCTCCACGAGCCGGGTCCGCGCCCGGAACCGGACCCGGCCGGATGCGAGTTCCAGCAGCCAGGCATCGAACCGGTCGCGATTGACGTTCCAGTAATCCCGGCGGTAGGTCTGTTCGATTCCGGACTCGTAGTCCAGCGCGTGGACGAACCGGGGCTCCGGCGCAGTGCGGACTCCCGGCGGCACGGTCAGACCGAGCCCGGCGATTGCCGCCTGGGCGTCGGGCGCGATGAGCCCGCCGCAGCACCGGCTGTGTCCCGGGGTTCGGCGGTCGATGAGCAGGGCGGACATCCCGGCGGGCAGGCTCATCGCCGCCGCGCACCCCGATGGCCCGGCACCGACAATCAGGACGTCGCAGGAGTTGTTCCTCATGACGCGCGACGGAGGGAAGCCATGCTCCGGGACGGATGTCCCGGACAGGCATCAGTTGGTTCAGCGGACCCGGGCTGTTTCGTTATGTGGATTAGACTCCGGCATCAGCCGGAGGGTTGCGTTGCCGCCCGCCGCCACGGCAACCCGGCCGCTGAAACCGCAACGGCCGGGCAGGCGCAAACCAAGGCGCTCGCCCGGCCGGGTCCTAAGCAAGGAGGCAAAGATACGTGCGGCCCAGGTTCATCCCGTTCCGGTAGCTATGACGACAGCAGGGAAGGAAAGGTTGTCTGCCGGGTCGGGGTGGTCGGGCAGTTACCAGATGATTCCGTCCCAGTCCGGGTTTTCCAGTGTCTCCGCGGCCGCGCTTTCGATTGCGAGCTTCTCGTGCTCGAGCAGGTCGTCGGATATCAGGCTGTCGAAGTTCTCCGGGTCGCGCACCGGTGCGCCGGCGAACCGGTCGTGCAGGTACTGGAGCACAACCGTGACATTGGCCGCAAGCTGGCCCGGGGTCCGGTGGCGGAGGGCGTCGATTACGGTCAACTCCAGGTAGAACGACGGGAAGTTTATCTCCTTGAGGTTACGCCAGGTTTTGAGCGCCCGGATTTCGTTGAGCCAGCCGCAGCCCTGAATCAGGCTCGTGTGGCGGTACAGGTTGGTCTTTGCCTGCCGGTTGCGTTCAGTATGGAACAGGAGGTGGTCGCTGCTGCTGTCCGAGGCTTTCTTTGCCGGAATCAGGTCGACTACCATCCCGGCATACTCGATGCCGATTGCGACCTTCTGGACGACCGGGCCGAGTTCCTGGCCGGAGAGACTCGCGAACAGGTTGTTGAAGATCTGCTTGATTGTCCCGCGGGTGTGCGGGCTCAGCGAGATGAGCAGGTCGATGTCGGTCGAGCCCTTGACCCGGGTGTCCTTGGCAAACGACCCGGCGGGTGTGATGTCAATCAGATACCGGCTCGACCAGGCCTCGATTTTCGGGCGGAGCTGTTCAAGAACCCGCAGGCCTACCGACTGGGGTCCGGATGGCTTCCAGTGGCGGGCGATAACCGAATGAACGTACTCGTCCGGTGTGACTGCAACCTCCTCTGTTGAGGCTCGGACTACGTGACCCAGACAATCCCATTATCGACAGACTCCCGACCCCTTCACAACCGAGCCTTGTCAGCATAGGATGCAGACAGGCAATTGTCAAGGGAACGCACGCCGAGAAAGAAAAGGCGGGAGGCACCGGTGAGGGCGCCTCCCGCTTGAGTTATGCCGGCGAGACTACCAGCGGTTGCCGGAATCCCGGCGTCCGCCGCCGCCGCCGCCCCGACCGCCTTCGGTGCGGGCGCGGGCCTCGTTGACGGTCAAAGCACGACCGTCCATCTCATGACCGGACAGGGCTGCCACTGCGGCAGTAGCTGCCTGCTCGTCTGTCATCTCGACGAATCCGAAACCACGTGAGCGCTCGGTGAAGCGATCCTTAACGATCTCGGCGGACGTGACTGTACCGTGCTTGGCGAACAGCTCTTCGAGCTGTGCCTCAGTTGCGCTGAAGGGAAGATTCCCTACGAAGATGCGCTTTCCCATCTAGACTACCTCCGATGTGTTGTCGCTTGAGACTCGTTACTGGTGGCTTCAGACAGGCCGACTAAGAGACGGACCGGAATCATAGAACCACTGAGCGAACCAAGCGGACTGTGAACCTGCTTACTCATAACGGACGGAAAGAGAGATTCTTATCTAACCGTCAGGGAATTCTACTCCCCCCCGGGCACCACGTCAAGAGAAAATCTACCTTCAGGCCGGGTGCCACGAGCGTGCGGAAACAGGGGTGGGCCGGGCTCAACCGTCATTCCGAGGGCCGGCGGGGAGGAATCGCTGCGGGCGAGGCGGCTTTGCGGGCGGCATTGCGCCGTCGCTTCACCAGGGCGATGATTACGGCCACCAGCGCAACTGCGCCGTGCAGCAGCACCAGGCCGGTGATCATGACCACGTGGGCCAGCAAACGGGCCAGCGGTTCGCTCAACTTCGCTCCAGCGACATGCAGACTGTTTACAGACAGAAGCGGTGCATGTCAAGGACGGGCGGAGGAGGAAATGACCAAAGCGGAGAGGATAAACACCAAGGCACGAAGAACACAAAGAGGAAGTAGCCACAGATGGACACGGATGGACATAGATGAGGGCGGAAGTCCGAACTCGACATTCGCAATTGCCTTGGCCGCCAAGGACGCCAAGGTTGTGGACCGGAGCGGAGAGGAGTCTTACCACGAAGACACGAAGGGCACAAAGAGGAGAGTTGTCATTGCGAAGGAGCGGAGCGACTGCGGCAATCTTCCTTCCTCCGATCTGCAATTACCAATCTGCAATCTACAATCGGAGCGGGTGCGCAGGGTCGGGAGGAGAAGTCAGAAGGTAGAGTGCAGAAGGTAGAACGCAGACTCGCAATTCGACATTCGCACTTCGGCATTCGCAACTGTTTTGACGTATCGGGGGGCGTATGACCGGACGCCTTGGGGGGCGCATGGGGGAACGTGTCAGGGGGCGGATTGGGGGGCGGATGGGGGGACGTATCAGGGGGCGTC
>CBDUVZ010000044.1:0-21927 GCA_965370805.1 uncultured bacterium | reverse complement strand
CCATCCGGGCTGAGGAACCGCCAATCCTTTTTCAACTGAATTCGGGACATTCTCTTCCGGCAAGTCTTGTGGCAACACTTTGGACAACTCTTTGGGCAACAGTTGGGGGAACTACACCCTCCCCTACCCGGGTACGGCAGAATCTGCACACTTCGACCTGAAACCGCCTTGCGGCGGGCGAATTCCAGAGGGTGTGGTGTATATATCTGTGGACAGGTCCGTGTTGCCGACAGGCGGTAAGGACCAGGTGGAAGACGGCGGCAGGGTTCATTTGACCGAAAGCACGCATTGTCTTTGTGAAATCTTGGTGCTGGTGATGATACTCGGGTTGATGAAGAAAGGAGACATGATGGAACCAAAGGTCCGAGACTGCAGGCGCGGCCGGCGGCTGTTGAGGCTGCGGGAGTGCCTTTCGTATCAGCCGGAAAGGCTTCTGGACGGGTGTCTTTCTGCCCGCTTGGGATTCCGTTTTCCGGCCGGCTCTGAATCCAGAAGGAATCGGAGTTTCTTGCACGGCAGCGGCTCCCCGGTCGCAGCTTCCGGCAATACTTCAGTTCAACGGGCAGGACCCGACTGCCAGCGTGGAGGGAGGATTGACAACAGAAGGCAGGTGCGTCCCCCGACCGGCGATGCCGGCCGGGCAGCATTCCCGCTTGACGTTTTGTGCGGCGCGGGTTAGTCTGAAGCATCTTGATGCGTAGGCTGATTGCGGTTGTTGACGACGAGCCTGATATCCTGGAACTGGTTTCCCTGCATCTGCACAAGGCGGGGTTCACTGTGAAGGGTTTTGCCGATGCTACGGGGTTCTACAAGTTCCTGGGGCGCAAGGTTCCGGACCTGGTTGTCCTGGACCTGATGCTGCCGGATGCGGATGGAATCGATATCTGCCGGTATCTGCGCAAGGAGGAGAAGCTCTCGTCGGTTCCGGTTATCATGTTGACCGCCAAGGGAGATGAGGTTGACCGGGTGGTTGGACTGGAAACCGGGGCCGATGATTATGTCACCAAGCCGTTCAGCCCGCGCGAGCTGGTTGCCAGGGTGAAAGCGGTGCTGCGTCGCACCGAGGTCCGGGTCAAGGGTCAGGGGCCGGTTCGCGTCGGGAACCTGGTGATTGACCCGGCGAAGTTCAAGGTCGCGGTCAGGGACAAGGCGGTTGACCTCACCGCGACCGAGTTCCGGATACTGGAAGTTCTATGCCGTCAGCCGGACCGGGTGTTCACCCGGGACCAGTTGATCGAGGGCGTATGGGGGTATGACAAGCCGGTGATTGACCGGACGATCGACACCCATGTTCGTAACCTGCGTGAGAAGCTGGGTCCTGAAGGCAGGCATATCCGGACCGTACGCGGGGTCGGGTATAAGTACACAGCCTAGTCGGTTCCGGTCGGGTCGATTACCTTCACCGAAAACACACATTCGCTTCATAAAAGCCTGATGCCGGTGATGATACTTGGCACTGCAGATGACTGGAAGCAGAGAGGACAGTGCCGTCTCGCGGCACAAAGGAGAACCGATGAAGCGTTACCTCGTAGTAGTGGTTGCCGCCGTCCTGGCGGCGACGGGCGCGTTTGCCATCGCGCCGGGCGAAACCGAGCTGGAGCATAACGGTTGGTTCCGATACACCAACAAGTCGGCGTCGTTCGGAATCACGGACCCGGACGTCAGCGCGTTCTCGCTGGCGCGCGGGTACGTCCGGCTGAAGCACAAGTGGGCCCCGAAGTTCGAGACCAAGCTGACGGTGGACATCCATTCGTCGGACAAGTACGCGGACGGCGCGACGGTCCGGCTCAAGGAAGCGTATCTCAGTTTCGCGCTCCCGGTCAAGGATGTGAAGTTCACCGCGGGGCTGCAGAAGCATTACTGGAGCAATATCTACAGTTGGAAGTACGTCAATCCGTTCAAGGCCCTGGCTGATGCCCAGAAGCTGGTTGCGAGTGCGGATTACGGTCTGACCCTGAATGGGTACCTGCCCGCGGGTCTCGGCGAGTGCCAGGTCGGGGTGTACAACGGCGAAGGGTATAAGAAGACGGGTGGCGGGGTTGACGTGTCGCCCGCGCTCGTCGGCAATGTGCGGGTGGCTCCGTTTGCCGGGGTCAAAGTCGGGGTTTCGGCCCGGTACAATGCGGAGAAGGTCCATTCCGATACCGAGTCGGACAAGGGCGTGCTCGGAATCGCGCCGATGCTGAAGCTGGCGCTCGGCCCAGTCACGGTGGAAGGTGAGTACCTTATCTGGAACTTCGATAACGAGGTGACGGATACGACCGGCGCGGTCACGACGACCGCTGTCGAGCAGAACGGGTTCTCGGTCGTGCCGGTGCTGACGCTGGCGAAGCGGCGCTGGGAAGTCCAGGGCCGGTTCGACATGTGGAGCTTTTCGAAGGACGGCGCGAGCGTTGACAGTAAGAGCCTGATGCGGTACGGCGGGGGAGTCAATTACCATTTCCTGCGCCGGGGCAAGGGCAAGCCGGGTGTGGCCCTGCAACTGGGCTGGCTGCGGACCCAGAAGCAGGACGACTCGGACCCGAAGGATGAGATTATGGCCCAGTTCCGGTTCGAGTGGAAGACCGTTATTCCGCGGGTGGGCGGATAGAACACGCGGAAATGGCGAATGCCGAATGGCGAGTGTCGAATGCGGAATGCGGAGAAGGAAAGGACAGAAGGCAAATGCAGAAGTCAGAGTGCAGAATGCAGAATGATGATTGGAAAGGAGACAGGATATGAAGCGATTGATTGCGGTGGCGGTTATGGCCTTTACCTTTGTCGCGTTTGCGGGCGAGGTGGTGGTCAAGGGCTCGGATACGCTGCTGAACCTGGTTCAGCGGATGGCCGAGGAGTTCGGTGAGGCCCAGCCGGACGTGACGGTTTCGGTGACCGGCGGGGGTTCGGGTGTGGGCATCAATGCCCTGCTCAATGGCGAGGTCGATATCGCGGACGCGTCGCGGCTGATTAAGTCCAAGGAGATCTACAGCGCCCGGGAGAGCGGTGTCAACCCGGTCCAGATTGTGATTGCGATTGACGGGCTGTCGGTCATCGTGAGCGAGTCGAACAGCGTATCCCAGCTTACATTCGAGCAGATCGGCGCCATTTTCCGGGGCGAGATCAAGAAGTGGAGCGACGTCGGCGGGGCAGACAAACCGATTACCCTGTACGGGCGTCAGCCGAGTTCCGGGACATTCGTCTTCTTCCGGGACGAAGTGGTGAAAGGCGAGTACGCGACTGTGATGCGCCAGATGAACGGCAACTCACAGATTGTCGAGGCGTTGAAGTCGGACGTAACCGGCATCGGGTACGTCGGGGTCGGGTATCTGCGTAACGCGGTCGGGGTCAAGGCAGTCGCGGTCCGGGCCGAAGGCGGAACCGAATACGTGTCGCCGCTGGACGAGGAGAAGGTCAAAACGGGACTGTATCCGTTGACCCGGCCGCTGAACCAGTACACCAACGGCAATCCGAAGGGCGAAGCCCGGGCGTTCATCGAGTTCGAGTTGAGTCCGGCCGGACAGAAAGTGGTCGAGGAGGAAGGCTTCTTCCCGGTCACGGAAGAGTACAAGGCGGCAAATGAGGCCGCGCTTCAGTAGCATGCAGGCTACGATAACGGGCAGGGCTGGCGTGTCCTGCCCTCGCTTCCGCAGCACCTGACGCGATGATGAACCGGCGGCGTCTGGGCGACAAGGCGGCCGGGGCGGCATTTCTTGTGGCTACCCTGGTCGGCGTCGGGGTGCTGTTCGGGATACTCGCGTTCCTGTTGATTTACGGGGTCCGGGCGTTCCGCGACCTGCCGGTGCTCCAGTTCCTGGCCGGACTGAAGTGGAATCCGGATGCGTACGGCACCCCTTCGTTCGGGCTGGTGCCGCTGCTGGCCGGCAGCTTCCTGACTACGGCCCTTGCCCTGGCGGTCGCGGTGCCGTTCGGGATTGCGAGCGCGGTCTTCATCTCCGAGAAGCTGAAGGGAGCGGTGCGGATGACGGTCAAGACCATGGTCGAGCTGTTCGCCGGGTTCCCGTCGGTGGTCATCGGCTTCTTCGGGCTGGTGGTACTGGCCCCGTTGATCTCGAAGGTGTTCGGGGTTCCGTCCGGACTGAACCTGCTCAACGCCGGGGTCCTGCTCGCGTTCATGGCTTTGCCGACAATCATCTCGGTTGCGGATGACGCGCTGCGGGTCGTGCCCCAGTCCTACCGTGAGGCCGCGTACGCGCTCGGGGCGACGAAGTGGACGACCGCGGTCCGGATTGTGCTGCCCGCGGCGAAGTCCGGAATCCTGGCCGGGGTGATGCTCGGATTCGGCCGGGCAATCGGCGAGACGATGGCGGTCCTGATGGTGGCCGGGAACGCGCCGGTGATTCCGAAGTCGCTGTTCGACCCGATTCGCACCGTCACTTCGACGATTGCGGTCGAGCTCGGGGAAACGCCGTTCCACTCGACCCATTTCTACTCGCTGTTCGCGCTCGGGCTGGTGCTGTTCGTCATCGCGCTCGGGACAAACCTGGTTGCCGAAGCCCTGGTCCGGCGTGAGAAGCGGAGCTTCATGCTGTGAGTCGCCCGCGCAGCAGGAAGCCGTTCCGGACGGTCGGCGGCAGCGTCGGGTTCACGCTGACCGCAATTCCGTTGTTCATCTTCCTGGCGTTCATCGTGTTCATGTTCGTCTACCTGCTCAAGAACGGCGCCGGGGTGCTGAGCTGGGAGTTCCTGACCAGCCCGCCGACGAAGGGAATGACCGAAGGCGGCATCTGGCCGTGCATTGTCGGGACCGCGCTGGTGACATTCGTGTCGGTGGTGCTCTCGGTGCCGGTCGGAATCTGCGCCGGGATTTACCTGTCCGAGTACGCGACGGATAATGCCGTCACCAGGATTGTCCGCAGTTCGATTCGGAGCCTGGCCGGGATTCCGTCAATCGTCTACGGCCTGTTCGGCGTGGCGCTGTTCGTCAATGCGTTCGGGTTCGGGATGTCAATCCTGGCTTCCGGCATGACACTCGGGCTGATGAACCTGCCTTGGATTATCGCGACGTCGGAAGAGGCGATTGCCGCGATACCGTCGTCGTTCCGAGAAGGAGCACTGGCCCTGGGTTCGACCAGGTGGGAGGCAATCCGGCGGAACGTGCTGCCGTACGCTTTGCCGGGGATGCTGACCGGGGTTCTGCTCGCGGTGGCGCGGACCATGGGCGAGACCGCACCGATTCTGTTCACCGGGGTGACGTATTACACGAAGCAGTTGCCGACGTCGCTGATGAGCAAGTTCATGGCCCTGCCGTACCACCTGTTCACGCTCGCGACCCAGCACGACCAGATTGCGAAAGTCCGGCCGATTGCGTTCGGGACCGCAATCGTGCTGCTGGCATTCGTGCTGGCATTCGACGCACTGGCGTTCATTATCAGGATGAGAATGGCGAAGACCAACACTTGGCAGGTGTAAGGGGTGAAATGATATCTGACATCGGGATTTCAATCAGGAATCTGGACCTGCATTTCGGTCCCAAGCGCGTGCTCAAGGACGTCAGCTTCGATGTCCCGGCCCGGTCGGTGACCGCGATTATGGGTCCGTCCGGGTGCGGCAAGTCGACGCTGCTGCGCTGCATCAACCGGATGAACGACCTGATTCCGAGCTGCCGGATTACCGGGCAGATTCTCATTGATGGTGTTGACGTCTACTCGGAGCGGACCGACGTTATCGACCTGCGCAAGCGGGTCGGGATGGTGTTCCAGAAGCCGAACCCGTTCCCGAAGTCGATTTTCGAGAACGTCGCGTTCGGACTCCGAATTCACCGGATGGGCGACCGGAACGAAATCCGGGCGAGGGTCGAGCAGTCGCTGCGCCGGGCAAACCTCTGGGAAGAAGTAAGGGACCGGTTGAACGACAGCGCGTTCAGCCTGTCGGGCGGGCAGCAGCAACGGTTGTGCCTGGCCCGGGCGATTGCGGTGGGTCCGGAGACCGTCCTGCTCGATGAACCCGCGTCCGCGCTTGACCCGCACTCGACCGCCCGGCTCGAAGAATTGATTGTGGAACTCAAGAACGAATACACGGTTGTCATTGTAACGCACAATATGCAGCAGGCGGCCCGGGTGTCGGACCACTGCGCGTTCATCATGCTCGGCGAACTGGCGGAGTGGGGAAAGACCGACCAGGTGTTCACCCGGCCGAAAGACAAGCGGACCGAGGATTTCCTGACCGGGAAGTTCGGATGAACCGCGCTCCGCTGACGGATAACGCCGTACTTCGCGAGCGGGTAGGAGTTGATTGTGATTGCGAACTCACCGATAATGATGCAACAGCAGCCAGAGAGGAGCAGTAGGTGACCGTACTGCAGAAGAAACTGACGGAGCTTGAAGCACGGCTTTTCACGATGGCGGCGATTGTGGAAGAAATGGTGGCGGTGAGCATCGACTCGCTGGTGAAGCGGGATGCCGAGCCTGCCCGGAGAGTAATTGAGGAGAACGAGCCGCGGGTCAACCAGTTGGAGATTGACATCGAGGATGAGGCAATCAGCCTGATTGCGCTGCACCAGCCCGAGGCGTCGGAGTTGCGTACTATCACTATGGTCATCAAGGTCAACAACGACCTTGAGCGGATCGGGGACCACGCGGTGAATATCGCCCAGGCCGCGTTGTTCCTGGTTGAACGTCCCCTGGTCAAGCCGCTGATTGACCTGCCCCGGATGGCGGAATGCGCGATTGCGATGCTCAAGGACAGTCTCGATTCCATGACCAAAGGCGATGTTGACCTGGCGCGGGACGTGTGCCGGCGGGATTCGGTGGTCGATTCGCTCAAGGACCAGATTGGCCGGGAACTGGTGACCTACATGACCAGTGACGCCACTACGATTGACCGGGCGTTGAAGCTGATGTCGGTGTCGCGGAACCTGGAGCGGATTGCCGACCTGGCGACAAACATCGCCGAGGATGCAATCTACACGGCAAAGGGACAGGTAATCAAGCACCACTCCGACGAACAGGCAGGATGAAGACAGCACGGGACGGAAGCCGGGCGATGAGAGTGTCGGTTTTCTGGAAGGTGTTCGGCGGATACCTGCTGGTTGTTCTCGTGGTCGCTTCCGCGATGCTGTTCATTTCACTCGGCACTGTGCGCACCTGCCATATCAACACTCTGCGTTCCGACCTCGAGAACCAGGCGGTGGTCCTCGACGAACTGGTTCGGTCCCGGTTTGTTGCCGGAGAACTCGACGAAGTGGCCCTGCTGGTGCAGGAGATGGGTGAGCGGACTGGAACCCGGATTACGATCATCGACACCGCCGGGGTCGTGATTGCGGATTCAGAAGAAGACCCCGCGGCGATGGAGAATCACAGTGCCCGACCGGAAATCATCGCGGCCGGCAAAGGCGGGGTCGGGAGTGCGGTGCGTTTCAGCCGGACGGTGCAGCAGGAGATGCTGTACGTTGCGGTCCCGGTCAGACACGCGGGGAAGGTCGTCGGGGTGATGCGGGTCAGCTTGTTTCTGAGCCAGGTGAACGAGCTGCTCGTCAGGCTGGGCCGTGATATCTTTCTGGTTGAGGCAGCGGTCGTTGTGCTGTCGCTGCTGCTGGCGTTGCTGTTTGCCCGGGGGATTTCCAGGCCGATTGCCGAGTTGACCGATGCTTCGCGCCGGATCGGGGCCGGGGATTTCGACGTGAGGGTTTCGCTGAAAGGGAAGGACGAATTCGGGGACCTGGCTGACGGCTTCAATGAGATGGCATCCGGAATCAAACAGTTGGTGGCGGAGCGGTCACATCAGCAGGAAGCCCTGGATACGATTGTCAACTCGATTCAGGCCGGCCTGGTCGTGCTCGACGAGACCGGTCGGATAAAGCTGTGCAACGAAAGCATGGCCCGGCTCACCGGCGGAGGGAAACTCGAAGGCAGGTATCACTGGGAAGTCAGCCGGGACTTCAGGCTGGGGGAGTTCGTGAGAAACGTCGGACCGGAGGCCCCGACGTGGGCAGCCGAAGTGGAAGCGAACGGACGGAGCTACATCTGCAGCGCCGGGTTCATCGAATCCAAACGGGAGACGGTAATCACCCTGCACGACATCACCGAAATCAAGGAACTGGCTCGGATGAAGAAGGACCTTGTGGTGAATGTCTCCCATGAACTGAGGACCCCCCTGACTGCAATCAAGGGCTTCCTGGAAACGATGGAAGAATCGGTCACCGGGGAGAACCGCCGCTATCTTGAGATTGTCAAACGCCACACCGAACGGCTGACCGACATCGTGAAGGACCTTCTCCTGCTGTCGGAGCTGGAGGAAACGGGCAAGGAACTGCGGCCCGAACCGGTGGACCTGCGGCACCTGATAGAAGACGTAATGAAGGTCTTCGAGCGGCGCTTTGAGGCCAAGGGTCTGAGTCTGAAGCTCGAAGCTGACGATGCGGGCGGGCCGATTCAAGCCGACCCGTTCAAGCTGGAACAGGTGTTCATCAACCTGATTGACAATGCTTTGAAGTACACCGACAGGGGCGAGGTCATGATTTCGATTGCCCGGCGGCAAGGCCGGGTCGAAGCAACGGTCGCTGACACGGGTATTGGAATCCCGAAGGAGCAGTTGCCCCGGGTCTTTGAGAGGTTCTTCGTGGTTGACAAAGCACGGTCGCGGAAGCTGGGTGGAACCGGGCTCGGCTTGGCGATTGTCAAGCACATCGTGCTGCTGCACGGCGGCAAGGTCGAAGTCGCGAGCGATCCCGGAGTCGGTACCAGGTTCACAGTGGTGCTGCCGACGAGCAGCGTCTGAAGAACAGAAACCGAACCCCGAAGTTCAAGTGCGGATTTCAACTTGACCTTCGGATTTTGACATTCTGGTCTGATTCTCCTAGAATCACGCGGAGCGCAGTCCTGTCTTTGAGTTTCTTTACCAGGTTCTGAAAGGGAGGTGACCGAGTGATTCGTTTCTGCTTATGTTCTGTCGCGATAGTCCTGGCCGCGCACGGGGCCGGGCTCAAAATTGTCCACGAGCCGATTCCCGGCGTGCCGATTGTTGGTCCGGTCCGGGTGGAGAACTCCGTGGCCGGTAGCGGGCTGTCCGTCCGCAGCGAGGTGCTCGACCTGGAGCCGGCGCAGCGTGTGCTTCCCGGACCGAGGAAGCAGAGCCAAACGTCTTTCCGGGTGAATGAGCGCGGCACCGATGCGTGGGTGATAATCAAGAGCGAGGATTTCGAAGGTGCTTTTCCCAACGAGTGGACTCTGTACGGTGACCCGACCTGGGATGACGAGAACTATCGCGCCCACGGCGGGAGCTGGAGCGGCTACTGCGTCGGGTCGACAGTAAGCCCGCCCGGCCCGTATCCGCCCGATGCAAGGTCCTGGATGGTTTACGGGCCTTTCAGCTTGAGCGGTGCGCTCGACGCCAAGGCCGATTTCTACCGCTGGATGGATGTCGAGGACGGGTACGACTATTTCTACTGGGGCGCTTCGATAGACGGACAGTATTTCTACGGTTACGCCGACACGAGCAGCAATACCTCCTGGCAGTTCGAGAGCTTTGACCTCAAGAACGTGCCGACGCTCGGCAACTTGTGCGGTCAGTCCCAGGTCTGGATCGGGTTCCTGTTCGAGTCGGACTACTCGAACGAGGAAGAAGGCGTGTACATCGATGATATCGTCCTGCAGAAGAACACCAGCGGCGGCAGCGGACCGGACCTGACTTTCTACCAGCCGGCGGGATGGGATTTCCCGATTGTGCCGTCGAATGTGAGCGGGACCCATACGGTTCCGAGTCCGCTTCCACCGGGAACGAACTACATCGACTGGGCCGGACGGAACGTCGGCGACGCGGCGACAGCCGATACGTTCTGGATTTACCTTTACCTCGACAACGTTCCGCTTGCCGGGTGGTATGCCGTTCCGCCGGTGAACCCGGGCGTGTTCTACTACGTCGACGATTACCAGACGAGCATCAGCGGCGGAAATCACACCCTGATGACGTTCCAGGATTCGACCGACCGGATAGACGAATCGAATGAAGGGAATAACCGCTACTCGCATACCTGGAACTGGGGCGGCGGCGGCAGCGGGGACTACGAGCACGTTACCATTACTACGTCGGCCCTGCGGTCGCACTTCGCCCCGCTGAGCGATTTCATCGAAGCGAGCCTGGGACTGAACGATACGGTGGTCGTCCTTTCGGATATCTACGCTTCCTGTCCGGGTCGGGACAACCAGGAGAAAATCCGCAACTTCATCAAGGACGCGTACGCCGACTGGTCAACGACCCACGTGCTGCTCGGCGGCGACGCCGACGTGGTTCCGTGCCGCCTGGCGTATGGGCGCGTGAATTCGCAGACCGAGTACATCCCGTGCGACCTCTATTACTCGGACCTGGATGGAACCTGGGACGGGGACGGCGACAATATCTTCGGCGAACCGACCGACGGGGTTGATATGTACCCTGACGTCTATGTCGGCCGGGTGCCGGCTTCGAATGCGACGTCGGTTGACCGGTTCGTGAGCCGGACTACCAGCTACGGCGGGAATTCGAGCGCGCCGTATCTTGAGAACGTCCTGCTGGGCGGGTTCGACCTCGACGGCAGCACGTTTTGCGAGACGACGATGGAGTTCTACGATGTTACCTACGTCCCGGCGGCGATGAGGCCCTGCAATAAGGTCTACGACAGTCACACCGGCAACCACAAGACGAATATCCTGAGCTTTCTGAACGCGGGACAGCATATCTGGATTCATGCGGACCACGGCGACGCCAGTTCGCTCGGGTGCGGAACAGTCAATCACGGCTGGGAGCTGTCGAACAGCGACATATCCGGGCTGAGCAACGGCACCGACTATTCGATCCTGCTGTCGATGGCGTGTCTGATCGGGGCGTTCGACGAGTCGGACTGCTTCACCGAGTACCTCATGAACGCGTCCGGCGGCGGCGGAGTGGCGGCGATGACGAACTCCCGCTACGGGTGGTATAATCCCGGTCTCAATCCGCAGCGGACCCTTTCCGCCCTGATGGTCGAGCGTGTCGTGGCCAGCCTGTTCAACCTTCCGGGCCACGGAAGCCTGGAGGATTTCGCGTTCGGCAAGGCGACGCTGGTGCCGGAAGCGGCGTCCGAAATGGTCTATCGCTGGTGCATGTACACTTTCAACCTCTTCGGCGAGCCGGCGCTGAACGTTTGGATTCCGGGACAGAGCGCGGTAACCGAGCCGGAGTTGCCCGGGATTCCCGGCCGGGCGCTGACGCTGACCGCTCCGTCTCACTTCAAGTCATCGGTCGCGCTGAATCTCGAACTGCCGGCCGCTGTCCGGGCTGGGCTGACCGTGTACGACGGCAGCGGCCGGGCAATCAGGACGATCAGGCAGGCCCTGATGCGCGCCGGCCGACATACTCTGCGCTGGGACGGGAAGAACGAGAGCGGATGCCCGGCCCCGGCCGGTATCTACTACGTCCGCCTGCAGACCGAAAGAGGGCAGGCGTCGTGCAAACTGGTGAAGCTGGGAGAGGAGTAGGAGATGATGAGACTTGCAGCAGTTCTGTTGACCGTGCTCGCCTGCAGCCAGGCCACAATAGTGAATGGCGAGCTGGCGTTCGACCGCGAGGAACTGGTTTTCTCGGTGACGGACGGAATGACGATTGTCGGGCTGGTCGAATGCGGTACGGTCTGGGAACCGGGAGCCCCTTCGCTGCCGATTGCCACCGCGCAACTGGTTGTGCCGCAGGGGATGAGGGTGACCGGGGTCGTGCTTGACGAGTTCGAGACCGAGGCGATTGAAGGTGAGTTCGACATCCGGCCGGTGCAGGAACCGCGGCCGCTGTCCGACGACCGGCCGCCTGAGTTCACCGGCCCGGACCCGGACTACTACGGCGCGTTCGAGTATCCCGGCGATATCGTCACGGTCGGGGCCCAGGGGTCGATGTTCGGGTACAACCTTGCCAGCGTTTTCGTCGCGCCGGTGCAGTACAACGCGAGCGAGAAAAAGCTGGTGTTCCATCCCCGCGTGCGTTTCACCCTGGAGATGGAACCGGCGGAGTTCGAAACCGCGCCGGTGAGCAACCGGAGCAGTAAGGCGCAGGAGCGGATTGAGGAGAACCTCGCCGGGCTCGTGCTCAATCCGGAGGACCTGAGTCGGTTCGCGCCCGGCATGGACTGAGTCGGACGCTGCCGGGGACAGGGAATCCGTCTAGAAGGCGGAGAGTTGTCTCGTCTTGGAGTACCTGGCCGCCCGCCCGTGGCCGCGCAGGGTCAACCTGCCTTTGCGGACCAGGTTGTGGAGAAGGTAGCCTGACTGGTGCGGGCTGAGCCGCAGCAGGGTGCGGACAATCTCGTTGGTGACAAACTGCTTGTCTTTGGGCATCTCGTCGAGGTAGGCCATGATCGTGCTCTCGGCATAGGCGCTCTCCGCCCGTCGGAACAACTGGTAGCTGAGGCATTTCCGGAGTTGGGCGTAGACCCGCTTGCTCAGCCGGTAGACCCGGCCTTTCTTCTGTCCGAATGGTTCGAGCAGCCCGCGGGCGGTCATCGAATTGATTGCTTCGCGGGACTCGTTTTCTCCCCGCTGGAGTATCCGCTCGGATTCGGCCAGGTCGATTTCCCGGTTACGCTTGAGGTAGGTGAGTACGAGCAGGTCGTGCAGGGTAAGTTCCCGGCCCTGCTTCTGTTCATTCGCCACGAACCGGGCGAAGATTTCGTCCACCCCGGCCCCGGCCTCGATCCGGCCGCTGCGCAGGATTACCCGGACGTAGTCGGTTGCCGTTTCGTAGTCGGGCGGCTCCTTGCCGTAGGAGAGCATGATGTGGAACATCCGCTTGACGCCGACGCCGGCGCGTTCGACCAGCCGGATGCGCTGCAGGATTTCGGCGAGGAGACGGTTGCGGGTGACCGGTTCGTGGCCGAGGATATTGTCGGTATTTACGTCTCCGAAGAACCCGCCCGGGTTCGAGATCTCCAGCCGGTCAGGGAAGTGCCGCAGGTAGACCGGCCCCGACCGGGCGTAGTCGCGGTGGGTCAGCGCGTTCAGCAGTGCTTCGCGATAGACTTCCTCCGGGTAGTCCGGAATCTCGAAGTGGAACATTCCCATCTTCAGGGTGAAAATGCGGTTGTGCGGCTCGATCGCCTGGACGAACTGCTCAAGCAGGCCGAGCAGCGGGCAGCGCGAATCAACCCGCCGGTCGTACTCGGTTTCCTTCTGCATGTGGAGATAGACCGCCTCGTGGCCGGGCAGTTCCTTTCTCAGCACGTCCTCTTTGCCGACGAGCAGCAGACCGGCAACCGTTACCCGGTAGTCGGGTTCCTGCACCAGCACGCCCAGGCGCGCCAGCAGTTCTTCGTCCGGCAGTCCGAGCAGGTCGGAGCCCGGCTGCTTGGCCGCCAATACCCGGCGGAGCCGCTCGACTTCGAGTCGGTCGACCGCTTCGAGTCCGCAGTCAAGGACGTGTGAGGAGAAATCAGCCGGCATGCCAGAAGACATCACGCCATCTTAGCCGCCGGCTGGAATCAGTCAAGCCGGGACACCGGGGCTTGACTTCCACCGTCGGCGCGGCAGAGTTTCGGCAATGCGCTACGTCGGCAACATCTTCCGCCCGCCATCCGAGGCCCATTCGCTGTTGCTCCAGGTGACGGTCGGCTGCTCCCACAACCGCTGCGGGTTCTGCGCGATGTACCGGGACAAGAAATTCCGGGTGCGCAAGGTCGAGCAGGTGCTCGAAGATATCAAGCTGGCGCGGGACCACTACGGGCCCGATGTCAGGCGGGCATTTCTCTGCGACGGCGATGCGATGATGCTGCCGACCCGATACCTGCTTGAAATCCTGACGGCGCTGAATGACAGCTTTCCCGAACTGCAGCGGGTGGGCATCTATGCCAATGCCCGGGATATCCTGAAGAAGACCGACGAGGAGCTTCGCGAACTGGTCCGGCACCGGCTTTCGATATTCTATCTCGGGCTTGAATCCGGTTCGGATGCGATTCTCAAGTGGATTGAGAAGGGCGCGACCGCGCAGGATATGGTCGATGCGGTGAAGAAGGCGATGGCCGCGGGCATGAAGTCGTCGGTTATCTACCTGCTCGGGCTCGGAGGCAGGAAGCGGTGGCGTGAGAACGCGGTCGAGTCGGCCCGGGCGGTTTCGCAGATGGGGCCGGTAGCGCAGCCCGGCCAGGGGCCAAACTATCTTTCCGCACTCACTGTGACCGTGATCCCGGGCACGCCGCTTGCCGCGGCGATGGATTCGGGTGAGTTCGAACTGCCCGGTCCGGAGGAACTCGTGCTGGAACTGAAGCTTTTCCTCGAACAGGTGGATGTCAAAGCCACTGTCTTCCGGTCCAACCACGCATCCAATTACGTGCCGCTTGCCGGCCGGCTGCCGAAGGACAGGGACCGGCTTGTCGCCGAGCTTGAGGACGCAATCAGGAACCACCGGTTCAAACCGGAGTTCATGCGCGGGCTCTAGCGGCAGCGTCAGGCTCTGCCGGTCAGCTTGCGCCAGCGGGTTCGCAGCCAGCCCCTGCCGCGCATCAGGAAGAGCGAGCCGACCGCGCCGAATATGCCGGCAACACCCAGGCCGACCGGACATCCCTGTTGTCCGCACCACGGGCAGACGGCCGTCATGCTGTACGCGGCGGTAATCGCTGCCCAGAGCCCAAGGAACCTGAGCAACCATACCAGTATCCGTGTCGCCGGACCGGGCCTGCGCGGCGGAGCTGCGGCCGGCTTCGACCCGGCAGGCGAAGTATCAGTCTTCCTGTGGCGCAAGCCAGGACCTGATTTCGTTCTTGTCCGGCACTTTGCCCTGGGACCGGACTTTGCCGTCGATGATGACGCCGGGGGTGAGAAGCACGCCGAGTTCCGCGAACCGCGCGAGTTCGGTTACTTTCCCGACGTCGGCGTCGATACCGAGTTCGGCGACCACCGCGCGCACTCGTTTCTCAACATCATTACATCGCTGACACCCGATGCCCAGAATCTGTATCTTCATGACGACTCCTTTCGGCGTTGGCCTCAACTTGCTGTCAGCCCGAAGAGTACCCCGGCCAGGGTTGACATTGTCACCACGATAGCCAGGTAGACCAGGGTCTTCTTGGTTCCGATGACCGAGCGTATCACCAGCATTGACGGGAGCGAGAGACACGGGCCGGCCAGCAGCAGCGCCAGCGCCGGACCTTTGCCCATGCCGCTGCCCAGCAGCCCCTGGAGTATGGGGACTTCGGTCAGGGTTGCGAAGTACATCAGCGCTCCCGAGATTGACGCGAAGAAATTGGCCAGGACCGAGTTGTCCCCGACGAAATTGGCAATCGCCCCCGACGGAATCAGTCCGGCATCGGCACCGGGCCGGCCGAGCAGGACGCCGGCGACGAACACACCGACGAACAGCAGGGGCAGTATCTTCTTGGTGAAGTCCCAGCTTGATGCGACCCAGGCTTTCAGTTCGGGCCGGTCGAACCAGCGCCAGAGCATCAGGCCGAGCATCACCAGCAGGCCCGCGGTCAGATACCACTTGACGCCGTACACGAAGTTCCAGAGCCCGACCGGCTGGGCTGGCCTGCCCCAGGCGGCGAAAACCAGTATGCCGATCATCACCAGGAAGTAGAGGACGTTCTGGCCGAGGCTGCGGCGGGGCTTCTTGGCTTCCTGTTCGAACAGCGCGGCGTTGGCGCGGGCGGTTTCTTCGCGGCGGAAAAGGAACGCCATGAGCAGGCCGACGATTACGGCGAACAGCACTGCGCCAACTGCCCGGGCGATGCCGATTTCGAGTCCGAGGACCCTCGCGGTCAGAATAATTGCCAGGACGTTGATCGCCGGACCGGAATAGAGAAACGCGGTTGCCGGACCGAGCCCGGCCCCGGCCGAGTAGATGCCGGCAAACATCGGCAGCACGGTGCAGGAGCAGACCGCCAGGATTGCGCCGGACACCGACGCGACACCGTAGGCGAGCGGCTTGTTCGCTTTCGGTCCCAGGTAGCGCAGCACCGTGGCGGGGGACAGGAAGTTCTGAATCGCGCCGGCGATGAAGAACGCCGGCACCAGACAGAAAAGCACATGCAGCCTGGCGTACTCCTGCAGCAGGTGGAATCCCTCCATGACCGCCGCCTGCAGCCGCAGGTTCTCAAACGGTATGAAGTACGCACCGGCGAAGACGGCGACGAACAGAATCAGTCTGGTGCGTTCTTTCATGCTACTCCGGGCCATTCAGGCAGCCGAGTTGCTCAAGCAGTTCCTTCACATTCCTCCTGATTATGTCACGCGCCCGGCGGACTTCACCAATCGGCCGGCCTCAGGTGTCAGGGATGTCCCAATGAAGCTCCGTTGCCCCGGGCCAGTACGGGCAGGTCTCCCTGCAGCCCATCGTCACGAGGTAGTCGAACTCCCGGTCCCTGTGCCGGTCAAACCCCTTCGGACGACAGTCGGAGATGTCGATGCCGGTTTCATCCATCACGACCACCGCATCTGGGTCAACGTGCTCCGCCGGCTCCGAACCGGCACTGGCGCACTCCGCGTTCCTGCCCAGTTCACGGCAGAACGCTTCAGCCATCTGGCTCCGGCAGGCGTTCCTGTTGCAGGCGAAGAGAATCCGGGTCATTCCGGCTTCATACCCCCGCGCGTCATGCGCTCCGCGGCCTCTACCAGCTTCGGCACGCGGCGGTCGGCGAGTCGGTAGAGCACCCGGCGTCCGTCGCGGCGGGACCGGACCAGCCCGGCCCGCTCCAGAATTGCGAGGTGGCGGGAGACGACCGACTGGTCGAGTTTGAAGCGGGGAGCGATTTCGCACAGGCAGAGTTCACCCTTCTGCAGCAGTTCGACCAGCCGGATCCGGTGCTCGGTTCCCAGGGCGGCGAAGAGCCGGGCCGTCCGTGCTGCTGATGTCTCTTGCATGATGGTGCAAGTATACAACTATTCGCTCTCCGGTCAAGTCGGAGATGCCGCGGGCGACGGAACGAGCCGGTCAGGTCGTGTGGAAGCTGGTCAGTTTTCGGGCTATTCGATGAATCCGTGGGCCTTGAACCGGCCGACTATCGAGTCCCGGGACATGACCCCGGAATGGCGGGAGAGTTCCTTGCCTTCGGCGTCGAGGAAAACCTGGGTCGGGATTACCCTGATGCCGAACTTGCCGGCGAGTTCCCTTTCCTGATCGACGTCGATGACCCTGACTTCGACCGTGCCGGCGAATTCCTTTTCGACTTCGTGGAGAATCGGGTTCTGGGTTTTGCATGGCGGACACCATTCCGCGGTGAAATCCCAGAGTTCGGGCAGCGCGGCGGGCTTCTCGGGTTCGACCGGTTCGGGTTCGTCCGGTTCGTGGGCAGGGGCCGTCGCGGTTGTCTCCGGTTCGGTCCGGTTCACTTGGTTCGGCTCGTGGAACTCGGCGATTGCCGGTTCCTCCGGCGGGGTCGATGTGTCCGCTTCGGGCGCGGGCTGTTCCGCGGTCGTGTCCGGCGTCACGGCCGGCTGGGTTTCCGGCCGGGCCGGTGCGGCGGTCTCAGCGGTCGAACCGCAACCGAGGATACCGACGGCGAGCAGAACGGCGAGCAATGCTGACAATCGACGCATACTGTTCTCCTTTGGGCAACTGTTTCGAGCTCCCTGTATCTTCGTGGTTCACTATCAGACTGCAGAACCGGGGCCGGCGATTCCCGCCAGTGTCTCAAACACCTACTCAACCAGCACCAGTTTGCTCAGCGGGCCGTCGGTCACGCCGCCCGGCCGGGCGAAGTAGACGCCGGCCGGTACCCGGTGTCCATCTACGCAGATGCGGTTCCAGGAGACCGAGCTTCGACCGTTCGGACCGGGAACGTACGCCAGGGTTCTGACCCGGCGGCCGTTCTGGTCGTAGATGCGGACCTGCCCGTGAGTTCCCGGAGTCCCGCAAACCTGGAACAGAATCCGGCCGGTCGCGGGGTTGGGCGCTATCGAGATGATGCGCGGCCCGGGCAGCGGGCCGGCGGCGTTCTCCGCGATGCCGGTGTAGTAGCAGGAATCCAGGACCCAGTTGTCCGGGTCGACCGCGATGCTCTCCGGTCGGGCGGAGAAGACGAATGTGTCGACCTGCGGATTGGCGTTCGGGTTGATGCAGAGCAGGGTGTCGAGCCCGGAGCCGGAGAAGAGCACCGGCAGGGGCATGTGGAAGATGTCGGGTGCCTGGGCGCCGTTGTCCTGGCCCAGGCTGGTGACTACCTGCCAACCGTCGCGGGTTTCTTCCACGGTCCAGTCGAAGGAGTACCGCGGGAAGCCGGCCTGGTAGATCCATTCGTCGAAGAACCAGTCGAGCTCAAGTCCGGTGACCTGTTCGTGAATCCGGCAGTAGTCCTCGGTTGACGGCGTGCCGTAGCGGAACGAGTCCCCGTAGACCCGCATCGCCCGGAAGAAGATGCCCGGTTGGCCGAAGACAGTATCGCCTTCGAGGAATCGCAGCATGTGCTGGACCCAGGCCCCTTTGCAGTAGACGGTGCCGTAGTCGTAGATGACGGGCGGGTCGAAAACCGGGAACCGGCGCTGGCGGTCGCGGGAGAAGAAGCTGTACGCCCGCGCCCGCAGCATGCTCTCGAAAGTGGTCCGGCCGGCCTGGTGCCCGAGGTACAGGCATTCCGAATAGGTGGCGAAGCCTTCGTTGAGCCAGACGTGGCGGAAGTCAACCTGAGTCACCATGTCGCCCCACCACATGTGGGAGAGTTCGTGCGACAAAGTGACGTCACCGCCGCCAATCAGGCCGGTGTGGATCATGGTCAGGGTCTGGTGTTCCATTCCGCCCCAGGGGAAGCCGTAGTATCCCGGCACCATGCCGTACTTCTCGAACGGGTACGGGCCGTAGACCAGGGTGTCGGTGAAATAGGCCATCATGTCGGGCAGGTTGCGGAACCCGTTGTGGGACCGGGCCGAGTCTTCGGGCCAGAGGTAGTAGGGCATCGGGATCGTCTCGCCGGTGGGGTTGACGAACGTGTCGGCCCAGGACGTGAACCGGGAGGCGGAGAAAGTCATCAGGTAGGTGGCAATCGGATACGGGTGGCGCCACCACCAGGTCCTGGTGCCGTCCTGCGCGTTGGCCGTGACCGAATCGCAGAGCCCGTTGGAACAGGTCTGGAACGTATCCGGCACGGTGAGATTGAACCGGACGCCGCGCTCCGGCTTGTCGAACGGCAGGTCGAAGCAGGCGAGCCAGTAGCGATTCTCCATCGGGCAGCCGCAGGTCATGCCGTGGGCGTAGCGGCAGGCCGGCGGAGCGCCAAAGTAGTAGCCGATAGCCGGCGCGGTGTTCTCCCGGTGATAGAAGATGTCGATGACCGTGGAATCGCCTTCGGGCAGCGACGTGTCCAGGGTGATTGCCAGCAGGTGAAGTGGGATAGTGAACGCAAGCGGGACGCCGGAACGCTTGACCGAATCGCAGACCAGGTTGCAGAAGTGGAGTGAGAACGTGTCCAGCAGCGGCACCCGGCTCATGATTGTCACCTGTTCGTGGACCGAGTAGGACGCGTCGATCATCGGCAGGTCGAAATCGGCCCGGTACAATCGGACGTCGTAGGAATGGGTTGATTCCGCGGTGAAGGAAGCAGGGTCCTGGACCCAGTGCCGCGGCGGAATCAGGGGGCCGGATGTCATCGGCCGCGGGCCAAGGTCGGCCCGGGCCGCGACGGCAATCAGCAGAACGAGTAACAGTTTCATTTCTCACCTCCGTGAAGCAGCCGGGCGGCAATCTGGACGGCGTTGAGTGCCGCGCCTTTGCGCAGGTTATCGCAGACAACCCACAGGTCTAGTTCGTCGGGTCCGGCTCCGGGCCGAACTCGGCTGACGATTACGGTGTCATTGCCCTGGCATCGTACGGGTGTGGCGGCATCGCTCCGCTCAACCAGCTCGACGCCTTTCGCTTTCTTCAGGACCGCGCGGGCCTTCTTCAATGGGACTTTGCCGTCGAACCGGCAGGTGACCGCGAGCGAATGGCCGACGGCTACCGGCACGCGGACACAAGTGACGTTCAGTTCCAGTTCGGGCAGGTCCAGTATCTTCCGCGACTCGTTGATGAGTTTGAGTTCTTCCTCGGAGCGGCCGTCGGAATCGAACGGGCCGATTTGCGGGATGAGATTCCCGGCAATCGGTGCCGGGCCGAACGGGCTTTCCTTAAGGTCCGGCTCCTGCTCCATCGCCCGGCACTCGGTTTCGTAGCGGTACTGTTCGAGCGCGGCCCGGCCGGCGCCGGAGACCGACTGGTAGGTGGCGACATGCAGGCTCTTGAGGCCGAATTCCCGGTGCAGCGGGGCGACCGCGACGGTCAGCGGAATCACGGTGCAGTTCGGGTTGGCGATGATTGTCGCTTTGCGCTTGAGCGCGTTCGGATTGACTTCGGGCACGACCAGCGGCACTTTCTCATCCAGTCGGAAATGGCTGGACTTGTCGATTACCGGGCAGAACCGGGCGACTTCGGGCACGTACTTCGCGGCGAGCCCGGCTTCGAGACAGAAGAAAGCAACGTCAAGCCCGTCGAATCTCTTCGGGTCGAGCTTGCCGACGGTCAGGGTCCGGTCGCGGAACGTGATTTCGCTTCCCGCGCTCCGGTCGGATGCGAACGGCCGCAGTTCCTCGACTTCGAACGGCCCGGATTCGAGCACCCGGACCAGGGTCTCGCCGACCAGACCGGTCGCACCGGCAATCCCGACTTTGCTCATGCTTCGGATTCTACCAGAAAGGCGGGATGAACACAAAGGAAGAAGACCAATGACCAGAGAGAAAACCGCCAAGAACGCCAAGGCCGCCAAGAGAGGAGAACCGAGATGGGTGCAGGAAAGGATTAGGATAAGTCAAAAGGCAAAATGCAGGAGTTGGAAATCTACAATCTCCAATCAGCAATCTGAAATCGAAGGGACGTCAGTCCGGATACCCGTTCGGGTGGGCCTGGTGGAATTCCCAGGCGTCCTGGATCATCCGGTTCAGGTCGGGATGCTTCGGTTCCCAGCCCAGTTCCTTCCTGATGAGTTCGGATGAAGCGACCAGTGCCGGTGGGTCGCCGGGCCGGCGGGTCGCCACGCGATAGCGGATATCGCGGCCGGTGACTTCGCGGGCGGTGTCGAAAACTTCTTTGACGGTGAAACCCCGGCCGCTGCCCAGGTTGTAGACAACACTGCGGTCCGCAATCGCATCCATCGCCAGCAGGTGAGCCTGACACAGGTCATGGACGTGCAGGTAGTCGCGGACACAGGTGCCGTCGCGGGTCTCGTAATCATCGCCGTAGATGGAGAATTCCCGACCCGGGTCGAGGGCCGATTGCAGAACGAGCGGTACGAGATGGGTTTCGGGCCGGTGGTCTTCGCCCAGCCCCTGATACGCGCCGACGACATTGAAGTAGCGCAGGCTGGCATAGCGGAGTCCGTACGCCCGCTCATACGATGCGAGCAGCTCTTCGAGGATGCGCTTGGTATCGCCGTACGGGCTGGTCGGCTGGAGCGGGGAATCCTCGGTAATCGGGATCTTTGCGGGCGCGCCGTAGACCGAAGCGGTGGATGAGAATACGAACCGCCTGACGCCGCTCCGGCAGACCGCGTTCAGGAAACTCACGCCCTGGCCGACGTTGTTCTCGAAGTACAGGTCCGGCTTCCTGACCGACTCGGGAACTTGGGACTTGGCTGCGAAATGCATCACGCAATCGGGCTTGAACCCGGCCAGCAGCTTGTCGACCAGCGGCGAATCGCCGAGGTCCCCGACAACCAGCCGGGCCGGTTCGGAAACCGCGGACTTGTGACCGACGGAGAGGTTGTCGAGCACAGTGACTTCGTGCCTGCTCTCGACCAGCATGCGGGTCATGATGCTGCCGATGTACCCGGCGCCGCCTGCTACCAGTACTTTCATGAAGCCAGAATATAGCGATTCTGGTGGCTGTGGCAAGGAAGAGACCGTAGTCTTCCAGGTTTACATCGTTCGAGTTCCCCTTCGCGTATGATTCTGACAGCCATGACTAGAGCGGCGGCGCTGTGATATTCCGGGTGCCGTCCGAAGCGGCAAGGTCCCCGGCGACCAGCGGCTGGTTGACCAT
>CBDUVZ010000043.1:0-22124 GCA_965370805.1 uncultured bacterium | reverse complement strand
CGAATGCCGAATGGCGATTGCCGAATTCGGACTTCCGCCATCATCCGTGTTCATCTGTGGTTACTTCCTCTTGGTGCCTTGGTGTTTATCCTCTCCGCTCCGGTCCTCAGCCTTGGCGCGCTTGGCGTTCTTGGCGGTTTTCCGTCCGTCCTCCCCTCCTCCGCACCGCCGGAGCTTGACTCACAATGGCCGTGTGATAAGATTCCGGTCGATGTCCCGACGAACCCCGTTCTATCCGAAGCACGTCGCGGCTCAGGGCCGCATTGTCGAGTTTGCGGGCTACGAGCTGCCGGTCCAGTTCAAGGGAATCGTCCCCGAGCACAAGCGGGTCCGGACCACGGTCGGGGTGTTCGACGTGTCGCACATGGGCCGGATTGAGGTGCGGGGACCCGACGCGCTGACGTGGATCAACCGGATGACCACCAATGACGCCGCGACGCTGGAAACGAACCAGGCCCAGTATTCGGTTCTCTGTTACCCGGACGGCGGAATCGTCGATGACCTGGTGGTCTATCGCCTCGCGGACCACTGGCTGCTCGTGGTCAACGGGGCCAACAACGAGAAGGATACCGCCTGGCTGCGCGAGCACCTGGCGGGCGACGTCCGGATGGAGAATGTGACCGACGCAATGGCGCAACTGGCAATCCAGGGCCCGAAGGCCGAAACGGTGCTGCAGAAGATATCGTCAATCGACCTCTCCCCCATCGGTTTCTATTGGGCCGCGCCCGCGGAGGTCGCGGGAGTCAAGGGGCTGGTCTCCCGCACTGGGTACACCGGCGAGGACGGGTTCGAGCTCTATTCCCCGTCCGAGCACGGCCCCGCGGTCTGGGACGCGGTCTTCGACGCCGGCAGCGAGTTCGAGATCGAGCCGATCGGGCTTGGAGCCCGCGACACGCTGCGGATGGAAATGAAATACTGCCTCTACGGGAATGACATTGACAAGACGACGAACCCGCTTGAGGCCGGGCTCTCTTTCGTGACCGCGCTCGACAAGCCCGACGGGTTCATCGGCTCCGACGTGCTGCAGCAGGTGAAGGAAGAGAAGCCGAAGCGCCGGCTGGTCTGCCTGGAAATGAAGGAACGCGCCATCCCGCGCCCCGGTTACCGCATCTTCCTCGATGACGAACCGGTCGGCAAGGTCACCAGCGGTACGATGTCTCCGTCGCTGAGCCGGGGAATCGCGCTCGGCTACGTCCGGCGCGGCCGAACCAAATCCGGCACCGAACTGTCAATCGATATCCGCGGGAAGAGGACGCCCGCGGTCGTCGTGAAGCCGCCATTCTACAAACAGGGCTCAAGGAAGTAAGGAGGAGCGTTGGCCAATATCCCCGAGGATTTGAAGTACACCGTGACGCACGAATGGGTCAGGGTCGAAGGCGATACCATTACCACCGGTATCACCGATTTCGCGCAGAGCGAGCTTTCCGACGTCGTCTACGTTGACGTGACCACGGTCGGGCAGCAGGTGAAGAAGGGCGATCCGCTCGGCACAATCGAAGCGGTGAAAGCGGTCTCGGATACGTTCGCCCCGGCATCCGGCGAAGTCATCGAGTGCAACGAGTCGCTCAAAGACGAAGCCGCCAAGGTCAACCATGACCCGTACGGCCTGGGCTGGATTGCGAAGATAAGGCTATCCGACCCGTCCGAACTCGACAGCCTGCTTGACGCCAGGGCGTATGCCGACCTGGTGGCGAAGTCGGAACACCACTAGACAAATGCCGAATGCCGAATGCCGATTGACGAATAGCGAATCCCTTGGTCTGAATTCGGCATTCGTAGTCCGTAATTCGTAATTCCCTGATGCGTTTCACCCCGCACACAACTGAAGACCGGGACCTGATGCTGAAGCGCATCGGCGTGGCCGACGTCGATGAGTTGTTCAGGGGAATCCCCGCGGAGATAAGGCTGAAGCAGGGACTGAACCTGCCCGAGCCGCTCTCCGAACCGGAGTTGATGACCGAATTGCGGGAGCGGGCCGCGGCAAACGAAATGCCTGTCTGTTTCGCCGGGGCCGGTGCCTACGACCATTTCAGTCCGGCGCTCGTCGATACGATTATCTCGCGCCCCGAGTTCTACACCGCCTACACCCCGTACCAGGCCGAAGTCAGCCAGGGCACACTCCAGGCAATCTACGAGTTCCAGTCACTCGTCTGTCGCCTGACCGGGATGGAAGTGGCCAATGCCTCGATGTACGACTGCGCTTCGGCCCTGGCCGAAACCAGTCACATGGCCCGGGATATCACCCGGCGGTCGGAAGTCGTCGTCACCGGCGGCGTCAATCCGACCCACCTTGAAGTCGTCCGGACCTATGCCCGCGGCCTGAATATCCCGATCCGGGAAGTGCCGCTCGCCGGCGACGCCACCGACCTCGTCGCCCTGAAGCAGACAATCGGCGACGCTACCGCAGCGGTAATCGTCCAACACCCGAACTTCCTCGGCAGCACCGAGCCGGTCAGGGAGATTGCCGCGCTGGCCCACGCCGGCGGAGCCCTGCTGACCGTCTCGTTCGGCCCGATATCACTCGGGGTCCTCGCCCCGCCCGGCGACTACGACGCCGACATCGCGGTCGGCGAAGGCCAGTGCCTAGGCATCCCGCTGAGCTTCGGCGGTCCGTACCTCGGACTGCTCGCCGCGAAGAAGAAGTTCGTCCGCCAGATGCCGGGACGGATTGCCGCCCGCACTGTTGACGTCGACGGCAGGACCGGGTACGTCCTTGCCCTGCAGACCCGCGAGCAGCACATCCGCCGCGAGCGCGCGACGTCGAACATCTGCACCAACCAGGCGCTCTGCGCCCTGGCCGCAACCGTCTACCTGGCGATGATGGGCCGACAGGGCATCAAAGCGGTTGCCGAACAGTGCCTAGCCAAGGCCCGCTACCTCGCCGCGAGGATTGCCGAACTGCCCGGATTCGGAATCGTCAACGAGCGGCCGTTCTTCAAGGAATTCACGGTCTCGACGCCAGTCCCGGCAAGCGCTGTCATCGAAGCCGGACTCAAGCGCGGCATCCTGGCCGGCGTGGACCTGGCCCGATACAACCCGGAATGGCAGAACCAACTGCTGGTCGCCGTGACCGAGCAGCGAACCAGGACCGAAATGGACTTGTGCGTCGAGTTCCTCGGCACGGAATTCGGGGGCAACTGATGGAATGCAACATCCGGGAAAACCGGGCCAACTGCCCCTGCACCTACGAACCCTGCAGCCGGAAAGGCAAGTGCTGCGAGTGCATCGCCTACCACTGGCGCCTCGGCGAACTGCCCGGCTGCCTCTTCCCGCCCGAAGTCGAAAAGACCTACGACCGGTCGATAGCGCGATTCATCGCCTGCCATAAGCAATGAGCACGGAGCAGAGCCTCTTCGATATTTCCCGACCCGGTCGGCGGGCCTGGTCACTGCCCGAGTTGGACGTGCCGGCCGTCAGTCCCGCGGAGAACTTCGGTGATGCGGCCCGGAAGGATAACGGCCTGCCCGAAGTTTCCGAGCCCGATATCGCAAGACACTTCACCCGGCTCTCAATCTTGAACCACCACGTTGACCGGGGTTTCTACCCGCTCGGCTCCTGCACGATGAAGTACAACCCCAAAGTCAATGAGCACGCGGCCCGGCTGCCCGGGTTTGCCGGAATCCACCCGACGCTGCCCGAATCCGCGGCCCAGGGCGCGCTGCAACTGATGTACGAACTGGGCGAATACCTCAAGGAGATTACCGGGCTCGACGCAATCACCCTGCAGCCCGCGGCCGGGGCCCACGGCGAACTGGCCGGCATCATGATGGTCCGAAACTACTTCGAGAAAAAGGGCGAGTGCCGGACCGAAGTGCTCGTTCCCGATTCGGCCCACGGCACGAATCCCGCATCGGTGGCCATGTCCGGATTCAAGTCGGTCCAGATCAAGTCGAACGAGAAAGGCGAGATCGACCTTGCCGAACTCGAGCGTTGCTGCAGCGACCGCGTCGCCTGCCTGATGGTGACCAATCCCAATACGCTCGGCATATTCGAGACCGACGCGAAACGCATCTGCGACATCGTCCATTCCTGCGGCGGTCTGGTCTATCTCGACGGCGCCAACCTCAACGCCCACATGGGTATTCACCGGCCGGGCGACGCCGGGTTCGACGTCATGCACATGAACCTGCACAAGACATTCGCGACCCCGCACGGCGGCGGGGGGCCGGGCTCGGGTCCGGTCGCGGTCAACCCCGCGCTCGAACCGTTCCTGCCCCGACCGATCGTCCGAGAATCAGGCCGCGGCGAGCCGCCGAACGGCAACTCCGGGAATTCGACACTCGACATTCGACATTCGACATTCAGGTACTGGCTCGACTACGACCGGCCCGACTCAATCGGGCGGACACTGGCTTTCTACGGCAACTTCGGAGTCATGGTCAAAGCCTGGGCCTACATCCGAATGCTGGGCGCTGGCGGGTTGAAAGATGCGGCCGAGTGCGCGGTGCTCAATGCCAACTACGTCCGCGCCGGTTTGGAGCAGACCTTTGACCTGCCCTACAAGGAACGTTCGCTGCACGAAGTGGTCTTCTCCGGGTCGAACCTCAGGAAGTATGGAATCAGGACCGTCGATGTCGCCAAGCGGCTGCTGGACCACGGCATCCATGCCCCGACCGTCTACTTCCCGCTCATCGTGCCCGAAGCCCTGATGATTGAACCGACCGAGACCGAATCGCGCGAGACGCTCGATGAGTTCATCGAGGTCATGAAGCAGATTGCCGAGGAAGCGAAAACACACCCTGAACTGCTCCGTGAAGCCCCGACCATGACCCCGGTGCGGAGGCTGGACGAAGCCCGCGCGTCGCGCCGGCTCGACGTCAACTTCCAGGAGCCCGCCTGATGTTCGCATCGGACGTCACCGCCGAACGGCGCGAGGAGTTGTTCACCAAGATGGCCCGGAAGATTGTCGACCTGCGCCTCACGCCGGTGGCGGTAGTGATGCTCGAATCGAGCAAGCCGGTCACGTTCGTCGGCTCGCAGTTGATGGTCTTCTTCCAGCCCATCTTCACGGCCGTCTTCCCTTTCCGCCAGTACGACGAAATCGCCGCCCTGCTTGAAGATCGGTCGAATGTCGAGTTGTTCATCAAGACCATTGAGAGATTGGAGGATGAAAGGCGTCATGGAAAAGGAAAAGATAACAAGAATCCTGGCAACTGACTGCGGGTCGACCACCACCAAGGCGATCCTCATCGAGAAGCACGACGGTGAGTTCCGTCTGAAGACCCGCGGCGAAGCCCCGACTACGGTCGAGGCCCCGTTCGAGGACGTCACCAAGGGCGTGCTGAACTCGGTGATGGAAGTGGAAGAGTTGTCCGGAGTCAGACTCCTCGACGGCGAGGTCATCCTGAAGCGCAAGAATGCCGACCGGGAAGGGTCCGACGTCTACATCTCCACCTCATCGGCCGGCGGCGGGCTCCAGATGATGGTTGCCGGCGTCGTTATCACCATGACCGCCGAAAGCGCGGCGCGAGCCGCACTCGGAGCCGGCGCAATCGTCATGGACGTAATCGCGTCCAACGACGGCCGGCTGCCGCACGAGAAGATCGAACGCATCCGCACCCTGCGCCCGGATATGATTCTGCTGTCCGGCGGCATCGACGGCGGTACGGTCTCCCACGTTATCGAGCTGGCCGAACTGATCAGCGCCGCCGACCCCAAGCCCAGGTTCGGCGTCGGCTACGACCTGCCGGTCATCTACGCCGGCAACAAAGACGCCCGGGACCTGGTGCTGAAGACACTCCGGGATAAAGCCGACCTCGAAATCGTCGAGAACATCAGACCCGTCCTCGAACGGGAGAACCTCCAGCCCGCCCGCGACAAAATTCACAACCTGTTCATGGAACACGTCATGGCCCATGCCCCGGGCTACCGGAAGCTGATGGAGTGGACCGACGTTCCGATCATGCCCACTCCGGGCGCGGTCGGACTGCTCATCGAGAACATCGGGAAGTCCGAGAAGATTGCGGTCCTGGGTGTTGACATCGGCGGTGCCACGACCGATATCTTCAGCGTCTTCCAGGACATCTTCAACCGGACCGTATCCGCGAACCTCGGTATGTCATACTCGATATCGAACGTCCTGGCCGAGGCGGGCGAGGAGAATATCATGCGCTGGGTGCCGTTCGATATCAAAGTCGCGGAAGTACGCAACCGTATCCGCAACAAGATGATCCGGCCGACGACCATCCCGGCCACCCTCGAGGAACTCAAGCTGGAGCAGGCGATTGCCCGTGAAGCGCTCCGGCTCGCTCTCAAGCACCACAAGTCCATGGCGGTCGGGCTCAAAGGCGTGCAGCAGTCCCGAACGATTTCCGATGCCTTCTCCCAGTCGAGGACCGGCGAGACCCTGGTCGACATGATGGAACTGAATCTGGTCGTCGGCTCGGGTGGTGCGTTGTCTCACGCCCCGAGACGGGTGCAGGCCGCCATGATGCTGCTGGACGCATTCCAGCCCGAAGGCGTCACCCGGCTCACCGTGGACTCGATTTTCATGATGCCCCACCTCGGGGTTCTGACCGAAGTCCATCCCGAAGCAGCGCGCGAGGTCTTCGAGAAAGACTGCCTCATTCACCTCGGAACCTGCATCGCCCCGGTCGGCAACGGCAAGGAAGGCACCCGGTGCGTCCAGGTTGCCATCACCAGGGAGAACGGCGAGAAACTGGAAGCCACGACCGGATTCGGGGACATCGCAGTCCTACCTCTGGCTGTGGGCGAGAAAGCTCGGGCCGCGATTCAGCCGGAAAAGGGATTCGACGTCGGAGCGGGCGCCGGCAAACTGCTGGAAACCGAAGTCCACGGCGGCCTTTCCGGAGTCATCATCGATTGTCGCGGCCGGCCGCTTGTCCTGCCCGAAAACGACCGGAAGCGCTTCGAGGCCCTGGGCAAATGGGCAACCCAACTCGGCGTCTACCCGGCCTGATTGTCGTCGGAATCCGCTGAGAAACGTTCCCGGTAGTCCCGGAGGATTCGGGCGTGGTCGAACACCAGTTCTGAATCCCGCACATCGTCTGGCCGCACGAGCCTGACTTCACCGGCATCGTCTCCGGCCCTCGGCCCCCCGATTCCACGGGCGGTGAATACGACCGAAACGCAGTGCCAGCGTGGGTCACGCTTCGGGTCCGAGTAGACATGGAACTGCCTGAGGTCCGCCAGCTCAAGCCCGGTCTCCTCCATCATCTCACGCTGGACGGCGTGCTCCACCGTCTCACCGTAGTCCACGAACCCGCCCGGCAGCGCCCATCCCTTCGGTTCATTCCGGCGATAGATCAGAAGAATCCGGCCGTCAAGCAGGATGATGCAGTCAACTGCCAGCTTCGGTTGCTTGTGCCTGCTCAAGGTAATCCTTCAACGCATCCTGCCAATGCCTCAGTTCCCGGCCGAACTTGCTGCGGAAGTTACGGTTATCCAGTACCGAGAATGCCGGACGCGGGGCCGGACGACCCGCTGTCGCGGTATCGATCGGCACGACTTCGCAGTCAGCACCGGTAAGGCTGACCACTTCCTTTGCCAGCTCAAACCAGGAACACCGGCCGTGGTTGGTCAGATGGTAGGTTCCGAATCTCTTCGAACGGGCAAGCTCCACCAGGGACCGACACAGGTCGCGCGTGTAGGTCGGCGAACCCACCTGGTCATCCACAACTTCAAGCCGGTTCTTTTCCCGGGCTCGTATCCTGATTGTGTCCACGAAGTTCCGTCCGCTCCGCCCATAGAGCCAACTGGTCCGCACGATGAACGAGCGCTTGCACGCCTTTGCTACCGCCTTCTCACCCATCAGTTTGCTCCTGCCGTATACCGAAAGCGGATTCGGCTTGTCCTTCTCCCGATATGGTCGCTTGCTCCTGCCGTCGAACACGTAGTCGGTGCTGACATACACCAGCTTGCAGCCTGTCTCGGCAGCTCCCAGCGCCACTCCCCAAGCCGCCTGAGAATTCACGCTGGTCGCGCGGGCCGGGTCCCGTTCGCAGCCGTCAACATCGGTCCAGGCGGCAAGGTGGAAGATAACGTCCGGTCCGACGCGGTGGATGTTGTTGATCGTCCTCTCGACCTTTGTGACATCATGCTCGGGAAGATCCCATCCGGTCACGTCTTCTTTCCACTCCCGGAGCCGATTCACCAGATCTGTCCCGAGCATTCCCTTTGCGCCGGTCACGAGACATCGCATCCCGCAGATGCTAGTCGCGAGGAACACGCCGTCAAGTACCGGCACCCGGCGTGAACCACAGTATTGACTTCTGAATCCCCTGCCCTAAGTTACTAGCATGCATCGTCTGACCCTTCTGGTCCTTGCAGCAGCGACAATGACTTCCGGCAGCTATGACCCGCTCTCGGTCAGCGGCGAATGGCTCATCAGTACCTACAAGACCGTCATCTCACCGCTGCAGGGACAGGGCATGTGCAACTTCTGGCCGACGTGTTCCCAGTTCACCAGGCAGGCGATTCAGCACCAGGGGTTCCTGGTCGGGACGGTCATGGGCGCGGAGCGCCTGATGCGTTGTCACGGATTCGCGTGGTCGTACTACGACAAGTACTACTTCGGTATCTCGCACAACCGTCTCAATGACCCACCTGCCAATCATGTGGCGTGGCAGACACCCACCTTTGAACCACGCACGCCGGTGATCGTGACAGTCGATCCCGCACATCCATCAGGTCCAATCCGGAACCTCGCGACACCCGAGGCCGATCCGGCGTTCGCCGACCATCTCTACGAAACCGGCGACTACAGTCGGGCTGCCACCGAGTATCTGCGCATCCGTTTCACCGGACCGGACGGAGTTGCATGCAGCTGTGCCGGATGGATGGCCGCGGAATCGTTCCTTCAGGCCGGAGACTATGCTCGTGCCAGAACCACATTCAGAACGAACAGCGCCCTGCCTGGAGCTTTCGGCAGCTACGGTGTGGCTCGGACGTACCTCGCCGAGAGTCGCTACGCCGAGGCGCGCGTCGAACTCGCCCGCATCAACGAACCGGTGCTGGCTGACAAAAGCCTCGCACTCACCGGTTGGTCCTTGTGCAAGGAACACCATTTCGCTGACGCCGCAGCGCTGTTTCGACAGGCAACAGGCATCACCGGGCTGGACGAACTCGCCGAGTTGGATGGACACGACCTGCCGCGCCGCAGCCGGTTGGCCGGCAGCCTGATGTCCGCAGTGCTGCCTGGTGCGGGGCAGGTCTACTCCGGCCGGACCGGCGACGGACTCTACGCCCTGCTGACGGTGGCGAGCACCGGGCTCGTGACCTGGTGGTTTGCGGCCCACCCCGAACACGACGGCACCCGGGTCAAACTCGGCATATTCGGCACGCTGACCGCCCTGTTCTACTCCGCCGGTATCCACGGAGCCAATATCGCAGCCCGGGATTTCAACCGGTTCCACCAGCGGGACTACCTGGCGAGGATTGAGCGGATACTCTACCGGGCCGACCTTGAACCGGACTACCGGGCAATACTGAGACATGCCCCACCGGATACCCTGACCGGCCGGACGAACCCGGAATCGGATTGACACCGGTCCTGCTGCTCGCCACTATCATCTCCGTCTCGACGGACACGGATACCTTTCAATCCGACCTCGCCGACTCCCTCTTCCATCAGGGATTGCACTCGGCGGCCGTGACCGAATACAAACGGGTGCTGTTTGCAGCCGAGCCGGGAAACACGGTATTACTTCAACTGAAACTGGGACTCAGTCTGGGCGCGGCCGGGGAAATCGAAAGAGCGGCCGAAGTACTGCAGCGCGCCGCGGAGGTCAGCCCTGACGTCAGTCACGAAACCGGCCTGGCCCTCGCCGGGCTGTTCGTACGCAACATGGAACTCGACCGCGCCCGGCTGGAACTCTTCGACCTCATGGTCTTCACCAGTGACTCCGCGCGACAGGCCGAACTGCACTCCGGTCTTGCCTGGATTGACCTGAAACAGCACCTGTTCAGCCAGGCAGCCGACAACTACCGGAAGGCCGGCCAACCCGATGTCGCCCTCGAACTCGACGCCCTTGACCGAGTTCCCGGCAGGAACCCCACCCTGGCAGTGGTGCTTTCCTCGTTCGTGCCCGGAAGCGGTGAGGTCTATGCCGGTCGGCCCGGAACCGGTCTGCTCAGCCTGGCGGTCACGGGCATGTCAGCGGTCGGCGTCTACTACGCCGCACGCAACGATGACTGGATAACGGCCTCGGTGGTGCTTTCCGTCTTCTTCCTGAGATTCTACAACGGGTCCCGGCGGAACGCGTCCGACTTCGCCGAGGAGTTCAACCAGGTCCAACGCAGCAAACGGCTGGACCGGCTGCTGGCAGAAAAGAAACTGGAGCCGGCCTGGTTTCAAGGAATACAGGAACTGACCGGCCTCACTCTGGCCCCGAGCCCGGACTGTCCGTCTCCGGGAAGAGAATCGCTGCGAGTTCACTCGCCAGTTCATCACGAATAGCCGCAAGGGACTCGTCCAGTGAGAAATCAAGCGTGCGCTTCCCGATCCGGATCAGCACTCCCCCGTTGATGCCGACGGGCTCACCGACTTCCAGCTTCAAGCTCGCGCCGAACTTCGCAGTGTCCGAAGCTGACAACCGGACCTCCGCGCCAGCAGGTGCATGTTGCCTGATGATGTTCTGGATGGTCCGGACATAGTCCGGCCCCGTGACGGTCTTCTCCCGGGTCAGTTCAAGTACTTGCTCGATCACCGCCCAACGGGCGGCGAGCAGCGTCTTGCGCCGTTCCAGACGGGCCTTGCTGCGTGACCGTTCCCGGATCAGACCGGTTTCCCGGGCGATTCGCTCCCGGTACTCCCTGGCGATCTTCTCCATCTCACGGGATTGACGCTCGGCGATTCCGGCCAACTCTTTATCACGTCCGGCGACTATCTCATCCACCCGGGCCTGACCGTCAGCGCGGATCTTACCGAGCAGCTTCGTTGCACTCATGACTGCCGCTGACTACGCGCCGAGCTTGATACCCATCTGCGCGAAAATGGTAACCAACAGTCCCAACACCGCGTAAGTCTCGACCATCGCCGCGAAGATAACCGCCTTGGTGCCTTCTGTCGCCCGCTTCGCAACCAGTTCGGCACCGGATGCGCAGGCCTTGCCCTGCCAGATACCCGAAGCCAGACCGGCAAGCCCCACCGGCAGGCACGCAGCAAACATCTGAACGCCCTGCCAGAGAGTGATAGCCTGCACTTCACCGAGCAGCCCAAGCTGCATGATGGCAAGGAACGCGCCCAGGAACCCGTAGAACCCCTGGGTCCCGGGCAGCGCCACGAGGATAAACACGCTGCCGAACTTCTTCGGGTCCTCGGCCAGCACACCATTGGCAACCTGTGCCGTCATGCCGATGCCGATTGCGGAACCAATACCGGCCGGCACGACTGCCACGACGGCTCCGGCAAGGGCAATTGCGAGACCAATCGGGTCAACCACTATTCGCCTCCTTTACCTTACGGCAATGTAACGATTCTCTTCTTCGAACGGAACAAACGGATTCCCCCCGCCGGAAAAGAACCTGGGGAAAAACTCTACGTAGTTCAATCTCAACGTGTGGACGAACGCGCCCAACACATTCACGGCGATATTGTAGGTATGCCCGAGCACCAGGACGACGATTGCGGCCACGACACCGAGTACCGGAATGCCGGTTACCATCCACGCAACAGTATTGACCGCCATCGCGATGCCGCCCGTCACCATACCCAACGCCATAATGCGGATGTAGGACAGCACTACCCCGACGTAGGACGTCGCGCCGTAGAGAGCGTACCCGCCCCACAGCAGCTTCCCTCCTGCCGCCCGGTTCGCCGGTGCGGTGAAGAAGAACGCCGCTCCAACCAGGGCCGGAACCGCCCAGGGCAGTACTCCGGCGAAATACAGACCCAGGACCGCAATGCCGGTCGCGGCAATCGCAATCGGCACCGCCGTCAGTTTCCGGCACCGAATGAGATTCGCCAGCGAGTACGCGTACATTCCCAGGAAGGCCGCCACCAGCACCCACTTGACGTACAGAAACTCAGCGGGCAGCCCGCCCAGCTTCGCCGCGAAGTAGACCAGTGTCAACCAGAACAGCCCGAACCAGAGCGTCTGCGCCACCGCAATCCCGACCTGGCGCCGGGTGAACACCACGATTGAAGCCACCGCGGCAAGGACGATAACCAGGAGCAACGCTGTAGCCCAACCCGGCAGTGACTTGCCGACAACCACCAACGCCACCAGCGCGTTCAGCGCTACGAACCATGGCAACTGGCCAAGCAGTGCATCCCCGACCCGCCGTACGCGCAGGCAGTCGACAATCTCAATCACCATCCCGTACATCATATGCAGATAGCCCATGCCCAGTGACAGAATGAAGAACGGCATCGGGTTTGTCAGCGGGTTGAAAAGCATCAGCCGGTTCTTCATAGCCAGAAGCTGCGCGAACCCCAGTCTGTCCGGCAGGTCACCGAACCACCCACCAACAAGGGCCCCGGCCACAATCGTGAAGAGACCGCCAATGAACAGCATTCCCAGCAGCTTGTTGTCGCGTCCCAGCTTACGCATCAGCACCGCGGCAAGCACGACCAGCGCGATACCGTAGCCCGCATCCGTCAGACAGAATCCGAAGAAGATAGCAAAGAACGGCGCAAGCAAAGCGGTCGGGTCAACCTCCTTCGGCGACGGCATGCTGTACAGGTCAAGCACCAGTTCGAACGGTCGGAACACCTTCCGGTTCACCAGCGCGACCGGCGGCTCCTCGTCTTCAGCGGGCTCAACCCGACTCAAGAACGCATCTCCCGCATCATGAACAAGCTTCTCCAACCTGCCGTAGTCCCGCTCGCGCACCCAGCCCGCGACAAGTAACACCGATTGCGTCCTCTCCATGTCTCGCTCGGCAGCAGCCCGGTCGCGCGCACTCCCGAGACCATCCGCGGCCGCCTTCAGGTTCGGCAGTTCGGCCGTCAGTTCCACAAGCTCAGCTTCGATTCCCCCGCGCCGCCTGGCGGCTTCACTCGCCTGTTCGCGCAGCGAAGCGACAGCATCAACCGGCTTCTGGCGCACGCCCTTCAGGCTGGTCACCTCGAATCGCAGCGAGCCAACGACCCGGGCGACCTCGTCACCTGCGTCCTTTGCACTCACAACCAGAACCGGAACCCCGGTCTCAACCCCGGTTCCGACGCGCTGCACCTCTGCCGGCATCTCCCTCAGCAGATCCCGGGCATGGTTCAGCTCTTCCTCGTCTGCAAGTTTCCCCATGATAACAACCACGGACTCCATCTCGTAGAGTTCAGCCGGCACGGATTCAAGCGCCTGCCACTCCCCCAAACGGACTATCTCTGCTTGAAGACTCCGCTCCCGGTTGCCCGTCTCTTCCAACTCTCGCGACAGATTCCGTACCTCTTCAAGAGACTCAGAAGGTTCGTATTCCTCAACCACACGGTCGAACTCAACCCGTGGCATCTCCACCCTGGCTTCGCCCAGCAGCCCGCCCTTCTTCTTCACCCTGGTGCCCAGGAGTTCGATCACCTCTGCCAGCCGTCCGGACTGCCGCTCCATCCCTGCGATTTCTCCGGACGTCTCTGCCTGTTCGGTTCTGATGATATGGAGTATCCGTCGGCGCTGCAGCGCCTCAAGGAACCGCCCGCTTGAATCCTGGTGAACGGCTACCAGGACCTTCGCTACCCTGTCGACCGCCACCGCTTCTGCAGAACCTTTGCTACCCGCTCGACCGCCTCGCTGAGCCTGTCCTGCGGGACCTGTTTCAGATCCTCGGCTGCGGCCTTCGCCTCGACTCCCGCGTTCCTTTCCAGTTCGGCCGACTCCGCCTTCGCTTTCTCGACGGCAGCCATGTAACCCCTCTGCGCACGGGTCTTCGCTTCAGCCACAGCATCGGACATCTTCTCCTCAGCCAGGGCAGTCGCCTTGCGTTTCTGCTCCTCGGCAGCCTTGATCGACCGCACGACTTCGGCTTCGGCCGTCTTGACGTCGTCTACGATATCTGTTTCTACCATGGTGAGCAGGAAATGCTAATCCAAACGGCACCGCTGTCAACAAGTGGTGTGCCCTACCTCGGTTCCGAGAACCAACCCGTCACTGCCGGGGCAAACCGGCAGCACCGCGGGAAACCTAGACCAGTTTGTTCCCGTTTATCTGCAGGCTGAAATGGCAGTGAAGGAAATCAGCGGCCCGGCGTGAGATCAACATCCGGGTCAGGAATATCTCGAAGTACTCCATCACCGGGGAAATGCTGGTGTCAATCCTGAGCTTGAGCAGTATCCGCTTCTGTTCTTTGTCCACGGTCAGGGTTGAACGCCGTACCGCGTAGTTCACCCGGTCGTGGATGTCGAACTTGATCAGGGCCGGGTTCCGCACGCGACTCCGATGGACATCCGCCTTGTCCGCCAGGATCAGGGCCGCCGAGACGTCGGAAACCGGGGTTCCTCCTACTTCGTGGTGATTGCCGATTGCTGCCATAACCCTGGCGGTCTCATCGTGGCTCACCCCGAGCCGCTGCAGGATATCACGGGCAAGCAGCGCGCTCATCAACTCGTGCCGGTCGCGATTGACCACATTGCCGATGTCATGCAGGTAACCGGCAATCGCGGCAAGTTCAGCGGATCGTTCATCGTGCTCAAGGGCCAACAGGACGGCGCGGGCGTTCTTCGCCACGAGTCGGGCATGCCGCTCGCCGTGCTCGGTATAGCCGAGGGTTTCGAGCTGTCGATCCGACCCTCTAATCAGCGTCAGAACCTCGGGGTCCTTCGCTACCTTCCTCAGCGTTATCATGTCAACGAATGAGAAACAAACGACTTCTATGCCGGGCTAGCTGTCTTCGTCGTCGTCGTCTTCTTCCTTGGGCGAGAGCTCGCCGGTCTTCAGCGCCTGCTTCAGGTATTCCTCGTAGTCGCCGAGCAGTCGCTCATCACCGACCATCTGGTTCTTCCAGCGGATCGAAATCTCATTGGCCCCGAATGTCTTGTCCAGAAACACCTGGAGTTTGGGTCCGCTCGCGTAGCTGGTATCACCCAGAATAACGCCACTGCCGTTGGGATTGTCGCCACAGACGGTGTAGGCCTCAGACGCTTGCTCCGGATTGTAGTCCCACTGCTCAGGCCCCTTGACCGCACGCTTGTAGCGGAGGAATTCCACCATGTTGTTGGCCAGAGTGATCATCAACATGTAGTCCTCAGCCGGAGCACTTCCAGCCCTGTAGTTCTTGAACGGAATGTGCAGACAAACGCCGAATTCGCCGCGACCGTCTCCGAAACGGATGCGGTCTTCGTCCATGAACTCGGTCAGATCTTTCTTCGGGTAGTACAGCACTCTTACTTACAGTCTATCGGCCGCCGGAAAGCAGTCAAGGAATCCACCTGACCGAATCAAAGTCGGCCCTCCCGGTGGCGCTGGCCCAGAACCTCCAGCATATCCCTGGTCATCGAGTCGAGGTTGTACTCCGGCTGCCAGCCCCATTCCTCACGGGCCGCGGTGTCGTCAAGCGACGACGGCCAGGAATCCGCGATCGCCTGCCGGGAATCAGGTTCGTAAGTGCACTCGAATTCCGGAATCTGCTTCCTGATGCTGGCGGCCAGTTCGCCAGCGCTGAAGCTCATCGCGCCGACATTAAAGTCACAATGGTGCTTGAGTTTCGAGAGGCCGGCCTCGGCCAGGTCGATTGTCGACTTGATGCAGTCAGGCATGTACATCATCGGCAGCCGGGTATCCTCCCTAACGAAACAGGTGTAGCGCTTGTGCTTGACCGCCTCGTAGTAGATCGCGACTGCGTAGTCGGTGGTCCCGCCCCCGGGCAACGTCTCGTGGGAGATAATCCCCGGATAGCGCAGACCGCGGACGTCCAGCCCGAAGCGATAGAAGTAGTAGTCGGACAGCAGTTCGCCGGCCACTTTGGTCACGCCATACATCGTTCGCGGCTTCAGCACCGTCTCGTTGGGCGTGTTGTCGCGTGGAGTCTCCGGTCCGAACACAGCAATCGAACTGGGCACGATTACCCGGGCCATTTCGCGCTCCCGGGCAATCTCCAGCACGTTGTAGAGTCCGTCGATATTGACGCTCCACGCAACCTGTGGGCGCTTTTCCCCGACCGCTGACAGAATGGCGGCCATGTGGTAGACCGTGTCGATCTGGTGCTTCTGGACTACTTCCTCGATGCTTTCACGCCGGGTGACATCGATGAAGTAGAACGGTCCCGAATTCCGGAGCTCATCACTTGGCTCGGTCTTCCGGCCGGTCGCGACGACATTGTCGGCTCCGTACCGCTTGCGCAGTGCCAACGTCAGTTCCGAACCAATCTGGCCAACTGAGCCGGTCACCAGAATGCGCTTCATTTCTTTCGTCTTTGTCATCTCTGTTGCTCCTTGACTGGGCTATTCGGCACTCCACTGCTTCGAGCCTGCAATATACCCGGTCCGACCCGGCTCGTCAAAGGAAAAACGCCACCAATGAAACTGGACAACCAGCCGGCGGCGGATATACTGCTGGCTGGACCCTGTGGTGAGTGTAGCTCAACTGGTTAGAGCACCTGACTGTGGCTCAGGAAGTTGGGGGTTCAAGTCCCCTCACTCACCCTGACTTGAGTTCTTTCGCGCCGATTGTAGGTTGCAATCCGGCCGTGATTGGCTAGACTGCGAACTCTTGACCGGACATAACCGATCGTTACACCCGGTGAGCGCCCGTAGCTCAATTGGACAGAGTGCCGGGCTTCGAACCCGTAGGCTGCGCGTTCGAGTCGCGCCGGGCGCAGTAGATGGAACTGTTACTGGGGCCCCCCATCGGGTAGCGGCCTGATGCCGCCGCCTCGATTGGATCCGGGACTTTGATGGATTTGTGCCCCGCTAGCTCAACTAGGCAGAGCAACGGATTCTTAATCCGTAGGTTACAGGTTCAATTCCTGTGCGGGGTACTTCGCTCTTGCTGTCGTTCGTAACAAGGAGGTAGTATTGGACAATCCGACTCCTCAGCCCTCGCCGGCAATACGCGCCACTCTGAACGGAAACCAGGCCGAACGCTGGCACGCCCTGATTGACATCCTCTACCTGATGCAGGTCGCCTGGCTCTATCTCTTTGCGGCGCTTTATCCCTTCATGGGACTGTTCTACGGAATACTGCTCCTTGCCGGCGGCCTGTCGTCCAAGACCAAGAAAATCGGCAAGATCGTCCTGGTCCTGGGCATCATCAACCTCGCGCTGTTCATCCTTGGCTTTGTCGGTTTCCTCGTTCTGAGTTTCACGGGATTGCTGGCCGGAATAGCCGCCGAACAGTGACATCGTTCCTCATCTGCCTGCTGCTCGCGGCTGGTCCGGGCGAATCCGAAATCCCCGGGGAATCCCGTTCCGCAAGCACCGCCACCGACAAAGTCTGGGTTTTCTTCCGCGACAAAGGCATCAGCAATCACCGGCAGTACCGGCAAGCAGTCGACGCCTTGAACCGGGCCGCCGCTCCCGGGCAACGGGAACGCCGGCTGCGTGAGCCAATCCGGGGATTTGACTTCGACGACCTGCCGGTACGGGAAACGTACGTCCGGCAGATCGAGGCATTGGGTGGCCGCCTGCGCACGGTCTCGCGCTGGCTGAATGCGGCCAGCTACGAGCTGCCTCAAGGAACGATTGGGCGCGTGGCGGAACTGCCTTTCGTGGCTGACGTGAAACCGATGGTAACCCGGACAGCCCGCCACCCGGCCATCGATCTGCCGGTACGGAAGACCAACCCGACGCGCGCCACCGACACCGCCTATGCCCACCGCTTCTACGGCCCGTCATACGATCAGGCCCGGATGATGGGCATCCCG
Source organism: uncultured bacterium (assembly GCA_965370805.1). Lineage (GTDB taxonomy): Bacteria > Hydrothermota > Tepidihabitantia > Tepidihabitantales > Tepidihabitantaceae > CBDUVZ01. The sequence continues at coordinate 4,373 of CBDUVZ010000043.1, read as the reverse complement.
GACCTGTTCTTCCGGGGATTCTTCGGCGCCGGCGTCAAGCTCGCTATCCTCGATACCGGGCTCAAACTGACCAATACCGCGGTCAAGAGCATCCGCATCCACAAGCAGCACGATTTCCTGTCCGGCGACCATTTCCACTCAGCCAGCAAATCCGAGGCATGGAAGCCCATCCCGGCGGAGTCACTCCGGTATCTGGGACTGGCCAAGGACCCGGCGGTCTTCTACTCGGAAGAGAACGACGTCACTCTGCTGGTGTTCGCGGCGGACAGCTTCACTTACGGTTACGGTTCTCCGCGCCGGGCCGTCTTCTTCAGTCGTTCGACCGACTTCGGCCGGTCATGGACCGACCCGCACCTCATTCACCTCTCCAACCGTGCGCCGCAGTACTCGGCGCACACATTCGAGAATCTGCGCCTGGCCGGACACGGCTTCACTACCTACCTGGCATACAACGACCTCGCGTCCAGTTCCGCTGGTCGTCCCGGTTCCAACGTCTATCTCGGCTACTTTGTGGGCAATGACTGGGTCACCAGATCCCTGGTCTGTGCCGGTCGGAAACCGGACCTGCGGGTGGTCGGCGACACGCTCTACCTGGCCTGCCGGACAAGCGACTCGACGATCGGTTTCCACAAGGCATCGGTGGTCATGTCCGAGCCGAACTGGCTCTCCACCGCGTCTGTCAGTACCGATGAACCACTCGACCGTCTGCAACTGGCCGCTGGGCAGAACGGAGCGGTCGTGATTGTCGCTACCGGACTGCATTCCGGCAACCTCGTCCAGTTCCGCTCCACTGACGGCGGCGCGACGTTCTCCGGACCGGAGGAACTGGTCCCGGCCGATGCCCGTTCGCCACGTCTGGTGCAGAACGGGAACCACCTCTTCCTGTTGTACAAGGACGACAGCCGGCCGCCATTCGTGCGTCTTCCACTGCTCTACTCCGATAACATGGGACAGAACTGGACAGCCCGCACCCCGGCGACCGACAGCACTCTGAGCATCGGCGGGTTCGATGCCCGATTCACCAACCACTCCGCAGTCGCACTAATCTACGAAACCGGTGGCCTGCTCCTCCGGACGAACTCCACTGACTTCGGCCAATCATGGACCGAGCACCTGCCGCTCGACACCGCCGGGTTCTGCTACATGCCCTGCCTCGCGAGCGATTCCTCGGATGTCCTCGCCGCCTGGGTCAAACGCGGCGACGACAACACCGCCTGGGAGGCGGGCGACACCGCTCGATTCTCCACGGAACAGCCGAACCACGGAACCAGAATGGCATCAATCATCGCCGGCTACCAGCAGGGGTCAATCGTCGGCGTGGCTCCGGGTGTTGACCTGATGGTCGCCAAGACCGAACTGTACAAGGTCGCCGGCGGTCGGTACTACGAATACGACCTCGAAGAAGACACCTACATTGAAGCCCTGGAATGGGCCGAACGCTGCGGGGTTGATATCATCTCCACGTCGCTCGGATACCGGGGCTGGTATGCGGACGACCAGTTCGACGGCAAGACCGCGCCGATATCAATCGCCACATCGCTCGCAGCAAGACGCGGCCTGATCGTCGTCACTGCAATGGGCAATCGCGACACGCTGAACTACCCATGGCCTGTCCCCTACATCGTTGCCCCGGCTGACGCCGACGGCGTCATCGCGGCCGGCGGGGTGGAACGCAACCTGCTGCCCTGGCGCGGCACCGGGACCGGTCCGACCGCCGACGGCCGCTGCAAACCGGAACTGGTCGCGCTGTCCGATACCGTTGCCGTGGTCGCGCCGGATTCGACTGACGGCCTCGAGGGAAGCGTCGGCACATCGTGTGCCACCGCGCTCATCGCCGGCGCCTGCGCGCTGGTCATGGAAGCCCACCCCGACTGGCCGGCCGATTCGGTCAAGGCTGTCCTCTTCTCAACCGCGACGAATCCCACCCAGAGTTGCACGTTCGGCTTCGGCGTCCCCCGCATCGACTCGATCTTCAAGCTCTTCCCGCCCGAACCCGGAGTGCCGGACGTGCCCGGTGACGAAATCGGCGCCATCTTCCCCAACCCGTTCGTGGTCAGCGAACACGAGTCGGTCTACTTTCCGCTCAACCTCACCCGGCCTGCACCCAGCGCTTCGATCTCCATCTTCACTGTGTCCGGCGTGTTGATTGACACCTTCAGCCTGAACACAGATGCAATGAGCCGGCCCGGCCGCTATCGCGAGATCGAAGAACTAACGCAAATCGGTGCCCGCTGGGACGGAATGACCCTTGAGGGCAAACCGGTGGCATCCGGGCTGTACCTCGTCGTGTACCGGTCCACATTCGGCCGGCACGTCAATCGATTCGCCCTGGTGCGCTAGCCGGAACCCGGCTGCGCTTGACAGAAACGGACCTGCCGGTAGTATCACGAGACTGATGACGATTCCAGCGTAGCTCAACCGGCAGAGCATCCGGCTGTTAACCGGAGGGTTACAGGTTCGACTCCTGTCGCTGGAGTTCAACTGCAACTGAGGGCATGACTTGGCCCCGAATCCCGAAGTCCAATCCGCAATCCGCTGAGGTCGACCGAACCAAAGCCGGAGCCGCCCCGAAGGGCGGCTCCGCAAGAACGGTCGGGACCGAAGTCGCTAGTCGAGCACCACGGCCTTGGCCGAAACGGCGCTGCCGTCTACCACGAGACGGTAGAAGTAGGTGCCGTTCGCAACCGTGCGGCCGTTGCCGTCGGTCCTGTCCCAGGTGACGGTCCGCTCGCCGGCATCGGCCATGCCGTCGACCAGGGTCCGCACCAGTGAACCGTTGATGTCGTATACGCCGAGGCTCACACGGCCGTGCCTGACGACAGTGAAGCTGACCCGCGCATAGTCACGCACCGGGTTGGTCGACACCAGGTTGAGCGACGCGCCCGAAAGACCGGGGCGATATTCCTCGATGCCGACCCCGCCGCCGAGATTGATCTTGCGGTACGTCTGGTTCGGTACGTTCCAGTTGCCGAGCATGTCGCCGGCCATCACGTAGATCTCATTGCCGTCCGCGTTCAGACGCGCGGCCGCATACGTGCACCGCGCCAGCGTAGTCGGGTAGTTGGGCGTAAACTGCGTGATCGCACCGGTTATCTGGCTGTACTTCCACACCATGTTCGTGACCGTTGTCGCGTTGTTGAACCCACCGATCCAGTACACGTCGGTGCCGATTGCCACCGTCGCGCCGTTGAACACCGGTGTAGGCATGGACGGACCCATGATCCAGTTGATGCTCGCCGGGTTCGCCGGGTCGATGGCACCCTTGTACAGGTTCGGCCAAGGCGTCGAGCTGCCCCGATTGAGGGCCTGGGCTATGTAGATGGTGTCGCCGACGCAGACCGCGGAGCCCATGTCGGCGATCGCCGGCAACGCCGTCCCGACCGTCCACGCATCATTCGCCGGGTCGTAGATATCCACCCGGTTCGACCCGGCCGTCGACACGCCGCCCATGACGTAAATCAGCGTGTCGCGCCACGTCGCCGAAAGCGAGGCTCCGAGCGGGGCCGGCCGCGCCGTCTTGGTCGACCAGCTATTACCCACGATATCGTATTCCTGGTTCATACCGACGAACCCGGCGGCGTTGTTGTGACCACCGAGCATGTAGATCTTGTCACCGACCTGGCCGTAGCCGCACCAGCCGAGCGGTGTCGGCATCGGGGTCTTCACCGTCCAGCCCAGCAAGGTCGGGGCGTACGCCTGGCACTTGCCGTCGTACGTCCCGGCCGCACCCGCCGGGCAGCCGCCGATGATGAATATCTGATCAGTACCCGGGTCCCAGATTGTCGCATGCACAATCCGGTCAGGCGCCTCGGTCGGGGTTGGCACTGTCTCCCACACGGAAGCGGCCACGGTGACCGTACCGGTCGCCGTGTCGTTGGCCGGGTTTTCGTCGCCGGACAGGTCAGTGAACATCGTCACGTCGTACACACCATCGACCCCGGTCCAGTTCGCGAAGGTCACGACCGCCGTCGAACCGGGCGCGAGCGGGCCGGGGTAGGTCAGGTTGTCGCTGTACACTTCGGTGCCGGCCGAGTCGATGGTGCAGTACACCGGGATATCGGACTGCGCCGCGGAGCCGAAGTTCTTGATCAGCCCCTGCGGAGCAACCACGCCGGGCGGGATGATACCGGCCGGGGCGACTACCTGCATGACGCCGACGTCATTGGTCGTACCGCCTCCGCCCAGGTCCAGGCAGAGTACCTGGTCCGGGGTTCCCTGGTTGATGACGAGCAGGTACTGGTCACCACTGCCCCACATCTCGCAACCGCCGAACAGGTTCACTTCAGTCACATAGGTGGAATCGAGCACGGTCCAACTCGGGTAATCGTACTCGATAATGCGCTTCGAGTAGTCACCGGTCGACCCGTAGGCCC
>CBDUVZ010000042.1:0-22588 GCA_965370805.1 uncultured bacterium | reverse complement strand
GAATCCAACAGCCCGACTTGACATTTCGGGCAGATCCAATTCTGAGGAAAGACGGAGTCCCGCATGCCTGCCTGGATGTGTTTCTCCTGCTTGATGGGAAGAGGCCGGGCGACAGCCGGGTCTGGACGGTTGACAAGCGACCGTTTCCACCTATCCTGAGCAACTAATCGAAAGGAGTATCCGTGAAGCTGTTGACACTACTGGCCGCATTTCTCCTGGTCGGCGGAGTATTCTGCGGTGGGACCGAAACCCCGGAACAGCCGACGACCGAGCAGCCGGGTTTCAAAGCCGAGGATTTCCCGGCGGAGGCTTTCGCCGAGTTGACCGAAGCAGAGATGGGCAAGCTCATCAAAGCGCTGCCGGCGGTGAGCGAGGTACTTGACGCCGCGGGCTACGACCCGGAAGAACCGGAGGAAGGCGACCTTGCCGGCGGCTTGATGACCGCGATTGAAGGTGTGGGCAAGGTAGCGGGAGTTGAAGCCGCCCTCAAGAAAGCCGGGATGAACTGGCCTGAGTTTCGAGTCGCGACATACAAAGTGATGGTTGCCATGGTTGCATTCGGCGTCGACATGGCCATGGCCATGGCTGAGGAACTCGGCGGGGACTCGCCCGAGGTTAAGGAAGGGATGAAGGAACTCGAAGCCGCAAAGGCGTTCACGTCCAAAGTGCCGCAGGCGAACAAAGACATGGTGTTCGCGCACATGGACGAGTTGGAAGCCCTGGAGCTCTTCGGAGAGTAGATAAAACTTGAGACCGCGGACGCGGGGCGGGCAGAAGCCCGCCCCGTCCTGTTTTCTGCGAATACCCTGCTGCTAGTAGTGTCGAGATATAGATAGATATCAGGGCCGCATAGGTTTCTGGCGTGGGGTTCAGTGGGGTTCATTTCCGACTTCTCTGTGGTGAAATTGAGGCACAAAGAGAACGCCGGCGTTACCGGGCGGGCCAGTTGAGTTGACACGAATCGTCAGAGGCGTATTCTGTCCGACATGAAGAGACAAACAGTAGCATTGACACTGGCGCTGTTCATCATAGCAGCGGGCACAGGCTTTTCCGCGGGCGGCACCGTCGATTCGGGCCGGGACGCAGAGCCGGGTACTTTCCTGGCGATGCAATTCCCGGATGTGGCTTTCGACACCCTGAGTCGGGCCGAAATGGATCGGTTTATCGGGGCGCTGCCACTGGTTATCGAGGTGCTGGAGCAGGCCGGACATGAGATTGAGGAGCCGGAGTTCGAGGGTTTCGAGTCCGCCTGTTCGGCGCTGGTCAGTATCATGGAAGGCATCAAGGACGTGGAGGGCGTTGACGCGGCCCTGGCCAGGTCCGGGACCGACTGGGTCGGGTTCAGCGGCACGATGTACAAAGTCCTGGCCGCGAGCATAGCGATAGTCGAAGAAGCGTTCGGCGACCTGGCTTCCATGTTTCTCGGCGAGCAGCCCGAAGACAAGTGGGCAAAGAATCAGCAGGAAGAATCCTTGTCTCTCGGCACCCTGGTGCCTGACGGGAACATCGAACTGGTTATTGAGTACGAGGATGAGCTGGAGATGCTCGGGGACCTGCTGGAGTGAATCCTCGTCCGGGATGAGCCGGTTCGCTGGCAACCCTTGCGGCCCGGGAGCAGTCTAAAAACGGAGACGTTCAAACAGGAGTTTGCGCATATGGAAGAGATGCTGAAAGACGACATCAAACGCGTGCATGAGCAGATAGAAAAAGAGAGCATATTCACGCAGACGATAGCGAGCGAAATCGGCAAGGTCATCGTCGGGCAGAAGTACCTCATCGAGCGTTTGCTGGTCGGGTTGCTGGCGAACGGGCACGTCCTGATTGAAGGCGTTCCCGGGCTGGCCAAGACCTACGCGGTCAAAACCCTTGCCCGGGCGATCGCGACCAGGTTCCAGCGGATTCAGTTCACTCCCGACCTGCTGCCTGCGGATATCGTTGGCACCCAGATTTACAACCAGCGAACCGGGGAGTTCACGGTCCGCAAAGGCCCGGTTTTCGCCAACCTCGTGCTGGCCGACGAGATCAACCGGGCTCCGCCCAAAGTCCAGAGCGCACTGCTCGAAGCGATGCAGGAGCGGCAGGTTACTATCGGCGACGAGACGTTCAAACTCGGCGACCCGTTCCTGGTCTTTGCCACCCAGAATCCGATCGAGCAGGAAGGAACCTACCCGCTGCCCGAGGCTCAGACCGACCGGTTCCTCCTGAAGCTGCGCGTCAACTATCCGAGCAAGGAAGAAGAGAAGCAGATTATCGAACGGATGGCGGTGGGCAAAGAGCCGGAAGCCGAACCGGTCGTCGAAGCGGGCGCGATTGTCCGGGCCCGGGACCTCTGTACCCGGATATACGTCGACGACAAACTCAAGGACTACGTGCTTGATATCGTGTTCGCAACCCGATTCCCGAAGGACCACGGGCTCGACGATCTGGAGCCGCTCATCCGCTACGGCGCGTCACCGCGGGCTTCCATCTATCTTGTCACCGCGGCCCGGGCGATGGCGTTCCTGCGGCGGAGGGGTTTCGTTATTCCCGAGGATATCAAGGAGCTGGCCCCGGATGTGCTGCGCCACCGGGTGATACTGAGCTACGAAGCCGAGGCCGAAGAGCTGATCACCGACGATATCGTCCGGCGGGTGCTGGAACGGGTCGAAGTTCCTTGACGGGTTCGCGCGACCGGAAGAAGCGGTCCCCGGACGTCGAGTCGGAGCGCGCCGCGCTGGCGGCGGCAAGGACTCGAATCCGCCGGATTGAGATTCGCACCCGCCGGCTGGTAAACACCCTTTTCTCCGGTGACTACAAATCCAGCTTCAAAGGCCGGGGCATCGAGTTCCTGGACCTGAGGCAGTACCTGCCCGGCGATGATGTCCGGACGATTGACTGGAAAGTGACCGCGAGGCTTGGGCTCTCGCGCGGGGAGATGAGCCATCCGTTCGTCAAGAAGTTCGCCGAGGAACGGGAGCTGATTGTGATGCTGGTGGTGGACGCGTCCGGGTCGAACCGGTTCGGGACCCGCAACCTGCTGAAACTGGAGCAGGCGGCCCAGGTCGCGGCCACGCTCGCGTTCAGCGCAATCCGGAACAACGACAAAGTCGGCCTGATATTCTTCACCGACCGGATTGAGCGGTATGTGGTGCCGCGCAAAGGCCGGACCCACGTGCTGCGGCTGATCCGGGACATCCTTTTCTTCCGGCCCGAGGGCAAAGGCACCGACCCGGTGCTGGCGCTTCAGTTCCTGATGAACGTCGTGAAGCGGCGGGCGATTGTCTTCTTCATATCCGATTTCCTCGGCGAGACATTCCGGCCCGCAGCGGTGAAGACACCGCTCGGCATCGCGGCAAGAAGGCACGACTTCGTGGCGGTATCGGTCACCGACCCGGCCGAGGAAGAACTGCCAAACCTCGGGCTGGTGGACATCGAGGATGCGGAGACCGGGGAGCTGGTGACGGTGGACAGCTCCGACCCGGCGCTGCGCCGGACATTCCGCCGGGTGAAACAGGAAGAGATTGCGGAGCGGACCCGGCTGTTCCGACAACTGGGAATCGACCGGATACCGGTGACAACGGCCGAGGATTTCAGTTCCGGGCTGCACCGTTTCTTCCAGAAGCGGGCAAGAAGATACCGGTAGAAGAGGAAATGCAAAAGGCAGAAGTCAGAAGGAGAAGCGAAAGGAACAATGCAGCGTTCTGCGCTTTACTTCTTCCGTTTTGCCTCCTAGTCTCATCTTTGGCCTTGGCCCAGCCCGACAAAGAAAGTGGTCGAAGGTTTCAGGATTCCAGCACTCGAACCCTTGACCCCTGGAACCCTCCTTTTCCGGTCTCCGTGACCGCGAAACTCCTGCCGCGCAAGGGGGTGAAAGAGCTGACGGTCGGCGACCGGTTCCAGGTTGAACTCGTCGTCCGCCGGCACCGGGACCTGACGGTGTACGAGCCGTTCCCGGAGAGCGCCGGGCCGTTCGTCATTCTCGAGCACGAGTCGGTGACCCGGTACGAAGGCGACACTGTCGTCGACACCCACACGCTGGAGATGGCGGCGTTCGCGACCGGGGAACTGGAACTGCCCCGGTTTGTCGTGACCTGGCCGCACGGGGATTCGGTGCTGGCCGTCAGGTCGGACAGCGTCGGCCTGGAAGTGGCGAGCGTGATGCCGGAGGAGATGGAGGATATCCATGACATCAAGCCTCAGATACCTTTTCCCAACCTGCTGCCCCTGTGGCTGACGCTCGCGGTTATCGGTGCTGCGGGCCTCGGTCTTGCCGGCTGGCGCCTGTTCCGGCGCTGGCGCAGGAAACGGCTCGCGGAAGCGCCGCTGCCCGAACCCTGGGAAGAAGCCCTGGCCGCGCTTGAAGGGTTGAACGTCGCAGAACTGCTGGCCGCGGGCAGAATCAAGCGGTACTACTACGCCCTTTCCGAGATACTGAAGCGATACCTGACGCGGCGGTTCGGGTTCCCGGCGATTGACCAGACCACAAGCGAGATGGTCTTCGCGATGAAACGGGCGCGAGTCGACAGCCGCGAGGAATTCGTGACTTTCTTCCGGCGGGCCGATTTTGTGAAATACGCGAAGCTGGTGCCGCCTTACGGTGAGATGGAAACCGCGGTCACGGTCGCCCGCGACCTGGTGGAACGGACGACGCCCGAGGAAGAGGGTCCGAGGGGTCAAGGGTCCGAGGGGACAAGGGAGAAGAAGAGTGATGCCTGACGCAACCCTTGGACCCTTGAACCCTGGAACCCCAGGACCCTTCCGCTCATGAGGTTCGCTCATCCCTGGTTCTTTGTCCTGCTCGCGTTGGTGCCGGTTGCGTTCTGGTGGCTGCTGCGCAAGCGGCGGGGCTCACTCCGGTACAGCGACCTTTCGTTCCTGCGCCGGGTCCGGAACCGCGGCCGGTTCCTGCGCGCGATTCCGCCGCTCTGCTACTCGGCGGCAATCGTCTTCATGACTATTGCGCTGGCCCGGCCGCAGCAGGGGCGCCAGTTCCAGGAGAGGGAAACCCGGGGTATCGATATCATGCTCTGCATGGACATCTCGGGCAGCATGCAGGCCGAGGATTTCGCCCCAAGGAACCGGCTGAACGTCGCCAAGGAACGGGCGAAGGAGTTCGTCGCCCGGCGCAAAGGTGACCGGATCGGGCTGGCGGTCTTCGCGGCCACGAGCCTGACCCAGTGCCCGCTGACCCTGGACCGGAATATCCTCGGTGAGCTGATCGACCGGCTCGATTTCGGGATGCTCGAAGACGGCACCGCAATCGGCATGGGCCTGGGCAGCGCAATCTCCCGGCTCAAGAAAAGCAAAGCGAAAGACCGGGTCGTGATTCTCCTGACCGACGGGGTGAACAACACCGGCGATATCGACCCGATTACCGCGGCCCAGACTGCGGCCAGCTTCGGCGTCAAGATCTACACAATCGGGGTGGGCAGCAAAGGCGAAGTACCCTTTCCGGTCCAGGACCGGATATTCGGCCGGCGGTACGTCCGGGTGAAGATCGACCTCGATACCGAAACCCTGAATGAGATTGCGCGGATTACCGGCGGCAAGTCGTTCCTGGCGACTGATGCCGAAGGTTTGAAACTGATTTACGACGAGATTGACCGGATGGAGCCGACGACGTTCAAAGTGAAACAGCATACGGTGTACAACGAGAAAGCGGGGACGATGCTGCTTTTCTCGGTGCTGGCGCTGGTGCTCGGCGGGGCGCTGTCCGGCACGGTCCTGCGGAGGCTGCCGTGATCAAATGGGCCCAGCCCGTGTATCTCTGGCTTCTGCTCGCGGTGCCGGTTGTGATTGCCGGCCTGGTTCTGCTCCGGGTCCTGCAGCGGCGGGCGCTGCAACGGCAGATTGACCCGGCGCTGCTGTCCGAGTTGACGTCCACCTACTCGGGCGGTTTCGCCTGGCTGCGGACGTTCCTGCTGCTGGCCGCGCTTTCGTTCCTGCTGCTGGCTGCGGCCCGGCCCAAATGGGGCGAGAAGCTGCAACTGTACAAAGGCAAAGGGGTGGACGTTGTCATCGTCCTCGACGGGTCCAAGTCGATGCTGGCCGAGGACGTGAAGCCGAACCGGCTGAAGCGGGCGAAGACCGAACTGGCCGCGCTGATTGACGGGCTGGCCGGTAACGCGGTCGGGATAACCGCGTTTGCCGGCGACTGCCACGTGATGTGCCCGCTCACAACCGACATGGAAGCGGCCAAACTCTTCCTGGATATCATCGGCCCGGAGATGATGCCGGTACCCGGCACCGATTTCGGTAAGGCGATTGACGTATCGATGTCGCTCTTCAACCCGAAAGAACGGAACTACAAAGCGCTCATCCTGGTGACCGACGGCGACGACCTGGGCAAGAATACGCAGCAGGCGCTCCAGCGCGCGGTCGAGAACGGGGTGAGGATATTCCCGGTGGCGATCTCCACGCCCGAAGGCGCGCCGATTCCCGACTACGACGAGTCGGGCAACCTCGAATCGTACAAGAAAGAGAAAGACGGCCGGATTGTCATCTCCCGGATGAACGAGCGCCAGTTGATACTGCTTGCCCGCGCTACCCAGGGCCGTTTCCTGCGGGTCGGAGGATTCTCCGGCGAGCGGTTGATTGCGGAACTCGACCGGATGCGGAAGAAGGACATCGGCGGCGGCGCGTTCACCGAATACGTTGAACGGTATCAACTCTTCCTTATCATTGCGCTGATGCTCTTCCTCGGCGCGATCTTCATCAGCGACCGGCGGCGGTCCTGGTTCCCAAAGAGCCTGTTCGGTTTGGTGCTGGTATTCGGGCTCGTCGGGACCGCGAGCGCGGACGTCGGCGCCCTGATGCGCAAAGGCAACGGGCTCTTTGCCCGGCAGGAGTTCGAGCCGGCCCTGGAAGCCTACCAGCAGGCCGAACTCATCGAACCGGACGCGACCGCAATTCGCTACAACTTGGGCAATACGCTCTACCGGCTCGGCCGTTACCAGGAGGCCGTCGCCGAACTGGAACTGGTCCTGACCGACGAAAACCCGCAGCGCCGGGCCGACGCGAGGTACAACATGGGCAACGCGGTATTCAAAGCCGGGCAGATGGAACCGGCAATTAAAGCGTACACCGCGGCCCTGGTGATGAACCCGGACGACATGCAGGCCAAGCAGAACCTTGAATTCTGTCTGAAGAAGAAAGAAGAGATGGAGCAGCAGCCGGACTCCAGTCAGCAGGACCAGCAACAACAACAGCGACAACAGGACCAGCAGCAGCAACCCGAGCAGCAGATGAGTCGGGACCAGGCCGAAAGGGTGCTGCAGGCGCTGGAAGGCAAGGAAAAAGAAGAGCAGAAAAAGGCACACCAGGCAGGGCGGCAGAAGAAAGTCGAGAAAGACTGGTAGAAGGAAATGTCGAAGTGCGAATGTCGAAGTGCGAATTCGGGAATCGGCATTCGGCATTCGATAAGCGCACTTCTGCTTGCCTTGACGTACACGGCTGCTGTTGCCGGTGACCTCCAGTTCTCGGCCGGGGTGGACCGGACCGAAGTCGGTCTCGGCGAGCGGCTCGTCCTGACCGTCACGGTCACCGGCACCAATATCGGCCGGGTGCCGAAGCCACAGTTGCCGCAACTCGACGATTTCGACAACCTGGGAGGCAGTTCGTCCCAGTCCACCAATATCGCGTTCGCCGGCGGCCGGCTGACCCAACAGCAGACAATCAGCCACATTTATCACCTTCTCCCGAAGAAACTGGGCGAGCTGACAATCGGTCCGGTCCGGATGGAGTTCAAAGGGGAGACCTACCTGACCCAGCCGATTGCCGTCAACGTGGTCAAAGAAAGCCGGCTGCCGCCACCGACCTCCCGACGCAGACCGGACCCGTTCGATCCGTTCCGCAGCCCGCAGCCGCAACCCGGGGCCGGCGGCGCTGTAAAAGAGAACGTCCACCTCGGCGCAACCGCAAGTCGGACTTCGGTCTTTCAGGGCGAGCAGGTGACGGTCGGCTACACGTTCTACACCCGGCTGAATCTCGGGGATTTGCAGATTGCCGACATGCCGGCATTCAGCGGGTTCTGGGTCGAGAAGCTGTTCGACGCCAGGGACCTTGACTACAAAGCCCGCGAATACCGGGGGCAGCAGTACAACGCCGCTTCAATCAAGCGGGTGGCGCTCTTCCCGACCCGTTCCGGCGAACTCGTGGTCGGGTCGATGAAGATGACGGGCCAGGTCGTCAGGCGGGGCGGGTTCTTCTTCCAGTCCGCGGAGCCGTTCGAAGTGAAATCCGGCCCGATAACGATTACAGTCAAACCGTTGCCCGATTCCGGCAAGCCGTCCTGCTTCACCGGCGGGGTCGGCGAGTTCGAACTCACGGCCGGCCTGGACAAAGACAGCTCGATTGACGGCGAGCCGTTGAGCCTGACCGTCAAAGTGACCGGCACCGGGAATATCCGGCTGGTGGGCGAGCCGAAAGTCGGACCGGTCATGGGCGTGAAGCTGCTCAGCCCGGAAACGAAAGACAAAGTGAACACGTCGAGCGGGAAAGTGAAAGGCAGCCGTGAGTTCAGCTACCCGCTGATGCCCGAAGCGGACGGTAAGCTGCTGATACCGTCAATCAAACTCGGGTTCTTCGACCCGAAGACCGAAACGTACTACGTGTGCTCCACCCCGAGACTCGAAATCTTCTCATCCGGGGCCGCGGGCAGGACCAGCGCAATCGACGCCGGAACCGGGGTGAGGCTGGTCGGCAGCGATATCCGCCATATCAAAGGGAATGTCGAAGTGCGAGTGTCGAAGTACGAATTCGGGAATCGGCATTCAGCATTCGAGATTCGGCATTCATGGTGGGTCTGGCTCTTCTACCCGGCCGGGCTTATCGTCCTGGCGTTCGGCGTGGTGCTCGGACGCCACCGGCGGAAGCTCGAACACGACCGGGGCTACGCCCGGCGGCGCCGGTCGAGCCGGCTGGTCAAGAAACGGCTGGCCGAAGCGACCCGGCTGCTGGAGCAAGGCCGGGAAAGCGACTTCCACGCCGCGCTCAACCGGGCGGTGCTCGGCTACGTCGGTGACCGGTTCAATATCGAAGCGCACGGGCTGACCGGTGACGAGCTGCGGACCGAACTCGTCCGCGGCGGCGTCAGTGAAGAAACGACAACCGCCCTGCTCGACCTGGTGAAGACTTGCGATGCCGCCCGCTTCTCGCCGGGAATGGCTGCGACCGGTCCGGACGAGACCCTGGACCGGGCCCGCCGCGTGCTGGAGGCGCTCTGATGCTTGCCGGGCTGATTCTCCTGCTGGCGACGGTCACGCCGGGCGACCAGTACAACCGGGGCAACGACGCCTACGAAGCGGCCGACTACGTCCGCGCAGTCGCGCTCTACGACAGCGCGGCCGCGACCGTGACCAGCGCGGATATCCTCTACAACCGGGGCAACGCCCGCTTCAAACTCGGCGAAGTCGGGAAAGCGATTGCCGATTATTCCCAGGCCCGGGTGCTGGCCCCCCACGACGGTGATATCCGGCACAACCTCGAATTCGCCCGGGCGTACCGGCCGGACAAGACGCTGACGATTCAGAACCCGATAATCCGCACCCTGACCGGGTTCCTGCGCGTGCTCGACCTCGGACTCGCCCGGCTGCTCGCCGGTATCCTGTTCCTGTTCGCGCTCGCCGGCTTCGGGCTGCTGCTCGTATTCGGCAACCGGTCGTGGCTCTGGGTTGCGGTCACGCTCAGCGCCGGGTGCCTGTACGCGTTCGCGTCCTGGATGAGCTGGACAGCGGTGGTGAACCCTGACCGGGCGGTCGTTATCGTGCCGGAACTCGTGCTGCTGTCGGGTCCGGGTGAAGACTACAAAGAGATAGTAATCGTCCACGACGGGCTGGAAGGCAAAATCCGCAGCCGCCGCGGCCGGTACGTCCTGCTCCAGGTCCCGGGCGGAACCGGAGGCTGGGCCGACTCCACCGCAGTCGAACGCATCTTCGGAACCGAATAGCAAACTCCGCAACATAGCTTTCCTGACGGTTCTTTTCCCTCTCCCTTTGGGAGAGGGCGAGGGTGAGGGGAGGCTCGATTCTCTTGGCGGCCTTGGCGTTCTTGGCGGTTTTCCTGTTCAGCACTCTGCCCGCTGCCCTAACTCCCAACCCTCGCAGCAGTTCCGCCATTTGCCCTGTCCAATTACCTCTCAACCGGGCGGCCCCCCTGAACGTTTCCCCCTCGGCTTTGATTCCTGGCTGGATTTCCGCTTTGAAACCCGATTTCCAGAGCCAAATCAACGGTGAATCGCCGGTTGGTTCCGGTTCTGAATTCGGTTGTGACAACGGCGCTGGTTCGGCGTCCGCTTCGAGCAGAGAAACCGGCTCTCAGACGACCGCTGAGATTCCGACTGATACGACCGCTCAAACCCCGGCTCAAACCCGGCCAGAATGGCCAGCCCAATTCCCCGCCGGAATCCTGTCTACAATCTGTTTTGGCTCAGCCGCCGAGTCGAACCGGGAAACCGCCGCCGTACCAGTCGCTGCAAGCCAATCCGAAACCAGCATAGAACCGAAATGAGCATCAAACCGCCGACAAATCGGCAGCCGTAGCGTACTCTCTCCCGCCAGGCTGTCCGCCGAGCGTCCGAAGTTCCCTGGCTCCTAATCTTCGGTTCCCCTGCAGTGTTCATCGGTGGTTCATTTCCTACAAGATGCAACACGCGAAACCGGCCGAATATAACAGATTGATTTGTCTTCTTGGCCCACCCCGGGGAACGCCCCCTGTCCTCGCCGATTTCGCCGCCAATCACGTCCCGAATTGCGTCGCCAAAGTCGTCGCCAACTATGTCGCCAACCACGTCGCCAACCACGTCGCCAGTTACGTCGTCAAAGTCGTCGCCAACTACGTCGCCAGTTACGTCGCCAACAACATCGTCAGTTGCGTCGCCAATGACGTCGCCAACCACGTCGCCAACCACGTCGCCAATGACGTCGCCAACCACGTCGCCAATGATGTCGCCAATGATGTCGCCAATGACGTCGCCAACCACGTCGCCAGTTACGTCGCCAACTACGTCGCCAATGACGTCGCCAAGTTCGTCGTCGGTTACGAGGCGTGCCGCGTCCGTGCTGCCGCCCATAGGTCTGGAGAAGATGCTGTTGGCGGTTGCTTCCTCTTCTGCTTGACCCAAGGCCGGATTTGGGCATAGTTGCTGCGATATGATTCCAGAAGGGACGGAATAGTGCCGCGCATCTTCGATAACATCGAGCAGGAACTCGTCTCGGCTCTGACCGAAACACTAGAGGTATCCAAGCGAGCCGACTTCTGCGTCGGGTACTTCAATCTCCGGGGCTGGCAACAACTGGACAGCTACATTGAGAACTGGAGCGGGGGCGAAGGTAACTGCTGCCGCCTGCTCGTCGGAATGCAGCGCTTGCCCGGTGATGAACTGCGCGAAGCACTATCCGTCGCACAGTCAGAGGAACGCATGGACAACCGTACCGCGGCCAAACTCAAGAAGAGGATGGCTCAGCAGTTCCGCGAGCAACTAACCTACGGTTGTCCAACGAATCAGGACGAGGCCGGTCTTCGTCGCCTGGCGGTTCAGATCAAGGCCGGCAAAGTGGTGGTCAAGTTGTTCCTGCTTCATCCTCTGCACGCCAAGCTCTACTTGCTTTTCCGCCCTGACCCGGTTAATCCAATCGTCGGCTACCTCGGCAGCAGCAATCTTACGCTTTCGGGCTTGCTGAAGCAGGGCGAACTGAACGTGGACGTGATGGACCGCGACGCCTGCCAGAAGCTTGCGGGTTGGTTTGATGATCGCTGGAACGAACGCTGGTGTATAGACATCTCGGCTGAACTGGTAGAAATAATCGACGATAGCTGGGCCAGAGAGGTCCCGATTCCCCCTTACCACATCTACCTGAAGATGGCTTACCATCTGTGCCGAGAAGCAAGAGACGGGCTTCTTGAATTCGGAATCCCCCGTGACTTCGAGACGAAGCTGTTCGAGTTCCAGAAAGCCGCTGTGAAAATCGCGGCGCATCACTTGAACAAGCGAGGCGGTGTGCTGATCGGCGACGTGGTCGGTCTCGGCAAGACATTGATGGCCTGCGCGGTGGCGCGCATATTCGAGGACGACTTCGGGCTTGAAACCCTGATTATTTGCCCCAAGAACCTCGATAAGATGTGGAACGACTACAAAGACCGGTACCGGTTGCGCGGCAGGGTGGTGCCGGTCAGTCAGGCTATCCAGAAGCTGCCTGACCTGCGGCGTTTCCGGCTCGTGGTCATCGACGAAAGCCACAACCTGCGCAATCGTGAAGGAAAGCGATTCCGAGCGATACAGGAATACGTCAGAGAAAACGAGAGCAAGTGCATCCTGCTGACCGCCACACCCTACAACAAGACCTACAAGGACCTCTCCAACCAACTCAGGCTGTTCGTCCCAGATGACACGGACATTGGAATCCGGCCCGAAATGGAGTTGCGCCGGCTGGGCGAGACAGAGTTCATCCGTCAGCACCAGTGCCCGGTTCGGTCCCTGGCCGCTTTCGACCACAGCGAGTACGCCGACGACTGGCGGGAGTTGATGCGCTTGTACATGGTCCGACGGACGCGCAGCTTCATCAAAGACAACTACGCAGAAACCGATCCCAAGACCGGCCGGAAGTACCTTGTGTTCGAGGACGGCCGGCGACAGCCATTCCCCACGCGCATTCCGAAGACCATAAAGTTCAGGATTGACGAATCGGACCCCGAAGACCAGTACGCCCGGCTATATGCGACCGACGTGGTAGCGACAGTCAATAATCTCCATTTACCTCGCTACGGACTCAGCAATTATGTGGTGCCGTCGCCCGAGAAACCGCCGACGCAGGCTGAGTGCAGCAAACTGGATGACCTTTCGCGAGGCGGCAGGCGGCTGATGGGTTTCTGCCGCACCAATCTGTTCAAGCGCTCAGAAAGCAGCGGGTCTGCGTTCATTCAGTCGGTTCAGCGCCACATCCTGCGCAACTACGTGTGCATACACGCAATCACCAACGGGCTGGACCTGCCCATCGGGACCCAGGACGCCGGGATGCTCGACCCTGGAACCTTTGACGGTGATATCGACCTGACCGGGTTCTTTGATGACGACAGCACCGGTAGCCCGGAGGCTGGACCTGTGGAGGTTACACTCCGGTCCGAGGCGGACTTCGGTCGTCAGGCGAAGGAAATCTACGAGGACTACGCAACGCGATTCAAGAACCGCTTCGCGTGGTTGCGTGCTGACCTATTTCAGGCCACGTTAGTCAAACATCTGAGAGAAGACGCCCAGGCGTTGATAACGGTTCTGAAGGACTGTGGAGACTGGAACCCGGACAAAGACACGAAGCTGGCCGCTCTACTCGACTTGCTCACTCGGAAACACCCGGCAGAGAAAGTCATCGTGTTCAGCCAGTTCGCCGACACGGTGGAGTACCTGGAAAGGGAACTTCGTAGTCGTGGCGTAGAGAAGTTTGCTGGTGTTACCGGCGACTCTCCAGACCCGACCGCCCTGGCATGGCGGTTCAGTCCGGTCAGCAACGAGAAGCGGGACCGGGTCAGTTCGGCAGAAGAACTGCGTGTTCTGGTGGCCACCGATGTGCTGAGCGAAGGTCAGAACCTGCAGGACTGCCGGGTAGTAGTGAACTATGACCTGCCCTGGGCTATCATCCGCTTGGTGCAGCGCGCCGGCCGGGTTGACCGTATCGGGCAGCAGAAAGAAGAAATTTACTGCTACTCATTCCTGCCGGCTGAGGGAGTGGAGCGGATCATCCACCTTCGGACTAGGGTGCGACAGCGCTTGCAGGAGAATGCCGAGGTTGTCGGTACTGATGAGATGTTCTTCGAAGACGAGCACGAGAAGCGGACTGTGCTTGACCTGTACAACGAGAAGGCCGGGATTCTCGACGGCGAGGACGAAACCGAAGTCGACTTGGCATCCTACGCATATCAGATATGGAAGAACGCCCTGCAAAAAGACCCGGGCCTTGAGAAGATAGTCCCGAACCTGCCTGCGGTCGTGTACTCGACGCGGCCTCATTTTCCTGAGCCTGACAAGCCGGAAGGCGTGCTCGTCTACGTGCGAACGGGCGAAGGCAACGACGCCCTGGCCTGGATTGACAAGAGCGGAAAGAGCATTACTGAATCTCAATTCGCCATCCTGAAGGCGGCGAAGTGCGAGCCAGACACCCCGGCACTGCCCCGCCAGGACAAACATCATCAACTGGTCCACAAAGGGGTCACGTTCATTGCCGAGGAAGAGAAACTGGTCGGCGGTCAACTGGGGCGACCGTCAGGAGCCAGATTCCGAACCTATGAAAGGCTCAAGGCCTATGCCGAGCAGGAAAAAGGTTCACTGTTCAAGCTCGAGGAACTGGACAAAACTCTGGAGGACATCTACAAGCATCCGCTCCGGCAGTCAGCAACTGATACTCTGAACCGTCAGTTGCGCAGCGGGGTTTCGGACGAAGACCTGGCCAAACTGGTTATTGAACTGAGAGCTGACGGCAGGTTGTGTATCGTCCACGAAGAGGAACGGGCACAAGAACCTGAGATAATCTGCTCCCTGGGTCTGGTTGACGAGAAGAAGGCGAAGTAAGTCACGGCGATGGACCTTGCCAGAGCTCGGGAATATCTCAAGGCCCTGGATTTCGAGTCGCTGTTCATCGAAGAGCTGGGCTGGGATACGCTCCGGACAAAGACAGAAGTGTCGGTCGACGGACAGAAGTTCGGTCTTGCCGGTGTCGCCGAAAAGCACGGCATGGCTGTCCTGGTCTGCACGCCGCGCGACGCCGATGCTTCGCCGGACTACCAGACCCGGCTCAAGATCGAACGGCAGGTAGTCAAGCTCGTCCACGAGCACATCCTCGTGTTTGTGGACAAGGACAAGGGAACCCAGGTCTGGCAATGGGTGAAACGCGAACCCGGCAGGCCAGCTGCATGCCGTGAGCACACGCTCTATCCGAATCAGTCGGGTGAAGCCCTGCTTCAGAAGCTGCAGGCTGTGGCTTTCAGCCTGGAGGAGGAAGCTGGCATCGCAATCCGGGACGTGACGAGCCGGGTCCGAACTGCGTTTGACGTCGAGCGTGTCACCAAGCGGTTCTATGGCCAGTTCAAGACAGAACACGATGCGTTCCTTGTGTTCATCAAGGGCATCCCGGACAAAGACATGCACCGCTGGTACGTATCGGTGATGCTCAACCGGCTGATGTTCATCTACTTCGTCCAGAAGAAGGGGTTCCTGAACAGCAACCCGGACTACCTGCGCGACAGGCTGGTTCAGAGCAAGCAGCGCGGCAAGGACCGGTTCTACCGCGGGTTCCTGTGTGCGCTGTTCTTCAAGGGCTTCGCCCGCAAAGAAGAAGACCGTTCAGCCGCTACCAGGAAGCTCCTTGGCAGAGTGCCATATCTCAATGGTGGGATATTTCAGGTTCATGAAATCGAAGATCGGTACGGCAAGGAAATCAGGATTACCGATGCGGCCTTCGACAAGCTGTTCGCATTCTTCGATCAGTACCAGTGGCATCTGGACGAACACCCCCTGCGCAACGACAACGAAATCAACCCGGACGTGCTCGGGTACATCTTTGAGAAGTACATCAACCAGAAGCAGATGGGCGCGTACTACACCAAAGAGGACATCACCGGGTATATCTCCCGGAATACGGTGGTTCCCCGCATCTTCGACATGGCCCGGAATAAGTGCAGGGTGGCATTTGAAGGTGAACAGTCGGTCTGGCGGTTACTGCAGACTGACCCGGACCGGTACATCTACGATGCGGTCAGGAAAGGTGTGATAGACAAGGCCGGCGATGTCATTCCCGAGTCGCGCTTGCCCGATTTCGTCCAGAAAGGCATGCACGACCCCAAAGCCCGGATGTTCGACAAACGGTACAACCTGGGAGATGCCGAATTGCTGGACGACGACGGCAACAAGCTGACACTACCGACTGAGACCTGGCGCGAATACGTTGCCCGACGCACGCGCTGCCTGGAACTCAGACAGAAGCTGGCTGCAGGTGAAACCAGGGACATCAACGACCTGATTACGTACAACCTGGACATCTGTCAGTTCGCGCAGGACGTTGTCGAGCAAAGCGAAGGCCCGGAACTGCTGCGTGCGGTCTGGCGAGCGATTGCCGGCAGGGTGCCGGACAAGTCCAACCTGAAGCCGGAATCCGGCATCAGTGTCTTGGACCCGGCCTGCGGCTCAGGTGCGTTCCTCTTCGCGGCCCTGAACATCCTCGAAGTCCTGTACGAGGCCTGCCTGGACCGGATGCAGACGTTCCTCGATGAACTGGAGTCTTCAGGCAAGAAACACAGAGCCGACAAATACAAAGATTTCAGGGATGTCCTGGAGCGGGTATCTCGGCACACGAGCCGCAAGTACTTCGTGTTCAAGTCCATCATCATCAATAACCTGTTCGGCGTGGACATCATGGACGAGGCGGTCGAAATATGCAAGCTCCGGCTCTTCCTCAAGCTCGCGGCCCAAGTTGAGCCTGACCCGAACAAGGACAACTTAGGCATCGAGCCTTTGCCTGACATCGACTTCAACATCCGGGCCGGCAACACGCTGGTGGGGTATGCGACGGAATCGGATGTCGCTCAGGCTCTATACAAGACCGAGACTGTGAAGCAGACGGGGTTCGTTTACGGCGAGCATGAGGACGCGCTTGCCAACATCCGGGTTCGTCTTGAGGACCTGCAGCAGGCCTTCGATGTGTTCCGCAAGCGTCAACTCGAGACGGAGAAGCGCCAGGCAGTCCCGGAGGGCGACAAGAAGAAAGTTGAGGCTCAGCGGGACGCTGTGAATCAGGAGCTCAGTCCGTATCTGGCCCGCTGGTTTGCCGAGAAGAACGTAAAGACACAGGCGGCCTTCCGCGCGTGGCTCAAGTCCCACAAGCCGTTTCACTGGTTCGTCGAGTTTCACGGCATCATGAAATCCGGCGGATTCGACGTCATCATCGGCAACCCGCCTTTCGTTGAGTACAGCAAGGTTCGTGATGAATACTCGATCAAGGGCTACGCGACAGCTGAGTGCGGCAATCTCTATGCTTATGTTGTTGAGCGGGCGTTCGGCCTGCTGAGACGGCAGGGTTGCTTCTGTCTGGTCTTGCCAATTAGCTTCGGATGCACGCAGAGGATGGCCTCGGCGCAGGCGTTCGTGAACGGTCCAAGGCGGACAGCGTGGCTAAGCAGCTATGCGGAACGGCCCAGCAAGCTCTTCACCGGGGCAGAAGTCCTGCTTACAATCGCAGTTGTTAGAAACGGCACCAACGACAGCTCTGTGTTCTCTACTGGGCTTACGAAATGGGCGAGCGAAGAACGCGGCGTCCTATTTCAGCGGATCGTGTACGAGAACGCCGGACGGCCTCTTAGGCCATATGTGTTGCCCAAGATCAGTTCAGGCCTGGAGAGGGCGATTGTAGAGAAGCTGGAAACGTTGCCTGGACGCCTCGGGTCTTCCTTCGTCAAGCGGTCATCCACGCGCATCTACTACCGCATCGGTGGCGGCAGATACTGGAAGATATACACTGACTTCCAGCCCCGGTTTGTCCTGAATGGCAAGAAGTCGGTGTCCAGTCGCGAGAACTACTTGTACTTTGGCTCGGCTGCGCAACGGGACAGCGCCATTGCCGTACTCAGTAGCACGCTATTCTATTGGTACTTCATGCTCACCACCAACGGCCGTGACTTGAACCCCATAGATCTGCGGGAGTTTCCTGTCGGCGTCGACGGATTCGCTTCGGCAGAGAGCAGTGCCTTGGGTCGCCTTTGTAGTAGGCTGATGGTCGACTACCGGACCAACTCGGCTATGCTCAAGAAGACATCGTTGAAAACCGGGCAGATTGAGTATCAGGAGTTCTACCCAAGGAAGAGCAAGACCGGTATCATAGACCGGATTGACCAGATGCTGGCGAAGCATTATGGGTTTACGGATGAGGAGTTGGATTTCATCATCAACTACGACATCAAGTACCGCATGGGCCGTGGGGCGGGGGATGCGAAGGAGGAGTAACTCATGAGCGACAGAACCTTCGTGGGGTTGTTCCCAGCCAACATAGCAGCACGTATTGACAGCAGCCAGCAGCGCGTTGTGTATGGTGCACCAGGGCTGGATGCAACGATAGCCGGAGCGCTGGTGAAGGCAATGCGGCGTCTGGGCCCAGAGAGCGTAGCCGTGACCGTGGACGCTACCTCGGACGTATGCCGGCTTGGATACGGAACGGTGGACGGGCTCAACGTCCTGCAGCATGCCGGGATACCGATTCGGGACGCGACCGGGCTCCGAATCGGTGTACTGATATGCGACAGCGACGGGTGGGTATTCTCTCCCACGCCGCTGCTGGTCGAGGCGTCCGGCCACTCTGACGAGACACCGAATGCGGCGAGCATAGGTCGAGCCCAGGCTGAGCAGCTGTTCCGGGTTGTCTGTCCGCCAGAGGGGCACACGGAAAGCGAAGTCGGCATGACCAAGGTGGAGCCAACTCAGCTCGCTCGGGTCAACGAGGACCTGAAGCGGAATCCCCCCAAGAAGTTCGATATCGCCCGAGCCGAGCGTGTGTTCAACTCGGAGCTCGAGTTCGTCGACCTCAGTCTTATTGGATGTCGCATCTCGAGCCACAAGGTCACAATCCCCGATGACCTGTTGAGATTGACCTCGGACGAGGACATGCAGAAACGGCTACGAACCGGGTTCGCCCTCATAGAGAAGGGTGAGAAGCTGTCCGGAGACCACCTGGAACGCGAAGTGCGGGAGATTCGCCAGCATTTCCTAAGGAGTCTGGGAGCGAAGTATGGATCCGTGTTGCTGCGGGCGCAGAAGTCCAAGTTCAAAGCGCGCGTTGACGAGTTGAAGGAGCACGTGCAGGAGTTCCGCAGTTCCGTTGCCCAGGACTTGGGGAAGCGACTGGAAGAATCAAGGGTCCGCCTGGTGAAGATGCTGCTGCCGGGCCTTATGCGCAATCCGCCCGGACGCCTCACTGGAGGGATGCTGGGTGACAGACCCACAGAGTCGGAATCCTCTCGCTTCATCGAGAGCCGGCTCACGACCGTCATGCCCACCGCACAGGGGTTGATACGAGAGATGGATGTAGTGCTGGTGTACAAGGGTGTGACCTACGGTTCTCTGGTCGACGAGGACTTCATCCAGCGGGTAATCGATGCGTACCCTGAACAGGACTTCGAGAAGCTGTTCAAGAGGCACCACGCGGCACCGGCGGTAGAAGAGTGAGAACGCCGACGAGAAGGGGGTAACGGTGACGCTAACCGTTTTCCACCCGCCGCTGACCGCCAACCGCCCGGGAGATGCCTGCGAGACTCCTTGCCCCGTCACCCCGCAGCCGGTATCCTCTCAGCCGATGATGACGGCTGAACGAAGTCGATCAGGTGCTGGCGAAGCACTACGGGTTCACGGATGAGGAGTTGGACTTCATCATCAACTACGACATCGAGTACCGGATGGACCGCAGGGCGGGGAACGAGAAGGGATAGGACTTGACGCAACAGGCCAAGCCTGAGCTTGTAGCCCTGATAGACCGTTTGCGGCGGGAGCCGCACGAGACCGAGTGGTTTGAGTTCAAAGGCAAGGCCTGTGCACCGCAGGAGACGGGTGAGTACCTCTCGGCGACGGCCAACTCTGCTGCGCTGAATGGAATGCTGCGGGGCTATCTGGTTTTCGGTGTCGAGAACACCACGCACCGAGTTGTCGGGACTCCCTACGACCCGCACGAGGAACGGAACAAGGGCCAGCCGTTGATGCTCTGGCTGACGAGGGGGCTGGAACCTCGGGTCAGCCTGCGTGTGGACATCGTCCCGCACTCCGATGGACCCGTGGTGGTTTTTGATGTCGAGGCGGCACACGACCGCCCGGTCAAGTTCTACGGAAAGGCATACGTGAGAGTGGGCGAGTGCAAGACGAGCCTTGCGCAGCACCCGGAGAAGGAACGCGACATCTGGGTGCTGCGCCGGGACTGGTCGGCACAGATATGTGAGGGCGCGTCACCCCAAGACTTGGACCCGGATGCGATCGAGATGGCTCGGAAGCAATTCGGCGTGAAACATCCAGTGCAGGCGGCTGAAGCCCGTCAGTGGGAAGTCGGCACCTTTCTCAACAAGGCAAAGCTGACTATCCGGGGTTCGGTGACGAACACCGCGATCTTGTTGCTCGGACGCCCGGAGGTGACACAGCTTCTGGCTCCGGCCGTCGCACGCATATCGTGGCTCCTGCGCGACGAGAAGAATCAGGAACAGGACTATGCGCATTTCGGTGCACCGCTTATTCTTCAGGTCGACCGGGTTCTCAGCCGGATCCGCAACCTGACGCTCCGTGCAATGCCGAGCGGGACGTTGTTCCCGACGGAAATGAGTCAGTACGATCCGTGGGTGATTCGTGAGGCGCTACATAACTGCATCGCTCATCAGGACTACGGACTGGGCGGTCGAATCAACGTGGTCGAGACTCCGACCAGCCTGCGCTTCTCGAACATGGGCAGCTTCATCCCCGGTGACATTGAGAGCGTGATTCACCGGGACGCGCCGCCCGAATTCTACCGCAATCGCTTCCTGGCCGAGGCCATGGTGAACCTGAACATGATTGAGACGCAGGGAGGAGGCATCAAGAAGATGTTCCGGACACAGGCCGGTCGCTTCTTCCCGTTACCGGACTACGATCTGTCTCAGCATGACCGGGTGGGAGTTACCCTGCAGGGCAGAATCCTGGATGAGCGATACAGCCAGCTGTTGATGGAACGGACCGACCTGGACCTATCTACCATCATGCTGTTGGACAAGGTGCAGAAGCGACGGGTCCTTACCGAAGACGAATTCAGGTTGCTCAAGAGTAGAAGACTGGTGGAAGGTCGTCGCCCGAACCTTTACGTCTCAGCCAAAGTGGCGGCCGCGACCGATACGCGGGCCGACTACATCAAACGTCGAGCGTTCGATAAGGCCTACTACAAGAAGGTGGTCATTGACTACCTGGCCAAGTACGGCACGGCAAAGAGAACAGACTTGGATAAGCTACTTATGAACAAAATATCCGACGCCTTGGTGGAGCACCAGAAGAGAACCTACGTGATGAACTTGCTGCAGGAATTGCGGCGCAACAAGGTCATAAGGGTATGCCTTGGCGGAAGTAGGCGGGGCTCGGGCGCAGTCTGGGAGTTACATAGGCCGGAACAAAAGAATGCCAATTAGGCAAAGTTCTATACAATTCCCATGTAACTACACAACGTAAGTTATGGTATTGCAAGACTTGCGCAATAACGACGTTTTGGTAGTGCTGTCGTTGACTGGTCCGCGAAGCTGGGGGCATGTGATGCGAGAACCGGAGATATAGGATTGCCAAACCGCGGTCCAGCAATCACCCGGCATGAAGCCGGACTTCGTCTCCAGTCACCGTAGAATAGCCCGGGTGTGCGCCGTATCAAGTGTGAAAGAGACCACCTCGGCCATGGCAGCGGGCCAGGCGTGTACTGCACGCGGGGATGTGCGTCTGCTTCGCGTACCACTGTTGGCCCTCTTCTGTTCCATTAAGTGCCCGGGCAACATCATTCTGAAGACCTTCGACTTGATGAAGGAGCTACGGGATAAGAACGTCACTGTCATCAGCGGGTTTCACTCGCCAATGGAGCAGGAATGCCTGGATATCCTTCTTCGCGGCAAGCAACCTATCATCGTCTGTCCGGCTCGGAGCATCGAGACTATGCGCATCCCCAAGGAATGGCGGAAGCCGCTGGAAGACGGCCGGTTACTTGTGCTGTCACCGTTCCCCGCGAAGGAGAAGCGCAAGTCCTCCAAGCGTGCCGAGTTACGCAACCGGTTGGTCGCCGCGCTTGCCGGTCGCGTCCTCGTCCCCCACGCCTCGCCCGGCGGCAAGACCGAGCAGCTCTGCCGCGAGGTCGTGGAATCCGGCAAGCCGCTGTACACGTTCGAGACGAAGCATAACGAGAACCTGATGAAGCTCGGGGCGAAGCCATTCGAAGTCAGTTCCGTAGCCATGAAGGAGGCAAGATGAAACAGCAGATCAAGAAAAAGGAATCGTTCGGCAGCGTAGCAATAGACCGCTTCAGTCCGCCTCAGGGCGATAACGCGCCCAAGGCCATCAACATCACCATCAGCTTCGAAGAGGCGCTGAAGCTGCACCTTGGCATCGGGCAATTGCTCGGGCACCTGAACGGCTACAAACGTTCTACCACACAGGGAAAGCGCGCTGCGGTAGGTCTCTGCGTCTATACTCAGTTGAAACGCGCCACAATCTATGAGGCAAAGCTCGCCAAGGGTTAGTCTGCAGTGGACTTGACCCGGCTCACTAAGGCTAACTTGTCAGCCATCTGTTTTCGGGGTTGTGGAGGCGTGCGTGATTGACAGCGGTCCGCTGACCTCATACCGCCCACTGCATATCGCAATCCGCTGATTGACTTGGTGGTGGCGGGTTCGGGTAGGGACTTTTGGGTGCGGGTCATGGCGGGTTGGTTGGAATGCTGTGAAAAGACCCCTGGCAGGTCATCTGGCAAGTCTTGTGACAACACTTCTTCCAAGTCTTCCGGCAAGTCCTTCGAGAAGTCTCTGGACAAGTTTTCCGGCAACATTTCTTCCGAGATTGTCCCTTTCCTAGTTGAAAATGGCTGCGGCTCCATGAGTACATTAG
>CBDUVZ010000041.1:0-22831 GCA_965370805.1 uncultured bacterium | reverse complement strand
GGGGCTAGACATAGCGAGTCTCTCCCGTCAAGGGAGAGGAAGTAACCTCTTGGCGCTTATCACAATGTCGAATGACGAATTCGGACTTCCGCCCTCATCTGTGTCCATCCGTGTTGTGCCCTCCGAGGGCACTTTCCGCTCGTTCACTCACTCCAATCATCCGTGGTTACTTCGTCTTTGTGCCTTGGTGTTCAGTACCGCGTCGGGCTATCTCATCGCTTCGGCCTGGCCGAAGTTGCGGTCTAGGGCGAACTGGTCGAGCGGGAGCGAGCTTTCACTGGTGTCAATCAACTCGGCCATCAGCCTGCCGAGAGCCGGGCCGAACATGAACCCATGCCCGCTCATGCCCGAGGCAACGTAGAACCCGTCAATCGGGGTCGCCCCGCACAGCGGACTTCCGTCCGGGCTCATGCCGTACGAACCGGCCCACTGGCGCAGCACTTTGACCCGGTCGAGCCTCGGAACCAGCCGCACCATCCGCCGCGGCATCTCGGTGATGAACTCGTCGGTGACGTCGGTGCTCTGTCCCGGAACCAGCGGCACCGGGGTGTAGCACCCGATGAGGTGGCCGGTTCCCACGTGCTGCACGAAGTAGCAGCCATCGGCCCGGTAGTCAACCAGCATCGGGTCGAACAACCGCTCGACCGCCTCGGTCACCAGTGACTCATGCCGGTCGGCCTTGACCGGGACCGCGACCCCGACCATCCTGCCGACGTCGTCGGCCCAGCACCCGGCGGCGTTCAGGATACTGCCCGCTGAGACCTCATCCCCGCGACTCGTGACGACGGAGACCGCCCGGCCCTGCCGGACCTTGACTTCCTTCACCTCGGAGCTGACCCGCACTTCGCCGCCCAGTCGCTTGATACCGGCCAGGTAGCCGTAGGTCACCTTGAACGGATCGGCCTGGCCGTCGGTCGCGCAGTACGCCCCGCCGACCAGACCGTCCCGGTTCAGGCCCGGCACAATCCGGCCGCACTCGGCGGCCGGGATGAACTCTACTTTCAAACCGTAGCTGCTCTGGATCTCGATAGCATCCAGGAAGGCCTGCTTGCGCTGCTCGTCGAAAGCCAGGAAGAGGTATCCGCCCTGGTACCAGTGCACGTCCTGACCCAGCTCTTCGTGCAACTCGGAAAACAACCGGATGCTCTCCAGCATCACCCGGATTGAAAGGTCGTGGGTGAACTGGGCGCGGATGCCGCCGATGCATCGTCCGGTCGAACCGGAACACGGGAAGTCCCGCTCCAGCAGCACTACTTTGTGACCTCGCTTCGCCAGGTAGTACCCGGCTGCCGCGCCGATGATACCGCCGCCGATGACGACAGTGTCCGCCGTCCTACGCATCGCGATCCGACTCCCCCAGCATCCCGAGCGGCAACGGCTTCAACGGCGGCCGGGGTCTTGGCATCTTCTGTTCTGATGCCGGAATCCCCGTTTCTTCCTCAATCATCCGGGCAATCAGCCGCAGGCACCCGCGACCCTGGCAGTGCCCCATCCCGGTCCGCAGCACCCGTTTGATTTCCTCCAGCGAGTGATGCCCGTCCCGAATCGCCTGCATGATCTCCTGCTCGGTAACTTCCTCACACCGGCAGACGATAGTTATCGGGTGCTTTGCACTTGACGCCGGACGCCGGACGCCGGACGCTGCACGCTTTACGCTTGACGCTCTACGCTTGACGCCGGAAGCTGCACGCTTTACGCTTGACGCTCTACGCTTGACGCCGGAAGCCGGACGCGTCATGCGTCTTGCGTAATGCGTCATGCGTCATGCGCTCCTGAGCTTCTCTTCTTCACTGCTCAATCTGCCTCGTCAGCAGCCTGCCGAGCATTGCCATTACCCCGCTCTTCGGCTTCGGGTAGAACACGAAGTCGCATTCCTTCAACTTCGCCTGCTGTTTGGCCCACTCAATCGCCACCAGCAGTCCGCCGAGCGAATCGACCAGCCCGACTTGGTGCGCGTCGCGCCCGGACCAGACCCTGCCCTGGGCCACCGAGTCCGCAGCCTCGAAGGACAGCCCGCGGCCGTCCGCGACCTTCTGGACGAACTCGTGACAGAAATGGTCCACCTGGTACTGGAGAATCGAGTCCTCTTCCGGCGTGAATCTCCTTGCATCGGAACCGTAATCCGCGTGCTCACCCCGCTTCAGCATCTGGCGCTTCGCCCCGAGCTTGTTGTACAGCCCTTCGGTCACGATCTTGAAGCTGTACCCGCCGATCGAGCCGGTCAGTGTCGTCGGGCCGGCGAAAACCCGGTCCGCGCCGCAGGATATGTAGTACCCGCCGGATGCCGCCACGTTGCCCATCGAAGCCACTACCGGCTTCTTCTCTTTGGCCAGTTCCAGTTCCCGCCAGATGAGGTCGGACGCGAACCCGCTGCCTCCGGGAGAATCGACCCGGAGCACAATCGCCTTGACCCGCTTGTCCTTGCGTGCCGCCCGAATCGCCCGCACCAGGGTATTGGCCCCCGCGGTCATGCTCCCGGTCAGGAAGTCGGTCCCCGACTCGCCCCCCATGATTCCGCCGCACGCGTAGATAATCGCCACCAGCCCCGGCCCCTGCCAGTCGTAGTCGAAATCGACCCGGCCCAGGTACTCACTCTCCGTGACCTTGCGGAACCCTTTGACTTCCTCTTTGAGCAGGTCATCCAGTTCGTCGTGATAGCAAGTGGTATCGATCAGCCCGGCGGCTTTCGCCTCATGGGCCATGAAGAGCCCGCGGTTCACCAGCTCTTCCATTTCAGTTGCGCTCATCTCCCGCCCGGCGCTTGCGCCCGCAAGGAACTCCTCGTACACCGCGTCAAGCAGGGCCTCAAGCTGCTCACGATTTGCCGGGCTGAGCGAATCCGCGGTGAACATCTCCACCGCGGACTTGTACTTCCCGTACCGCTGAAAGTCGAACTCGAGTCCCAGCTTCTCGAACGTCCCCTTCAGCAGCAGCGCCCCCATCGAAACGCCCGGGATATTCACGTCCGCCACCGGATGACAGACTATCCTGTCACCGACCGAAGCAAGGTAGTAGCCGCGCATGCCCAGGCCGGTCGCATACACGTACACCTTCTTGCCCCTGGCCTTGAACTCCTCAAGTGCGGCCCGGAACTCCTGGGCCTGGGCAAACCCCATCCTGAACCCTTCCAGTTTCAGGACGATGCCGGCAATCTCCCGGTCGTCCCGGGCCCGGGCAATCAGGTCCAGCAGTTCCCAGGTGGTCCGGCTCGGCCGCGAGCCCATCAGGCTGAACCCTGGCTTCTGGTCGGCTATCGAGCCCGAAAGCCTGATTTCAAGATACCGCTTTGTGCGCGGAACCAGCGTGCGCCGGTCTTCTTTGCCCAGCCGGATCAGCGCCCCGGCCTGATTCCGGTCTCCGACCCGGGTCCCCACCGCGCCGACGCTCAGTTGGCCCAAACCCACGGTCAGCCCGGCGTTCACACTCCAATCCGAGGGTTTGACTTTCGCGGCCAGCGCAATCCCGTTCACCGGCTCCAACTCAATCCCGACAACGGGGTCCGAGTAGTCGGCGGAACTCACGTCAACTGACAAGGTGAAACGACTGCCGAAGGGCCGGACCGCTACGCCCGCCGTGACCCGACCCCACTCGCGGCCAAGGTCATTCCACACCCCGCCCAGGGAGAACCAGCGCGCGGGTCGCCACATCGCCCCCAGGTCCCAGCGCGTGACCGAATCGCGCACCAGCCTCACACCGGCCAGCAAACCGTCACTGCCCGCGCCGAGTGCGAAACCGAATCGGTCATTCGGCTCCCAGAACGCGCCGACCGGCCCGACGCTCGCGGCGAACGAGTTGTTGCTCCAGTAATCGCCCGGCTCGAAGTTGTACCGGTAGTAGAAGTCGAGCTTGCGGCCCATACCCAGCCCGGCCGGGTTCGCAAACACGGCAAGCACATCGTCGGTCGTTGCCACGGACAAAGGCATCTGCGGCGCAAATGCCACCAGCAGACTGATAATCAGCAGGTTCATCTAGCCTCCGCTTCCGGCTCTACGCTCCACGCAATACGCTTCACGCCCGAAGCGTCGGGCCTCATTCGACATTCGTCATTCGACATTCGTCGTTACCCTGATGCTCCGCACCCGGTTCCAGTACTTCTTCGGCACCGCGACCGTCACGACCGCGCACCGATCCAGCGCCTTCGTATCAAGAACCCTGACTACCTTGCCGCTGCATACCCTTTCCCCGGCCCGGTCGAGCGCCGCAACCCGCCGGCCCTTCTTCGGCCTGGGCAGCAGTTCGTACGGCAGCGCGACCGTGGCATCGGTTTCCGAGTAGGCATAGTTGACCACGAATATCGCCAGCCCCGGACACCGGGCGATGCAGAGCGTACAGCCGTTGCACTTCTCGAAATCCACTTGCGGCAGACCGGTAAGCCCGCCCTTGATAGTAATCGCCTTGCGCCGGCAGGCGTAGATGCACGGATTGCACGGGATGTTCTCGATGCACTCGACTATCGCCACCGGGCCTTTCCGGAGCCGGGCCAGCGGCGGAATCACGCCGAGCCGCTTCAACTCCCGCTCCGAAACCACCCCGGTCCGCTGGTACTGCTTCACTGCAATGTCGAATTACGAATGCCGAATGTCGAGTTCGGACTTCCGCCATCATCTGTGTTCATCAGTGGTTCATTCCTGCGCCTTGAACCGGAACCGGCTGATGAAATGACGCATCGGCAGGTCCTGGCCGTATTCCACCTCGACGCCGGGAATCTCGGTCCGCCGCGCGTACAGCATCCCGACCGCCTCGGCAACGGCGTCAAGGTCCGCGTCCTCGTAGCAGAGCCGCGGCACCGCGGCCCGGACGTAATTCACCCTCGGGTCCGGCCCGACTTCCCGGCCATTGACGTTCTTCCCGAAGGCATAGATGCCAAGTTCGCACATCCGGTGTCCGGCAACCAGCAGCAGCGCGGTCAGGCCGATGCCCGGGAACTCCTCATCCCGCCGCTCCGTATCCGCGAAGAACCGGTCCAGGTCCAGGTAGATTGCATGCCCGCCGACCGGCTTGACCACGACGTCCGCGCCGCACGCCTCCCCGACCCGGGTTCCGAAACGCCGAACCTGGGAAATCCGGTGGTCCAGGTACTCCTGGCGCACCACTGTCTTCAATCCTTCGACAACCCCTTTCAGATCGCGCCCCGCAAGCCCGCCGTAAGTCGGATGGCCTTCAACCAGCACCTGGTGCGCGGTCAGCCCCGGCTGCAGTTCCGGGTAACGCTTCACCAGGAACCCGTCTTCACACACGACCAGCGCGCCGCCCATGTTCACCAGCCCGTCCTTTTTCAGGCTGATGTGGAACCCGTCAACCAGCTCGAACATCAACCGGACGATCTCGCTGATGGTCTTGTCCCGGCAGCCCGGCTCGAACTGCCGGATGAACCAGGCATTCTCCGCGAAACGGCACGCGTCGAACATCAGCGGCAGCCCGTGCGCATGACACAGCTCACTCACCTGTCGCACGTTCGCCAGGGAAACCGGCTGCCCGCCGCCGGTGTTGTTCGTAATAGTCAGGTAGACCAGTGGAATGCGCTCCCTCTGCTCCGGGTCTGCCAGCAGGGCATCGAGCGCGGCCACGTCCATATCCCCCTTGAAATGCGCGTTCGGGTCCTTCGCTCTTGCCTCGGCGCAGAACAGATTCCTCGCCTCGATGCCGCTCGCTTCGATGTTGGCCATCGTGGTATCGAAATGGCCGTTCGACGGCACGACGTAGTACGGCCCGTCTCCCGCCGTCCCGGCCCGCGGTTTCAGAACCCGGCTCAGGCAGGTGAACAGACCGTGCTCCGCGGCCCGGCCCTGGTGAAAGATAAACACGTTCTCCTGTGCCGAACGGGCATTGCGCCAGCGTGGCCCGAAGGTCTCCACAACCTGGTCCTTGAACTCGAAATACCCTTCGTTCGACCCGTACGACTCATCGCCCAGCAACAGTTGGGACCACTGTCGCATCGTCATCGTCGTGGTCCCGGAATCGGTCATCAGGTCGCAGCCCGGAATCATCGCAGCCGGGAACTTGAAAACGTTCAGCCCGGTCTCCCGGACCATCTTCATCCGCTCCCGGTATTCGCCCATCGGATGGGCCCGGAAAGAAACCGCGGCGTTCCGGTACGGACGCGGCCGGGACTCGATTTCCGAGAAACCGGCAATCCAATCTTCAGGGGATAACGGCACCGCCGATTATAGAATAGCCACCCACGTAGTCAACACCCTGAGTTGCCGTCTCGCCGGACCGGCGGCCGCTGCTCCACCCAGCCGCTGCTCCGCACTTGACAAACCGCGCCGGGTGCGTATAGCTATTCGATGATTGACCGGAAAGAACGCCTCCGCCGGGAATACGTCTCGCGCATCAACCGGGTCATCGACTACATCTCCGGCAACCTCGACGGCGACCTCAGCCTCGCCCGTCTTGCCCGTGAAGCGAGCTTCAGCCCGTTCCACTTCCATCGCATCTTCCACGCAATGGTCGGCGAAACGCTCAACGGCTTCATCCGCCGGGTGAGAATCGAGCATGCTGCCGGACTGCTCGTCGCCTGTCCGGCAAGGCCGATTACCGGCATCGCGCTCGACTGCGGATTCTCCGGCTCGGCAGCATTCGCCCGGGCGTTCAAAGAACGATTTGGGAAGAGCGCCAGCGAGTTCCGCAAGAGCAAGATTCGCAAAACGGAAAGCAAACGCGGGAAAGACTTCGGCTCCGCGTCGCTGTACATTGACGGTACAAGGCCTGAACGACAAAGGAAAATCAGCATGGAAGTCGAAGTCAAGCAGATGCCCGAGATGCACGTCGCCTACGTGCGCAACATCGGACTGTACAACACCATCGGCAAGGCGTTCGAACGACTCATGCAGTGGGCCGGCCCGCGAAACCTGCTGCAGTTCCCGAAGACGAAATCGCTCGGCGTGTATCACGACGACCCGAAAGTCACCGACCCGGACAAACTCCGCGCCGACGCCTGCATCACCGTTCCCGAAGATACCGAAGTGGACGGCGACATCGGCAAGACGACAATCCCCGGCGGCCTGTTCGCCGTGGCGCACGTCGAGATCACCAAAGACCAGTTCACCGAATCCTGGGACAAACTGATGGGCGAGTGGCTGCCGGAAAGCGGGTATCAGCCGGACGACCGGATGTGCTACGAACTGTACCTGAACGACCCCAAGGACCATCCTGAGGGCAAGTTCATCGTCGACATCTGTGAGCCGGTCCGCCCGCTCTAACCGGACGTCGCTGGAACCGACGGCCGGCGGACATCCGCCGGCCGTTGGCCGTTAATGGTCAGGCGGAACCATTCAGGGCTCACCCCGGCTCCCGGCCTCCCGGGCCGCGTTCAGCACGGCCAGCACCTCGGCCGGGTCGCGGTGGTGACGGTGGCAGACATCGGCAACGGTTCCCCACACCGGCTCGCCGCAGACAAAACAGGGCAGCCCGAGCCGCACAAACTCCCGGTTCAACTCCGGATGCTGCTCGAGCAGTTCCTCGATGGTTGTGTCAGCGCTGATCTTCAATCAACCCTCCCGGCCCGCGATTCCCGAATCGCGCAGGGTAGTCCGAGGAAAAGACCAGTGACCAAATCCCAATGACCAAAGCGGAAAACACCAAGAGAGGAAGGAAAGAACTGCTCATCCGGCGTTCTACCGGATAATCCGTCTCAGGTCCGAATGCCTCAGGTTCTCTTCAGCGACGTACGACAGCGCCATTTTCTCGTGCACCAGCAGGTCATCGGATATGACGTTCTTAGGGTTGGCCGGGTCGACCACCGTCTGACTCACGAACTCGTCCCGGAAGTACTCGAGAACCTTGAGGAAGTTGGTGGCGTGCTGAGTCTTGCTCGAAGTCCGTAGCACGTGCAGGACGGTCAGCTCCAGGTACAGCGACGGAAACCGGACCCCGTGGAGGTTGCGCCAGATTTTGACGGCCATGATGTCCTTGGCCCGGCCCGAATCCCGGACCGCCTTCACGTGGACGTCCAGATTGGTCAGTTTCGGCCGCTGACGATGGCTCTCGAACAACTCGTGGTTGTTGGCCGCCCCCCACTGCCGGCGGGCCGGAACCAGGTCGATGCAGAAGCCGGAGTGGGCAATCGTAACCGCGACGCCATTCCGGCGCGGGGCATATCCCTTCTTCCTCAGGTAGACAAACAGGTTGTCGTGGACCTGTTTTATCGTCCCGGGGGTCCGTGGGCCCAGGGAGACAAGCAGGTCGAGGTCGGTTGAGCCTTTGATTCTGGTGCCCTTGGCATAGGAACCGGTGACGTCTATCTCAAGCAGGTATCTCTTTGCCCAGTCCGTCACCATACCAAACAGTCCCTGGCCGGCCTTGTAGGCCGGCACTGTCGGCAGGGTGTGACCATCGACGATCGACAGCACGTACAGGTCCGGTGACATGATGCGTTCCTACCCTGGGTTCACTGCTGAGTCCTCGAGGAAATCACCTTCCTCACGCACAGCCGATTCCGGCCGACCCGCGGCTGTCCGTTCGGATGTGCCCGTCACCACGCTATTGTTCTATCCGATTGCAGCGAAGAGTCAAGGGCGAATCGGAATCCGATTCAGCACGAGCCGGTCTCGTGTTGCTGCCACGGACTGCCGGGAAGAAACGGACGTCGCTTGACGCATTACGCCTCACGCTTCATGATGCGTTGAGACTACCCGTCCGCGGGGTAGCTCTCCCCTCTGGGCGGTTAGCAGGCTTGCGCCCGAAAGCGGGCCCCGGAGGGCCCGCTTGATTCATTGCTTGCCGGCTGCGGTTATTTGCTGGCGTGGGTCAGGGCGATTACGGTCTTGCCGTCTTCGGTCGATGCAATAACCGTGGCCATTTCCTTCTCGTCCGGGCTGGAGTACATCGCCATCAGGCCTTCCCCGGTATCCATCGTCATGCCCTGCTTCCAGCCTTTGCCTTCCAGGCCTTTCTTGTACCAGTCCACGACTTTCTGCCGGGCATCACCGGTCTCCAGGCTCCAGACCGTTCCCTTGCCGTCCTCGCCGGACATCGAGAACCTGCCTATTGCCTTGGCGCCCGGATAGCGCAGGTATCCGGGAAGCGAGGAGATATCCACATTGCCGCCGATGTCGATATCCGCTTTGCCGCCGCTGCCCTTTTCGACCGCGGCTTCCATCGCCTTCTCGGCGAGCTTCTCGGTCAGACTCTCGCCGCACTTCATGCACCCGACATTGACCGTGAGCATCAGTCCGAACACCAGCACCAGTGCTATGAGACTGTAGTTACGCACTAAACACCTCCTTAGGATTAGCCAATCCTACGTGATACCGCCCCAGCGTCAAGCCCGGAACTCAACATCCGGCATTCGGCATTCCCTCCTGGCGGTCTCCTCATTCGACATTCGCAATTCGGCATTCGACATTCCTCCTACTCGCCCAGGTAGGCGGACCTCACCCTCGGGTCCTGACGCAATTCCGCGGCCGACCCGGAGAGCACCACCCGGCCGGTTTCGAGGACGTAGGCCCGGTGCGCGATTTTGAGCGCCATGTGGGCGTTCTGTTCCACCAGCAGTATCGAAGTGCCCTGCCGGTTGATTTCCGCGATGATGCTGAATATCTCGCGCACCAGTATCGGCGACAGGCCCATTGACGGCTCGTCCATCATCAGCAGCCGGGGTTTTGCCATCAGGCCCCGGCCGGTAGCCAGCATCTGCAGCTCGCCGCCGGAGAGCGTACCCGCGGCCTGGCTGAGCCGTTCCCTGAGCCTCGGGAATGACTTGAACACGCGTTCCATCGCCGGCCCGATTTCCGAACCCGGGCGGTTGACCGCGCCGAGTTGGAGGTTTTCCTTGACGGTCATCTCCGCGAACGGCCTGCGGCCTTCGGGCACGTGCGCGAGTCCGAGCCGGGCGATTGTGTGTCCGGCCCTGCCGTCGATCCTCGCGCCGTCAAACCACACCTCACCGCCGGCCGGCTTGAGCAGCCCGGAGAGCGCCCGCAGCGCCGTGGTCTTGCCCGCGCCGTTGGCGCCGATCAGGGTGACGATCTCGCCTTCGTCCACTCCGAACGAGACCCCGTGCAGGGCCCGGATCGCCCCGTAGTCAACGACCAGGTCGGAGACTTTGAGCAGCATCCTATTCTTCGCTCGTCCCGAGGTATGCTTCGACCACTTTCGGGTCGGCCTGGACCTGGTCCGGTTTTCCCTGGGCGATAATCTCCCCGAACTCCATCACCACGACCCGCTCGCACACGCCCATCACGACCCGCATCTGGTGTTCAATCAGCAGGACGGTCAGGTGGAACCGGTCCCGGATGAAATGAATCAGTTCCATCAGCTTGCCGACTTCGGCCGGGTTCATTCCCGCGGCCGGCTCGTCAAGCAGCAGCAGCTTCGGGTCCGCGACCAGGGCCCGCGCGATTTCGAGCCTGCGCTGCTCGCCGTAGGGCAGGTTGCGGGCAAACTCGCTCTCGCGCTGCTCGAGGCCGAGAATCGAGAGCAGTTCCCGGGCCCGGTCCCGGGCCTTGTCTTCCTCGCGCCGGAACTTCGGGGTACGCAGGATCGAATGCACGACCCCGGCTTCACCCCGGTGGTGATACGCCACCCGGACGTTGTCGAGAACCGAAAGGTCGCGGAACAGCCGGATATTCTGGAAGGTCCGGGCGACGCCGCGCTGGTAGATGCGGAACGGTTTGAGCCCGGTCAGCTTCCGGCCTTCGAATGTCACCAGTCCGCTTGTCGGCGGGTACATCCCGGTGATGAGATTGAAGACCGTGGTCTTGCCCGCGCCGTTGGGTCCGATCAGCCCGACCAGTTCTCCTTCTTCGACGTCCATGGTGAAATCGTTCACCGCCACCAGCCCGCCGAACTTCTTGACAAGGTTCCTGGTTCCCAGGAGTACGCTCACTTGCGCCTCCGGTACTCACGGGGCTTCAGGAACGAAAACTCGGTGCCCGAGAAAATCCCGCCCGGCCGCAGCAGCATGAACACGATCATCACCAGCGGGTAGATTACCATCCGCCAGTCCTGGAACCCGGCCGGCAGGACAACGCGCAGCCCTTCGAGCAGGAACGTCCACCCGATTGCGGCCACCAGGGTCCCGGAAATGCTGCCCAGCCCGCCGATGACAACGACCAGCAGCACGTCAATCGACTTGAGGAAATCGAAGCTCATCGGGTTCAGGTACGCGTACAGGTGGGCGTAGAGCGCCCCGGCGACGCCGGCATACATGCACCCGATGGTGAACCCCAGGGTCTTGTACCGGGTGGTATCGATGCCGACCGCTTCCGCGGCCAGTTCGTCTTCCCGCACCGACACCAGGGCCCGGCCCACGCTTGAGAAGACCAGGTTCCGCAGCACCAGCACCGCGCCGAGCGTGTACACGAACACCCAGGGGAAGTTCGTCATCCGGGCAATCCCGCTCATTCCCGCGGACCCGCCCATCATCGGAATCACCGCGTCCGAGTTGTCGAACAGCACTTTCATGATTATCCCGAACCCGAGTGTCGCGATTGCCAGGTAGTCGGACCGGAGCCGGAGAATCGGCAGCCCGACGATGAACGCCACCAGTCCGGCAACGACCGCGCCTGCCACGATTCCCAGGGTCAGGGTCCAGATACTCGGGCCCAGGGTCCGGGTCAGCAGGGCCGCGGCATACGCCCCGATTCCGTAGAACGCGGCGTGGCCGAGCGAGAACTGGCCGGTGTACCCGTACACCAGGTTCAGCCCCAGCGCGGAAATCGCCGTGATTCCGGCCAGGCAGGCAATCTGCTGCCAGTAGGGGTTTATCACCCGGGTCGCCATCAGCGTCTGCAGCAGCGCGAATCCGCCCAGCGTCACCAGCAGCGCAATCCACCCGGACCCGAACTCGAACCTGGTTCCGGGCTTGCGCATGTTCACCATGCCGGTCTACACCTTGTCTCTCTGCTTCTTGCCCAGCAGCCCGGCCGGCCGCACGAGCAGCACCAGAATCAG
Organism: uncultured bacterium; assembly: GCA_965370805.1. Lineage (GTDB taxonomy): Bacteria > Hydrothermota > Tepidihabitantia > Tepidihabitantales > Tepidihabitantaceae > CBDUVZ01. The sequence continues at coordinate 10,936 of CBDUVZ010000041.1, read as the reverse complement.
GATTCCGAACGCCACCGCATCCCGCAGGGTCGACGAGATGTACGCCGACGTGAACGTCTCGACCACACCCATGATGACCGCGCCCAGCATCGCGCCCGGGATGATCCCGATGCCGCCCAGCACTGCGGCCACGAACGCCTTGAGCCCGGGCATGACCCCCATCATCGGCTGGATCTGGGGATAGGCGATGCCGTAAAGCACCCCGCCCGCACCGGCAAGCGCGGACCCGATGCCGAACGTTATCGAAATCATCGTATTGACGTTGATGCCCATCAGCCGGGCCGTGTCCTTGTCCTGGGAGACCGCCCGCATCGCCCGGCCGGTCCGGGTGTTGTTCACGAACAGGGTCAGCGCCACCATCAGCAGGATCGACACCCCGAACACGATGATCTGGATGTTGGTGATGGCGACCCCGCCGAGGTCGAAAGTTTGCACCGGGAACGGCCGGGGAAACGGCCTCGGCGCGGGACCGAAAACGAAGTTCAGATTGGTGAAGTTCTGGATGAACAGCGACACCCCCATCGCGGTTATCAACGCCGATATCCGTGGCGCGTTCCGCAACGGCTTGTACGCTATCCGCTCAATCAGCACTCCGAGCAGCCCGCAGCCCACCATCGCCACAACGATTGCCACCGGAAACGGCAGGTGCCAGTTCGCCATCGCGAAGAAACCGAGATAGGCGCCGATCATGAACACGTCCCCATGCGCGAAGTTGATCAGCCGCACGATACCGTAGACCATCGTGTACCCCAGCGCAATCAGCGCGTACACGAACCCCAGTTGCAGGCCGTTGATCAACTGCTGCAGGAAATAAGTCATGAGAATGGCGAATGACGAATTGGGAATGCCGAATTCGTCATTCGCAGTTCGTCATTCGTCGTTTCCGCCGGCGTCCGGCGCCACCGTTGCCACGTACTCCTGGCCGTCGGCGGTGTACCGGAGCACGACCGCGCTCTTGATCGGGTTGCCCCACTCGTCAAACGTGATCTTGCCGGAAACGCAGGAGAAATCCTTGATCTGCACCAGTGCGTCACGGATATCATCCGGCTCCGGCTTGACCGCTTTCCGCAACGCCTCGATCAGGAGCAACGCGCCGTCATAGCCGAGCGTGGCCAGCGCATCGGGCCGACGCCCGTACTTCGCCTGGTACTTCTGGACCCACTCCTGGACTTCGGGCCTCGGGTCGTCCGGCGAGTAGTGGTTGGTGAAGAATCCGCCGTGAATCGCCTCACCCGCAATCTTCAGCATCTCGGGCGAATCCCACCCGTCGCCGCCGAGCAGCTTCGCAGTGACGCCGAACTGACGCGCCTGCTTGGCAATGAGCCCGACCTTGTTGTAGTAGTCCGGTATGAACAACACTTCCGGTTCCTGCCGCTTCAGCTTGGTCAACAACGCCGAGAAGTCAACGTCATCCTTCGCATAGGACTCGAACGAGACGACTTCGCCGCCGCGCTGCTCGAATGCCGCCCGGAAGTAATCGGCCAGTCCCTTGGAGTAGTCGTTGCCGACGTCGAACATGACCGCCGCAGTCCGGACCCTCAGACTGTCCCGGGCGAACTTGGCCGCCACCGTCCCCTGGAACGGATCGATGAAGCAGGCCCGGAACACATAGCCCTTCCGTTTCCCGTCGTCCGATACCGTCACCCTGGGATTGGTGGAAGTCGGCGTGATCATCGGGATCTTCGACGCCTGACACTTGTCCGACAGAGGAACCGAGCACTTAGAAGAGACCGAACCCAGGATGGCAACAACGCCGTCCAGGTCGATCAACTTGCTGCCCGCGTTGGCGGCCTCCATCGGGTCGTTCTTGTCGTCGGTGGCAATCACCTGAATCTGCTTGCCGTTGATGCCGCCGGCCGCGTTTGCCTCCTCAAAAGCCTGCATCGCGCCGTTGCGCGCCGATTCCCCGAATGTCTTCACGTCACCGGTGAGTGGCGCAATCAGCCCGATCTTGATTGTATCACCGCCGCCACAGGAAAGAACGGTCAGGACAATCGAAGCTGCCAGCATGGCTCTCACTAGCCGCATACATACCTCCTGGTTGTTTCAATTGCGAATGCGGACTTCCGCCATCAGTATTCATCTGTATTCATCCGTGGTTCATTCCGGCCCGCTTCCGCATTTGGCTCTTGACTTTTGACTTCTAACTTCTCCCCTCGCCTCTCCGGTATCTGTCCAGGAACGACCCGGACCACGACTCGAACTCCCCTTTCTGAATCGCCGCCCGCAACTGCTTCATCAGCCTCTGGTAGAACCAGACGTTATGCAACGCCAGCAACCGCGGCCCGAGCGCCTCGCCCGTGTTGAACAGGTGCCGCAGGTACGCCCGGCTGAACGTCCGACAGGTATAGCAGTCACACGCCGGGTCGAGCGGTGCCGGGTCATCCGTGTGACAGGCATTCTTGATTGCCAGCCGCCCGGCGCTCGTGAATGCACTCCCGGTCCGGCCGTTCCGCGTCGGCAGTACGCAGTCGAACATGTCGACCCCGTGCCGCACCGCGGCAATGATGTCTTCCGGATACCCGGCGCCCATCAGGTAGCGCGGCCGGTCGGCGGGCAGCATCGCCGTCACCTCGGCCACCATCTCGTAGGTCAGACTCGACGGCTCGCCGAGGCACAGCCCGCCCAAGGCATAGCCGGGGAACCCGATTTCGACCAGTTCCGCCGTGCTGCGCCGTCGCAGGTCGGCGTACGTCGCGCCCTGGACGATTGCGAACAGGTTGACCGTAGGCTGTGCCTCCGCGCCCGCGGCTGCATGGCACCGCCCGGCCCAGAGCGTGGTTCGGGCCAGCGCTTCCCCGGCCCGTTCCCGCGAAACCGGGTACGGCGGGCACTCATCCAGACACATCGCGATGTCCGAACCCAGGGCTTGCTGAATCTCAACGACCTTTTCCGGTGTGAAATGATGACGGCTGCCGTCGATGTGCGACTGGAACTCGGCTCCATCATCGGTCACTCTTGACAGCGCAGCAAGGGAATAGACCTGGAATCCACCGGAATCGGTGAGGATGGGCCGGTCCCAACCCATGAATCGCGAAAGGCCGCCGAGCGCTCGAATCCGCGTGTGCCCGGGCCGCAGATAGAGATGGTAGGTATTGCAGACAATCATCTCGGCCCCGGCCTGCTCCAATTCCACGGGGGTCATGGTCTTCACCGTCGCCTGGGTCCCGACCGGCATGAAAACCGGTGTCTGCACGACCCCGTGCGGAAGAGAAAGCCGCCCCAGCCTGGCCCGGGTATCCGCGTCAGTCGCGGCAATCTCGAATTGCATCGTCGGCGGTTTCCCCATTGGTCATTGGGGCTTGGTCATTGCTCATTTCCTTCCCTGAACGCGGCGGTCAGGCGTCGGTCTCGCCTCCGGCCTCCCACTGCGAGAACCCACCGAGATTGAGCTTTCGGGGAATATCGCGCACCATTGAACCCTCACCCAGAATCGATCCCTCCAGGATTACGTGCTCCAACCGGACCTTGCCGTTGATAATCGAATTCCGAATCACCGAGCGATGGATCTCCGCGTCAGGCCCGACCGACACGTTCGGTCCCACCACCGAGTTCTCAATCCGGGCCGAGTCGTGGATGAAAACCGGCGGCACGATCACCGCCCGTTCGCGTGGCTCGAAACAGCCGTCCTTCTCGAGCAGATACCGGTTCGTATCAAGCAGGCTCTGCTGCGTTCCGCAGTCAAGCCAGTGTTCGATTCGCCGGGCGCGGATATCAGCGCCGCGCTCCACCATCGACTGGATGGCGTCGGTCAACTGCAGCTCCCCGCCGGTACGAAGGTCCTGCCGAATCAGACCGGAAAGGGCATCGAAAAGCAACTTCGAATCCTGGAAGAAATAGACGCCGACCAGTGCCAGCTTGCTCGACGGCTTCGCCGGTTTCTCGACGACCCGGGTCACTCGTTCGCCGTCAAGCTCAGCGATGCCGAACCGCCTCGGGTCATCGACCTCCTTGACCCCGACAACACTCCCCTGACCGACGAACCCGGACAGATCGACATCGACGATCGTGTCACCCAGCAGCACCAGCACCGGCTCGCCCTGGAAACACTCGCGAGCGCAATACACCGCATCACCCAGTCCCCTGGGCTCGGGCTGCTCAACGAACCGGAAGGAGTAATCATAGGCCCCGGTCAGGTAGGAAGCTATCTGGTCGCCTCGCGCCCCCACCACAACGCAGACTTCTTCGGGCCCGGCCGGCAGCAACCGGTCCATGATATGGCCGATGATCGGCTTGCCCGCTACCTCAAGCAGTACCTTCGGAACTGCATGGGTGTGAGGTCGCAAGCGTCTTCCCTCGCCGGCCGTGGGTATGACTGCCTTGAACTTCATCGACCCGCCCCCCTGCCCTTTGGCTCTTGGCATTTGGCTCTTGACTTCTCCTGCGCCATCCGCCGTTTCAACTCGTCAATCCTCGGTATCGGCGTCGGGTCAACCCCACGCAGCCGGGCAAGCTCGACACTCACCAGGTCGCCAAGCATCACCATCGAGAAAATCCGGGCGAGTGCGCTCCGGCCCTCAGTCTCGAGCCGGAAGGCCGTTGCGTATCCAGCCTTCGTGATACTCAGCACGTGGCCCAGACGCAGCCTAGTCCGGGGATGCGTGGTCCGGTCCAGCAGCACGAGCAACGCCGTCCTGCCGGCCAGGAAATCCGGGGCGCCCATCCCGACAATCTCGTTATGGTTGTGTTCCGGGAACACATTCGTATGGCACATCACTTCCGCGTTCTCATTCAACTGGCAGCGCCAGCGATCCGCCACGGCGTCCAGCAGTCGGCTGGTCGAATAGACAACCGGCAGCCGGCCTTCCAGCTTACGGGCGATTGCTCTCGCCCTGCAAAGCCACTGCTTGCGCCGCTCGACCATCAGGCTCGTCGCTTCGTTCAGGTCCTTGCCGAAACCCCGGGCAAGCCCGAGCCGCTCGACAACGGTCAGCAGCGATACGAACAGATACCCGAGTGCGGCCCTCGGCGGCAGCCCACCGGGAATCTCCACGAGCGGAAGACCGAACCGGCTCGCGGCCCGCTTGAGCTTGCCACCGCTCGTTATCGCCACGATCCGGCACCCGCGCCGGCGCGCCTGACGGAACGACGACAGCGTCTCCTCGGTGTTGCCCGAATAGCTGACTGCTATGAACAACGTCCGGCGATTGACCGCGGCCGGCAGGGAGTAGTCACGGACAACAAGAACGGGCGTCGGGCACTTGTCGGCAAGCAGACAGCGCAGGATGTCGCCGCCGATAGCTGAACCACCCATACCGGCAACCACGACCTTGTCGGTCTCCTCATTCGCCATTCGCCATTCGGCATTCGGCATTTCCTCTCCATCCCGCCGTATCCTGACCGTCGCCTCGACCATCTGCTCCGGCAGCCCGAGAACCAGCTCCGGCATCGAATCCGGGCTACGTGTCATCTTCATCTCCATTCCCTGCCAGTTCGAACAGGAACTCGGCCAACTTGGGGAACCGACGGTGCAGCTCTCTGCGCAGCAGCCGCTTCACCTCAAGCACGGTCCCGAGCTCCATCGCCTCGGACGCAATCTCGGCGGCCGAACGGGTATCGATCGAGCGGATGATGTTCTTCGCCTCGGGAATCAGAACCGGCGCGACCGAGAGCTCGTCGATTCCAAGCCCGAGGAGAACGAGAATCCCCAGCGGATCGGCCGCGAACTCCCCGCACATCCCGACCCATATCCCCTGCCGGTGCGCAGCATCGACCGTCTGCTTGAGCAATTGCAGCACGGCGGGATGAAAATGGTCGTAGAGCTCGGCTACTTTCTCATTGCTGCGATCCACCGCCAAGGTGTACTGCGTCAGGTCGTTCGAGCCGATTGACAGGAACGAACATTCCTGTGCAAACCGGTCGGCCATTATCGCCGCTGCCGGCGTCTCAATCATCACTCCGACTTCCATCTGCTCGTCAAACGCCACGCCGTCCTGCCGGAGTTTCTGCCTGCACCGATCCACAATCAGCCTGGCCCGGCGCAACTCGTCAAGGGCGGACACCATCGGGAACATCATCTTGATGTTGCCGAACGCCGACGCACGCAGGATAGCACGAATCTGCCGCTCGAGCATCTCCGGATTGTCGAAGCAGAGCCTGAGCGCTCGCCAGCCGAGAAACGGATTGAGTTCCGTGTAACCGGGAATGACCTTGTCGCCCCCCAGGTCGAACGTCCGCACAATGACCGGCCGGGGCTTCAACAGCTTCGCCACTTCGGCAAAGATCTCAAACTGCTCCTCCTCGGTCGGAGGCCGCCGCTTGGCGAAATAGATGTACTCGGTGCGGAACAGCCCGATTCCCCGCGCGCCATGCTCCAGCGCGGCGCGCGCCTCGACCAGGAACTCGATATTGGCCGACAGATCGATCATTCTCCCGTCGGCAGTAACCGCTTCCTGCTCGGCCAGACGCGAAAGCGACTGCCGATGCTGTCGGGCCAGTTCGACGTCGCTTTCGTGCGCGGCCAGTCGCTTCCGGGTTGGATTCAGAATCACCAGCCCCCGGTAGCCGTCAACGATAATCTCCTGGCCATCGACGGCATCACGGCACACCGAATCCGCTCCGACAACCGTCGGGATATCCTTCGCCTTGGCCATTATCGCGGTGTGGGAAGTCTTGCCGCCCCCTTCGAGAACCAGCCCTCGCACTCTCGCCGGGTCAAGCAACACCGTCTCCGAAGGCGGTAGGTCGTGCGCCACCAGAACTGTACCCTCCTTGATATCGTGAAGCGACGGCAGTTCATCGTTGAGCAGATGACGCAGGACTCTCATTGAGACATCAAGAACATCAAGGACCCGCTCCCGGAAGAAAGGTGTGTTCGATCTGGCTATCGGACCGCCCAGCCGGCTCACGGTCTCGGCATAGGAGAACTCAGCGTTGCACTTGTGATCTTTGATGTGGCGCTCAGTTCCGGCCAGGACCTCCTCGTCGGTCAGCAACGCCAACTGAACGTCGATGAATCCGGCAAGGTCCTGCCCCATCTCGCGCTTCACCTGGGTACGGAGCGTCTGCAGGTCCCGCCGGGCCAGTTGCACGGCATCACGAAATCGTCGCACTTCTCCCCGGACGTCTTCAGGATTCAGTGCCTTTTCCACCACGTCCGGGAGATACGGCTGATGGACAAACACGATGCCGGAAGCAAACCCGTGCGCAACCGGGATTCCGCGGATCAACTTCTCCCGTCTACGTGACATTCTCCTCCAGTTTGGCCCTCAGGACCGCAAAAGCCTCCTCTTCGTCGGTACCGATCACCTCAAGAATCAGCTCACTGCCGGTCTCAGCCGCCAGTGTCAGAATGGCCAGGATGCTCCGGCCGTTCACCCACATCCCGTCCTTGGCCAGCCTGACCTTGGACTCGTACTGCTCAGCCTGGCGGACGAAATCGGCGGCCGGCCGGGCATGGAGCCCGACCTCGCCTCGAATCACAACCTTACCGGAAACCATAGGATTACCCTAGACAATAGCAAAATCGAACGCCCTGCCAATAGCAGACATGCCCCTGCCACCCGGACTCAATCATCACCGCTCCAGTGTGTCAACAGTCTCCGGATTGCCCACCGGCTGATGGTTATGGACCCCGAATGCGAATCTGGTCACCTGACTCCTCCCCGGGCCGGCGAAGGGCGCGCGGAATCCGGCAGCTTGACCCACCCGACCCGGACAGCAAACTCCCTGCGCTGCTCCCGTTCCTGACCTGAAACCCGGGAACGGACAACGTCCCTCCGGACACGCAGACGGATGGGGTTTGCCGCCTGCCATCCACGGACGGTACCGGCGGACACTCCACAGTGCAGAAAGGGTATGTGCAACGCGGCTAAATATAGTCTTCTGCTTCGGAGCGTCAACTCCTCCCCGCCATCCCTCCTGTGAAAACACGACTTCCCGGCGAAGCCCTGCCTGTAGATAGAGATGATGTGAACGGTTGACACCCTGCACCACCGTCCTATAATCCAATGTAATGCGCCATGACATGGTACGGGCTGAGGTTGCCGGTCTGAACGTCCCGGATGGAAACGGCGGGCGGTCCGGCAAATAAGGAGGCATAAGGATGGCTGAGGCACCAAGCGAACAAGAATCAGGCGAAGTCCTGGAGCAGAAGTACGGGGTTCCGTTCGTCGATCTGACGAACTTCCGGGTCGATTCGGAAGTACTTCAGATGTTCGCGGAGAAATTCCTCCGTGACAACAGGTTGATTCCCCTGTTCCGCTCAGGAAACACCTTGGCGGTGGCACTTGTCAACCCGGGTGACATCATCACTATCGACGAAGTCAGACGCACCACCGGGATGGAAGTTGAGCCGATGGTCTGCCGGGAACTGGATTTCTTCGGTGCGCTCAACCAGTACTACACCACACCGGAGCAGCCGGACCTTCCGGATGAACCGGAGATAACCAGCCTCGACGACCTGCCGGAAGAGGAAGAAGGTATTGGGGCCGAACAGAGCGCCGCGCCGACCAAGCTGGAAGAACTCGCCTCCGAGGCTCCGGTTGTTCGATGGGTGAACCAGATGATTATCCGCGCCGTTCGCGAGCGCGCATCCGACATCCACATCGAGCCGACCCGCGAAGGTCTGACCGTCAGATTCCGTATTGACGGCATGCTCCACCCGATCGTGTCACCGAAGAAAGCACTGCAGCTTGCCGTCGTCTCGCGTATCAAGATCATGTCGCGGATGAATATCGCCGAGAAACGGGTCCCCCAGGACGGACGATACGGAGCAATCGTCGACGGCAGGGAAGTCGACTTCCGGGTCTCCACCTTCCCCAGCACGTACGGCGAGACGGTCGTGATGCGTATCCTCGACCGCATGCGCCTGCTCTCACTCGACGAACTCGGGCTCACCGGTGGCAATCTGGATATCATGCGTGAGATGATTGCCAAACCGCACGGAGTAATCCTGGTTACCGGCCCGACCGGCTGCGGCAAGAGCACGACCGTTTACGCCGTCCTCGGTGAAATCCGCGGCAGCGACAAGAATATCATTACGATTGAGGACCCGGTCGAGTACGAAATCGACAAGATCTGCCAGTCCGGAGTGAACGAAACGGCCGGCTACACCTACCTCGTAGGACTCAAGCACATCCTACGTCAGGACCCGGACGTGATCATGATCGGTGAGATCCGTGACGGTGAGACGGCCGGTGTCGCCATCCGGGCGGCGCTGACCGGCCAGCTTGTATTCTCCACCATCCACACCAATGACGCTCCGGGCACCATCACCCGTCTCATCGACATGGGAATCGAGCCTTTCCTCGTTGCGTCCGCGATTGAAGGTACCGTTGCCCAACGGCTCGTACGTCAGATCTGCTCGAAATGCAAGGAAGAGTACGACCCGTCCCCGGCCCTGCTTGAGGAACTGGAGCTCGAACCCGGCACCAAGTTCTCTCGGGGCCGTGGCTGTGAGCGATGCCGCAATACGGGCTACCACGGCCGGATCGGCATCTTCGAAGTACTGAGAATGAACGACCGCGTCCGCGAGCTAGTTGTCACCCGGCCGCCCACCAGCGCGGTCCGGGCAATGGCCCAGGAACACGGAATGAGAACCCTCTGGGATGACGGGATAGACAAAGTACTGGCAGGGGTGATTTCGATTGACGAGGTCATGCGAGAGGCCGAGAAATTTGAGTAAACCAGTCTAGAAACGGAGGAGTCATGCCGCTTTTCCGCTACAAAGTCAGAGACAAAGAAGGCCAGGTCGTTTCGGGCACGCTCGAAGGAACCGATATCCATACGGTTGTCGAGAAACTCGACAGCCTGGGCTATGTTCCGATTACCATCAAGGAAGAGAAGACGGGCGGCGGCATCCAGGTGGACCTCAGCCGTTTCTTCCAGCGAGTCAAGCCGGTCGACCTCATCAACTTCACCCGGCAGTTCGTCACCCTCCACCGCGCCGGCTTGCCGATGCTCTCAGCCATCGGCGCCCTCCAGGCGCAGACCAAGAGCAAGCCGCTGGCGAAGGCGCTGGACGCAATCCGCAAAGACCTGATGGGTGGTTCGTCGCTTTCCGTCTGCATGTCCAAGTTCCCGCGCGTGTTCAGCGAGCTCTATGTGAATTCCATCTGGGCCGGAGAGACGGGCGGTGTTCTCGACGAGATACTCGAACGCCTGGTCATGTTGCTGGAGCACGACCGCCGGCTGAAGAGCGACGTCGGCGCCGCAATGCGCTACCCGATCATCCTGATGGTCGGATTCGTCGTCGCCGGCATCGTACTTGCCACCTTCGTGCTGCCGAAATTCACCATGCTGCTGACTTCTACCGGCGGCACAATGCCGCTCCCGACCCAGATCATGATCATGATTACCGATTTCCTGCAGCGCTACTGGTATATCGTGTTCCTTCTCGCCGCCGGGGTTGCGGTTCTGTTCTATCTCTTCATCCGGACCGGTGTGGGTCGACTCTGGTGGGACCGGTTGAAGCTCAAGCTTCCGGTCTTCGGGCCGATTATCTACAAGATGTCGCTGTCGCGCTTCGCCCGCATGTTCGAAACCCTGGACCGTACCGGACTGCCGATCCTACGCAGCCTTGGTCTAGTGGCGAAAACGGTCGGCAACGTCCATATTGCCGGCGCGGTTGAGAGCATAGCCGAAAGCGTCCGGCGCGGCCGCGGGCTTGCCGCCCCGATGCGCGAGTCAGGGGTCTTTCCGGCGATGGTCGTTCAGATGGTCGCCACCGGCGAGGAATCCGGAGCGCTGGACGACATGCTCAAGCAAGTCTCGGACTACTACGACAGCGAAGTCGAATACATGGTAAAGAACCTGACCACCATGATCGAACCAATAATGATCGGGATGATGGGCCTCGGGGCGGTCTTTCTCATCATCGCCATCATCATGCCTTACATGTCGATCCTGTCCAGTTTCGGCGCGGGTGGCGGCTACGGCGTGAACTAGTGCTTAGTTGCATAAATTGACGATAGTATTTCTTAGTTGCGATCCCCTT
>CBDUVZ010000040.1:0-22881 GCA_965370805.1 uncultured bacterium | reverse complement strand
TTGCGAGGAAATTGGCGACGTAGCTGACGGCGGGATTAGCGACGTAGTTGGCGGCGGTTCTGGGGAACAATGTAGGCAACATCCTGGGCGGGGGAGGGGGTTTTCGTGGGACCCGGCTAACAGGCTATGAGTGAGGAGGTTGCGCGGAATTCCGGCTTGCGACCAATGAGATAATACTGTATCATGTGCTGATGGAGACCTGTACATGAACGGTCAGGATGATCGATTCAGGTTCTCGGTAGAGTTCGGCCGGCGGTTGCGCGAACTCAGGCAGGAAGCCGGGCTGAGCCAGCAGGAGTTGGCGGAACGGATGGGCAGGAAGGGTGAGGGTGGTCACGCTTTTGTCGGACGACTGGAGCGGGCGAGCGTGAGCCACCCGACGCTGGGGCTGGTTGCCGATTACCTGCGGGCCTGCCGGGCGAAGTTCGCGGATATCGCCGGGATTCTGGACCGGTATACTTCCCAGCCTGCCGTTACCGAGTTGCAGGGACGGGAGGCGGTCAGGCGACTGGCGAACGGACTGGAACCCGGGGTCAAAGACAAGGTGGTGCGGTATGACTTCGGAACCGAAATCGGGCGGCGGCGCAAAGGGTTCAAAGGCAGGAAACACGAGCCGGTCGACGAGCGGCTGGAGCGGGTGCGGAAGATGGCCCGGGCCTGGATTCTGCGGCAGAAGCTGGAGAACCGGTTGCACGCGGCACTGAACTCCCTCGGGATTCCCGGCCAGAGCGTCGTGCGGATTGCACTGGCCGTACACGGTCGCAAGGTGTTCGGCATCCTCAACCGGAGCCGGAAGGCCAAGCGGGACAAGCTCGAACAGCGGCTTGCCGAAGCGAGCCGGAAGCTGGTGCAGACCGGCGCGTTTGCGGAGGATGCGGTCGAGCAGATTACAGGCGTCGTGGTCAAGTGGTATCACGAGATGGCGCAGACCGGAGAGCTCGACCGGCTGCCCAGCGCCGGTGATGCGCGGCGGCTGGCCGCGGTCTCGAACCGCCGGCGGGTGAAGACGGACAAGGAGATGTGCGCCGAGGAGATGTTCGAGCGGGTGCGGCGCTACAACGAAGCCCGGAATGTACTGATCGATGCGGCCTGGAAAGAAGCGCAGGGGCTGGTGGTCGAAGCGGGCGTGCCCGGAGACCTCCGGGTCGGATACTCGGGCGCGGTCCGGAAGTACTGGCAGATTGCGATGGGCAGCGCACCCCGAACCGATGAGCGCCGGAAGATGGTCGAGGAATACCTGGCAGGCTTGGACAGCAAGCGGCTTGACTCCGAGCTTGTCCGCCGCATCGGCCCGTGCGTGCTCAAGCGGTTCGACAAGGCGAAAAAGGGTTTGCCGCCGAGTCGGTAGCAGCAGGTTGGGGAAGTGGAAATGCCCAATGACCAAGTTCCAATGACCAAAGCGGAGCGGAGTAAACACCAAGCGCACCAAAGTTCACCAAGAGGAGAACTATCCGCCGGGCTCCGCTCCGTCATTCGAGGAACGAAGTGACGTGGCAATCTCAAGCGCGGAGGACACGGAAAGAAAGAAACCACGGATGGACACGGGAGGAGAAGGGCGGAAGTCAAAGTGCGAAATGCGGAAGCGGAAAACGCCTGGCCGGAAATGACCAATGACCAAGTTCCAATGACCGGCGAGGAAGAAGGACGAACGGATGCTCGGGGTCAGGAAGGCTCGAGCTGGGGCTGCGGGCTGGTCAGTCGGCGGCCGCATTCGGGGCAGAAGCGGCAGCCGAACAGGTGCGTGAGCAACTCGTGCTGGAGTAGAGTGCATCTCGGCAGGCTCAGCAAGCGTCTTTTTTTCTTGTTGTAGCGGGACATGCGGGCGTCGGGCTGCGGCAGTCCCGCACCGAGACCGGCACCGCACTCGGTGCAGTACCGACCGTTGCGGGTGAGTCTGCTACCGCAGCTACGACAGATGGACAGAAATCCCTCCGAATCCCATATGCACTAATTATACAATATCCGCGCTGGACAATCAACCACATCAGGCCCGAAGAAAACCGACTCAAGAATTTCAACACCAAGACACCAAGAACACCAAGTAGCAGACCATGAACCGAAAGGGATTTTCACCCAGCAGGTGCGGTATTACTTCGACCGGGGAAACGGCACAAAGCCTTGTTACTCCTGGCCTTTCGCCTTTGTGTCTTTGTGCCTTTGTGGTTCCATTCCGGTTCTTGGATCAGGCACGTTCCTTGACTGTGGTCGCGCCGGCATCTATAATCGGCCGCTGATGTCAATTCCCATGCCTGCGGTTTCCACTGTGCGACAGTGCAGGTTCCCTCGAAGGAATGCGTAGGGTCCTGCTGCTGGCCGTGCTGCCGCTGCTGGTCAGTGCCCAGGAGCAGCCTTCTTCTTCAATCCCGGCGGAAACCCTCTGGCTGAGGATTACGGCGACTGCCGGCAAGCACCGGCTGAGCCTTGTCCTTGCCGGGTTCTCAAGTCCTGAAAACACCACCCCGGAAGTCGCCGAGCAACTTGAACAGGTCCAGAGTGTGTTCGAGGCAGACTTGAGGTTCTCGCTGCATTTCACGTTTCAGGAGCCGGAGTCCGGTATCGTATTCGACTACGAAACGGGTTCCCGGAAGGTGGACCTTGAGGGATGGGCGTCTACCGGCGCCGAGATTCTCATCTGCGGCGGTCTGGTTCCGCAGGCATCCGGGCCGACGCTCGAGTTGCGGCTGTACGACCTCAATTCCTCGCGCCGGATTGCGGCGAAGTCCTATCCCTTCCAGAAGCCGTGGCGTTGGATGGCTCACGGAATGGCGGATGACGTCATCGAGCTGCTGACCGGTGAGGAGGGCGTCAGTCGGACCTGCATCGGGTTCACCCGCGCGCTGGGCCAGGGCCATAAGGAGCTGGCAAAGGTCGACTATGACGGCACCGGACTGGTCCGGATTACGAGTTCGGGCGGAGTCAAGCTGTTCCCCGACTGGTCTCCGACCGGCAGTGACATTGCATACTGCGCTTATGGCAAGCGTTCGCTGAACATCTGCCGTTGCGATATCGCGGGCGGGAACCGGATGACTGTGAGCGAGCGAGCGGGATTGAATACGACCCCGGCCTGGTCGCCGGACGGGCGGACAATCGCGGCTGCGCTCAGTTTCGAGGGTAGCTCGGATATCTACCTGATGAACGCCGCGGGGCAGAAGCTGCGCCGGCTGACCCGCAGCGGAGGAATCGATATCTCGCCGTCCTGGTCGCCGTCCGGTCGGCAGCTTGCTTTCACGTCCGACCGGACCGGTACGCCCCAGGTCTACATCATCAATGCCGATGGGACCGACCTGCACCGGTTGACGTTCGAAGGCAGCTACAACACCTCGCCGTCCTGGTCGCCGCGCGGGGACCTGATTGCTTTCGTCCAGCGCCAGCCGGGCGGTTCAAACCAGGTCTGCGTCACCAATCTCCAGGGCGAGACCTACATGAGGTTGACGAGCCGCGGGAACAACGAAGACCCCTGCTGGTCGGCGGATGGACTTCACCTGGCTTTCGCGTCGAACCGGACCGGTATCTACGAGATATACACGATGGCTTGGAACGGTGCCGGTCAGACCCGGATTACCCGCACCGGCGGCGCTACTTCACCGACCTGGTCTCCGGTTCTTCGCTAGTATCCCCGAGAAATCACATTGGTCATTGGGAACCGCCATTGTTGTGTTGGCGGACCTGGCGGTTATCCTAATTCCGAATGCCGAGTGTCGAATGACGAATGGGGACTTCCGCCCTCATCTGTGTCCATCCGTGTCCATCCGTGGTTACTTCCTCTTGGTGTTCTTGGTGCCTTGGTGTTTCAGTCCGCCTTGGCGGCCTTGGCGGTTAGATTCCTATGTCGGTTTTCGGGAGTCAGTCCAGCAGGGTGATTCGGCCTTCGATTCTGGCGTCGACCGGTGAGTGACGCCGGAAGTAGTCGGCAATTGCATCACGAAGCGGCACCTGGGTATCTTCGACGTTCTGTCCGAGCCGGAAGACCGCGTGTCGGCCTTCGGTGCCGCCGATGTAGGAGTTGGTGACTACGCGGTACGTCCGGTCGGGTTCGAGCGGATTGCCGCCGATGAGCGCCGACTGCAGCCTGCTGCCGAGAGGATTGTCCGGCCGGCAGGTCATCCGCACGCCGGAAACCTGGAATATCGAGTAGCGGCCGCTGACAGCGAGTTCCAGCATCTCCCTAACCTGGTTTCCGGTGTACTCGCCCGTTACGAGCGTATTGCCGAAGGCGTCGATCTGATAGGCGGTCCGGTAGGTAAGTTCGCCTTCCGGGATATCCGACCGGATTCCGGTCGAGTTGTGAAGTGCAATGTCCGCACCGGCGTAATCGCGCATCGCGTCGGTGACCAGGTTCCCGGCCGGTGACTCGCGCAGGTCGGCGCGGGTCAGTCGCCGGACACTCGTACCGATGACCTCATCGAACCCGCGCTCGGCAATCTCCCGGATCGAATCGAGGTACGCCAGGTAGGCAAGGTCCTTCGGTATTTCATCGCCGTAGAGGTTGATGAGCCGGCCTTCATACCCGATGATTCGGCCGGTTTCGGTATCGACCGAGAGGTCGAGGAAACCGACTGCTGTCAGCTTGCTTGCCGCCTGACAGACGATAGTGTGGTTCTCTGGCGTCTCGACCGGCGGGTCAACGACAGTGTTGCTGCGGCCACCGATGATGAGATCGAAGCCGGGCACATTGTCGGCCAGTTTCTTTTCGTACTTGTGGCCGATGTGGGTGAGGCCAATTACAATGTCTGCGCCGCGACGCCGCAGTTCGTCAATATGCTGCTGGGCAACTGCCTCTTCAGGTTTGATTTCCACGTCGCCGACAACCTTGTTCCTAATCGCACTGCTGTCATAGGATGCAATCAGGCCGAGAACTCCAATCTTCACACCGCCCCGCTCAAGCAGAAGATGGGGCGCCAGCAGCGCAGACGTCGAGTCCGCAGATGGAAGACAAGGAATGGATTCCTCCCCACGGTCCGTCTGCGCTAGTTTGAAGTCGCAGCGCCGATTCGTCTCGTACTCGTCCGGATTATCGGACACGAGCTTGTCCTCACCGTAGCTGATGGTAACCAACTGCTCCGCCTTCACGCCCGACTTCACCAGATGGGTCTTCGCCGCCTCGGCACGGCGGAGCCCCAGCGCCATGTTGTACTCAGGGTTGCCGACGGGATCGCAGTAGCCTTCGATTGTCACTACGACCGCCCGTCCTCTGCTGGCGGCCTCTAGAAGCAGACCTGCATTGTCCTTCAGAATCTCGGCATCACCCGGCCGGACGTTGAACCTACCGAAGTCAAAGTGGATGGCACGGAGACGAAGTTCGGTCTCAGGTTCCCCGAGCGACACTCCGGGTCTTGGCGCAGTAACGGCAATGTCAATGTTCGCGCACAACCACGGCATATGCGAGCTGTCCACAAGCTGCTTGAGCACTGGCAGACCAAGACTGAAATCATGAGTGCCGACGCCGATTGCATCGTACCCGGCGCGGTTGAAGTAGTCAACGACCGCCTGGCCGCTGGTGAAATCCCCGATTGGTGTTCCTTTGAATACGTCCCCGGCGTCGAGCAGGAGAAACCCGTAGCCTTTCGCGTCGGCTTCGGCCCGCAACTCGCGGATGACGGTCAGCGCGCCCGGGGCGTTGGACAGGGGCGGGGGGAAGTCGCGGCTCATCCACCATGCCGTGGAAGGCAGCAGCGCTCCGTGGATGTCATTGGTGTGCAGGATATAGATATGCTGGACGCCGGGAAGAGCTATCCCGAGTGCTGCCAGTAGTCCGAGCAGGATTCGTGCGAGCAAGCTAGAATTCTCTCCGGACCGTGATTCCGAAGACGCCCGAGGTTTCGTACACCTTCTGGTCATCCGGGTCGAGGCGGGTGCGGAAGTGACCCGGCCCGATGGCGTCGCGGCAGAACATCATACCGACGTCAACCAGCGCAGCGCCGACGTCGAATCCTGCGCCGACACCGACCCGGACAAGCTGGACCGTCGGGTCGAACGGCATCGGTTCGATTCCGACTCCGTAGCGGAGCTTCACGAAATCGAGCATGGTGTGTTCGACGCCAAGGGCGGCGACGATGACATTGCTGGCGGTGGTGTCCACATCGTCCCAGCAGTGATAGCTTACTTCGGCCGTGATTCCAGCCGGAAGTATCCCGGGAGCGTAATAGGCCAGCGCCAGCTTTCCGCTCCAGGGAAGGCTGCGTTCGCCGGCAGGCAGGACCGAATCGGCACTGGCCCAGTCGTTCAGTTTCGTGCCGCTTTCAAACTCGACGTCCAGCATCAGGCCGGAAAGCGGCTTGAGTCCGAAGCCTCCGGCGAATGCGAGGCCCGACGGACTGCCGCTTTCCGATTCGTGCGTCGTGTCGGAGCCGCGAATCGTCCACAGGTCGAGTTCCCTGGTGCCGGTCAGGTACGCGCCGTTCGCGCCGACGCTGAGCCAGTCGAGTACCCGGACCCCGATGCCGAGCTTGCCGGCATACAGCATGCCGTTCTGTTCGACCCGGTCTTCACCGATTCGGACATAGAAATCGTCGCGGTGCTCTTTGTCGTACCGGTATCCGAAGTCCAGGACCGGCGCAACCCCAAGCCCGACCGCGAACCGGCCGAACAGCGGCATGACGCCGGCCGCACTGCCCGTAACCGGGACGATACCAACGTTGTCCGCCACGGTCACTTCGCCGATTGCGTTCTCAAACTGGTCGTACACCGTGCGGGTGCGCTGTTCGGATGTCCATTTCAGGCCGTAGCTTAACTCGAATCCGGGCCGGTCGGCGAACCCGAGGATCCCGGGTCTGGCGAGTACCGCACCGGCATCCGGCCCGAATCCCGCCAGCCCGGTGCCGGCCAGGTTCCGCGCATTGTGCCAGTCGGCAGGCACGCCCCGGTACACGCGCAACGGGACGTCGGCCCGGAGCAGCGCAACAAGTCCAAGCAACAGCAATAGCCTTCTCATTCAGTCCTCCTACCAGAACAGGTCGAATTGCAGAGCCACATTGAAGGAATCCATGACGGTCAGGAAATCATGCACCGGTTCGGCCGAGCCGGGGAAATGAATACCTTCGTCACCGCCCAGTGCCGTGTGCGGAAACCGGCTTACTGTCTGCCGGCACTTGAGGTAGAGCAGCAGCCGGTCGGAAACCCGGTCGCTGAGTGCGACGTACCATTTCAGGCCGTCGCCTTCGAGGAAATCAATGCCGGTGTCTTCGAATATCCAGTGCGACATGCCCCGGGTCAGCCACGTCACTACGCCCAGCTCGCCGCTGAAGTCGTCGCTGAAGTTGTGCTCCCACTGCAGGGCGAGGAAGTTGCCGGACATGCTGGCCCGGTCGGTGTATTCGAGAGTCGGGGTCAGCATAATCCGGCCTTCGCGGAGTTCCGCGGACAGGAAATCCCGGTTGGCCAGACTGGCCATGATTTTGATGCTGGCCTCCATCGTCAGTGACCGGGTGGACCGCGCCGGTTTGGGCAGGCCTTTGCTCTGGATTTTCTGCTTGAACCGGATGCGCAGAGGATGGACCGGCCGGTACTCCAGTTCGGCCTGGAACCGTACGTTGTCGAGACCCCAGGCAAGGTTGCGCCACACGTCGATGTAGGCCCGGGTGAGCGTGATCTTGCGTGATATCTGGTACCGGGTTTCGAATAGGAAGCCCTCCTCGGCTTTGGGCATCGGGAAGTCCTGCAGTGCGGAGTAGGCCGGGTCGATCAGCCGGTACGATTTCTCGAGCGGGGTGTCTTCGAAGCGCAGTTGCTCGCAGTAACCCCGGTTGTAGGGGTTGTCGTACCCGACGTCGTAGTGCCGGTAGAGCGCTGTCAGGTAGAGGTAGTCGTACTGGGCGTGGGCTTTGACCAGCCAGGCTTTGTTCATGCCGGACGACGGGAAGCGGGTACTGTCCAGTTCCGGCTGCAGCGCCAGTTCTCCTTCGAAGGAGACGTTCTCGATTACGGTCCGGAAGTCCGTGCCGTAGAACAGGCGTTCGGTGCCGGTGGACAGCCGGGTGTAGTTCGGGTCAACGAGCCGTTCGGCATCGCCCGGTACGTCGAGGTACTTCGCGTCAGGTTTGAACTCCCGGTCGTAGCCGACCGACAAGGCGTTCAGCGCCAGCCTGGTGCCGACCGGGAGCACCGTCAGGCCGGAGAGGTCGAATCTCGCACTGCCACCAATGTCGGTTTCTTCCAGGTTGTCCCGGAACACCGGATAGCGGGGCGTTGTAATGATGTAGTAGTTGATGGTCGAGTCCGGGTTCATGATGGCGTCCCGGTTCGCCTGCGAATAGAACCCGAGCAGGCTGAATCGGCTCGCTCCCAACTCGGCCGCGCCGCCCCGGAATCCGAAGCCGGTGTTCTCGGTCAGGTTGCTGTACAGTCCTTCGGTATGCTCGTGGACCCGGGCGCGCAACTCGGAAGTGTTGTCGAGCAGCAGACCCTGACCCAGCGTGACGTGGAAGTCGCCGGCGACCGCCTTGCGCAACGGACCGAGGGATCGACCGCTGATGAATCCTCTGAATCCGTCGAACGCACCGGGCCCATAGGACTTCCGGGTTACCCAACCGCCGCCGCGAATGTGGTCGCCCAGGCGGACGCGCAACCGGTTCTGTAGTTCGGCGCTGTTGCCCGGCTCTGCCAGGTAGTCGCGTTCGGCTTCGAGTTGAGCGCGGAAATGGACCATTTCCGCGGCCGTGTACCCGGCCTCGCGGAACTCGGCGCTGTCTTCCTCAAGAGCCGCAAGCGCCTGTCCGAACTCACCGGCCGCAACGACCGTCTCCCAGTCGGGGTCAAGCTCATAGCTCAGCCGGTAGTTGCCGCCGAAGAGCGCGCCGGTTGCGTTCTCGTAGCTGATGAAGTCCCGGATGTTGCGATAGCCGTAGCTGGAGAGCCCGGGGATGCGATAGGCCAGGTCGCGCCGGTCACGGATGGTCAGACCCGAGTTCAGGTACTTGACGATCGAGGCGGCGTCAACCAGGGATACGTTGTCGAGTATTGCCAGGTCGTCAATCCTCGCCCGATTGATGTTCATCGGCGCGAGCAGCATGTCCTGCCATTCCTCAACCGCGGATGCGGTCGGGCCTTCTTCGGATGCCAGTCGCTTCTGGATGCGATGAACCTTTTTCAGTCGGCCTTCTGTTTCAGGAGCGGGGGAGACGTACACCAGCGGTTTGATATCCTCCAGCCTGGCCGAGTTCATGCCTTCAACGTTCATCAGGTCATAGATGCTGTTCAACCGGCCGTATTCGGTCAGGTACTCGTGGATGCGTTCGGCCACCAGCAGTTTGACCGGCAGTTCCCTGAGTTGATCAAGGCTTGCCTGGTTTATGTCGAGTTGGTTCGTGGAACTGAAAGCGACCAGCAGCAGAACCGGAAGAAACGCCATCTAGAACTCGATTACCAGTCCGAGGTCGTGGGTCAGCGGCAGTTCGGAGTGGGTCCTGAGCGCATAGTCGATATGGACGTTCCTGATTCCGGTCCGCAGCCCGAAGGCGAGCCGCACCGGTGCGGTCTGCACCCCGGCCCGCAGGGTCAGGTGGTCGCGGATGATCCTGAATTCCTGGCCTACGCGGACTTGCGTTGACCTGCCCGGTTCTTTCGTCAGGTCGATTGCCGAGTGAATCCCGGGTGAAGGCGCGAAGCCGACCCCGAAAGCCACTGACTGCGGCAATTCGCCCTGGGCACTGGTTCCGATGCGCGGCGCATTGAAGTTGTGGACACGGAACCCGACAGTCCATACCCGGTAGACCCGGGCGAACATCCCGAGGTCCAGGCCGAACGCGAACCCGCTGACATCCTGGAGTTCGATGCCGACGTTCTTCTGGTACAGGTTATAGCCGTTCAGTCCGTACCCGACCCCGATGTCTTTGGCCAGCCTGAAGCCGTGGGCCAGGCTCAGCATACGCTCGGAATGAAGCTCGTACCCGGTTTCCTGCAGGCTCAGAACCACGGTGCCGATGCGTCGGGTCGGCAGCCCGAAGCCGGCGTGTCCGGTGTGCAGGTTTACGCCGACCCCGCCATAGAGCAGTCGGTAGAACCCATGGAACTGGCAGTTGTTCACCTGGTATAGACCCGCAGGATTGAACCAGGCCGCGCTTGCGTCGTCGGCTACCGCAGTGAACGCGCCGGCCATCCCCGCGGCCCGGATGCTCGACTCGTCTTCTTCGAACATGGCCGCTGCCGGCATTGCCAGCAAGGCCGCAACGACGGACGCTGCAAGGTACTTGCTCGACGCAATACGCCTTACGCGCGACGCAATACGCATGAGGCCGGATGTTTCTGGCGTCGAGCATAGAGCATTATGCGTAGAGCGTTGTGCGTTGCGCGTGATGCGTCCGGCGTCCAGCGTCCAGCGTCTTGCGTTGTGCATCAGGCCAGCAGTTGCCGGGCGATTACGATCTTCTGGATTTCCGAGGTGCCTTCGTAGATTTCCATGCACTTGGAATCGCGGTAGTACCGTTCGACCGGGTAGTCCTTGGTATACCCGTACCCGCCGTAGATCTGGACCGCTTCCCGGGCCGCGTCGACCGCGGTCGTGGCCGCGAACAACTTGGCCATGGCCGATTCCTTCGAGAACCGCTTCTTGCCGGCGTCCTTCTGGCCGGCCGCGTGGTACACCAGCAGCCGGGCCGCCTGGATCCGGGTCGCCATGTCGGCGAGCTTCTCCTGGATCATCTCGAACTCACAGATTGCCTTGCCGAACTGCCGGCGCTCCTGCGAGTAGGCGAGTGACTTGTCGAGCGCGGCCTGGGCGATGCCGACCGCCTGGGCCCCGATGTCGATCCGGGACACGTCGAGCGTGCCCATCGCGACCTTGAAGCCTTTCCCGACCTCGCCGAGCACGTTCTCCTTCGGGACCTTGCAGTCCTCGAATATCAGCTCGCAGTTGGAGGTGGCGCGGAGGCCGAGCAGGTCCTCATGCTTGCCGACCGAGAAGCCGGGGAAGTTCTTCTCGACGACGAAAGCGGTGATGCCGCGGTGCTTCGCTTCCGGGTCGGTGAGGGCGAAGATGATGAACACGTCCGCCTCGCCGCCGTTGGTGATGAACCGCTTGCTGCCGTTGAGCACGTAGGAGTCGCCGTCGGGCACGGCTTTGGTTTCCATGCCCGCCGGGTCGGAGCCGCAGTTGGCTTCGGTCAGGCCGAACGCGCCGAGCAATTCACCGGAGGCCATGCGCGGCAGGTACTTCTCCTTCAGCGCGTCGGAGCCCCAGTTGACAATCGGCCAGCAGGCGAGCGAGTTGTGGACCGCGGTGATGACGCCGGTCGAAGCGCAGCCCCGGGATAGCTCCTCGATGGCGATGGCGAGATTGACGAAGTTGAACTCGGCCCCGCCGTACTTCTCCGGCACCACCATGCTGAGCAGGCCGAGTTCGGCCATCTTCTTGACCGAGTCGCGGGGGAACTCGCCGGACGCGTCGATTTCGGCCGCTTTGGGTTCCAGTTCCTTGGTGGCGAACTCGCGCGCCATCGACTGCACCATCTTCTGGTCTTCGTTGAGATTCAAATCCACAGTTGCCTCCTAGCTGTTCCTCGTAAGCTCCATCAGGACTTCCTTGGCGATAATCATCCTCATTACTTCAGACGTGCCTTCACCGATCTCACCGAGCTTGGCGTCGCGGTAGATGCGCTCCGCGGGCAGCTCGGACGTGAGGGCCGGGCAGCCGATTACCTCGATGGCGATACCCGCGGCCCAGGTCGCGACCTCCGAAGCGTACAGCTTGGCAAAGGCGCACTCCTTGTCCGCGCGGACGTCGGCGTCCTTGTAGAGCGCTGCGTTGTACACCAGCAGCCGCGCCGCTTCGACCTGCATCGCGACGTCGGCGAGCTTCTTCGACACCATCTGCGACGGGCGGCCGTGGGTCCGGACCCAGTCGGTGAGCGCGTCCATTGCGCCCTGGGCCATGCCGAGACAGTAGGCCCCGATTGAGATGCGGCCGCCGTCGAGCGTCTCCATGAATACCCGGTAGCCTTCCAGTTCTTTGCCGAGCAGGTTCCCGGTCGGGACGAGCATGTCCTCGAACGCCAGTTCGACCGTGTTCGACCCGAGCAGGCCGAGCTTGTTCTCCTTGGAAGCGACCGAGAAACCGGGCGTCTTCGTCTCGACGACAAAGCAGGTTACGCCTTTGCGGCCGAGGCTCCGGTCCATGCTCGCGGCGACAATCACCGTGCCCGCGTAACTGGCCGACGTGATGAACCGTTTCGACCCGTTGACGAGGTAGCCGTTGTCGGTTTTCTTCGCGAAGGTCTCGACCGATGCGGCGTCGGACCCGGCGTTGGGTTCGGTCAGGCCGAACGAGCCGAGGTATTCGCCCCGGGCCAGGGGCGGGATGAACTTCCGCTTCTGTTCGTCGGTGCCGAACTTGTAAATCGGGTAGGTGCCGAGCGAGATGTGGGCCGCGAGGGTGATGCCGGTTGAAGCGCAGGCGCGCGACACTTCCTCGACCGCGATTGCGTACGACAGGTAGTCGAGCCCCATGCCGTCGAGGTCCTTGGGCCAGACTATGCCCAGGTAGCCGCGTTCGGCCATCGCCTTGACGTTCTCGGCGACGAACTCGCCGGTCCGGTCGTGTTCGCGGGCCCGGGGCAGGACGACTTCGCGGGCGAAGTCGCGGAGTTCGTCCCGGAAGCCCTGGTGTTGTTTGCTGAGTATCATGGCAATTGCGAATTCCGAGTTGCGAATTCCGAATTCCCGATTCGCACTTTGTCAGTCGCCATTCGACATTTCCTCCGGGTCAGATGTAATATCCTTCGGGGTCAATCTGCTCGCGGAGCAGCTTCAGTTCTTCGTCGGTCGGCTCCGGGTTGGTTGCGATCTGGTCCGCGACCAGCATCTCGAACCCGGTGTTCTCCAGTACCTGTTCCTTTGTGACGCCCGGGTGCACGGCAATCAGGCGCATCCGCTTGCTGTCCGGGTCGAAGTCCATCAGCGCCAGGTTGGTGACCACCCGGTACGGGCCGGTGCCCGGCGGGAGCCCCGCTTCCTCGCGCGCGCCCCTGCCGGTCAGGTAGCCCGGGGTTGTCAGGAAGTCGAGCTTCGGGACGAAGCGGCGCTTGTCGTGCTGGCGCATGATGCTGATTGTCCGCCAGCAGTGGGAGCCGACGTCGTTGGCCCCGCCTGAGCCCGGCAGCCGGACCTTGGGCGGCCAGTAGTCGCCGATCACGGTCGTGTTCAGGTTCCCGTACATGTCGATCTGGGCCCCGCCGAGGAACCCGTACTCGATGAACCCGCGCTGGGCGGTTTCCATCATGTCGCAGATCCCGGACGCGGCAACCGCCTTGTGGAACGTGCGCGAGTCGCCGACCCCGAGCGGCAGTTGCTCGAGCGACGCCCCGGTGCCGCCGAACTCGAAGATCGACACCAGGCCGGGCGCGTGCTGCCGCTTGGCCAGGGCCGCGGCCAGCATCGGGATCCCGGTGCCGACAAAGGCGGTGCTTTTGTCTTCCATCAGCTTCGAGGCGAGGCAGATCAGGAACTCGGTCTGGTTGTACTCGGCCATCATCTACCCCCGATCTCGGACTCGAGTTGTCGCAGCCGCTCCATGCCGACCAGCTCGACGTAGGCTTCGTGGTCCTTGCACCCGTATACCCATTTGTCGAGGTAGGCTCTGGTCTTGTCCAGGTCCTTCGAGTCTTTCAGGAACTGCTGCAGGTGCTCGCCGTCCCGCCAGTACCGGTAGCACATCTCGCCCGGGTGGGAGGCGTACTTCGCTTCGACCACCGCGTCGACCAGGTAATAGGGGATGACCGTGTGCTCCGGGTACTTGCGGATTTCCTCGGTCGGGATGATTTCCTCGGCCGAGATGATCAGCCGCTTCGAGGCCCGCGCCATCTCGTGCGCGAACCCGGATATGCCTTCGACCCGGCAGTTGCCGTACTTGTCCGCCTGGTGCACGTGAATCAGGCCGACGTCGAGGAACAGGGCCGGAATCAGGCAGACCGGCTTGCCGGTGAACGGGTCCTTGACGACCTTGGCCGCGGAATGCTTCAGCGTGTCGGTGCCGAGCATCGAGCGGACCGGGATGAACGGAACCCCCATTGCCGCGGCCTTGAACCGCCAGGTGATGCCGCCGTTCGACCAGTCGGTCGTCTTCACGCGGCCGCTCTCGACCGCTCGCCGGAGGCAGGCCGAGATGCCGTATACCTCCCAGGCGACGTAGGTGATGTCAAGGGTATCGACCAAGTCCGCGGCCAGCAGCAGGTCGATCTCCTGTACGCCCTGCCCGGCGACCCGCAGGTGCTTCTTGCCCTGGCGGACCACTTCGCGGACCAGGGACATCGGCGCGCGGACGGTCCCGTACAACTCGGTCCCGATGTAGTCGCCGTCGTGCACCAGGTTCGCGACCGCTTCCTGCTCGGACACGACCTTGTCGACCATGCCCGTGTTCTTCCCGGTGTGGACCCATTCCCGGAAGCCGTCAGGGTCAGGCGGCTGGAACAGTTCACCGATACCGGACTGAATTACGTCCATCATTTCCTCCTGTTGTCGATGGAGAGATTGGCGCAGACCATAATGGTGCATGGATGTTAGGCACGGCGGTCCTCATGTCAACCCCAGCCGGGCTTCTCTCACGACGACTGAAGTGGCCCGCGGATTGTCCCCGGTTCCGGTCTGTCCTTGACTTGGCAGGGTCAGGGACTATCTTGTCCGGTCGCGGGAAGCTACGTGCGGCCCGCGGCAAACTGAGAAAGCAATGCTGATAGAGAACAGACTCCACCTGCGTACATGGCGCCGGCACTCACAGTAGTTTTCGTCAACTACAACTCGACCCGGGAACTGGCAGGTGCACTGGCGTCACTGCCGGAAGCGTGTCGGGGACTGGAATTCGAGGTGGTCGTTGCTGACAACCGCTCCGGCGACCCGGAAGCCCTGAAGCAAACCTGTCGCAGGTACGGTGCTCGGCTCATGCTGCTGCCGAGGAACCTGGGCTACGGCGCCGCGGCCAACCGGGGTTTCCGCCGGGCAGCAGGCAGGTACGTCGCAGTGGCGAACCCGGACCTTGTTTTCACGCCCGGGGCTGTGAAGAGCCTGGTGGGTTTTCTGGAAGAGCATCCCGAGGCAGGCGTCGTCGGACCGCAGCTTCTCTATCCGGACGGAACGCCGCAGCCTTCAGCCCGCAGGTTTCCCCGGCTGCGATACGTACTTGCCGGGAGGCGGTCGCCATTGCTCCGGTTGTTTCCAAGGTACAGCCTGAGCCGGGAATTCCTGTACCAGGACGCCGATCGGGAAGAACTGCCGGTACCGGTTGAGGCGGTAATCGGTACGTTCATGGTTTTCCGGCGGACTGCTCTTGATGTCGTCCGGGGATTCGACGAGCGCTTTTTCATGTTTGCCGAGGACATGGACATCTGCCGGCGGCTGCACGAAGGCGGCTGGCAAGTCTACCTGGACCCCCGGGTCAGGATTGAACATTACTACGGAGGCGTGCGGCGAAGATACCGGCGTTTCTCGGAGTACCAGCGCCTCAAGGCGCTTTGTCAGTTCCTTTGTCTGGGCCGGAATGCTGTGTCCAGGACGTTGCTGGCTTTTGCCTGTGCCTGCTACCTGGTTGCCGTCGAGGCGGGCTTGTTGCTCGGGCTGGGCGAGTACGAGCATTCCTGGTACCACGGGGACACGAGTTCGTGAAGCGTTTCAGAGGCATACTGACCGCGGCAGTCCTGCTTGTTGGGGACGTCACTGCGGTCGCGGCGAGCTACGTGTTGGCCTACGTCGTGAGAAACTCGGTGCTGCACGAGATGCTTCACCTGCTGCCCGAAGCACTGCCTTTCACCCACCTGGCCGAGCGTTCCTACTTGCTTGCAGTCTATCTTCTGGTTTTCTCGTACGAAGGGTTGTATACCAAGCGGCTGGCAGGATGGGAGGAGGCCCGACGTTACTTCCGCGGTCTGATTGTCGCGACCGCGGCGGTAATGATTATCCTGTTTGGGGTTCGGTACCTGACGCTGTCGCGAACGGTTGTGCTGCTCGCTTTCATCATCGGCAGCGCAGTGGTGCCGATTGTCCGGATTCTGCTCAAGCGGCTGCTCGTACGACTGGGGCTGTCGCGGCGGCCGCTGGTACTTCTGGGAGGGGGAGCCGCGGCCGAGCTGTTCGCCCGCGAACTCGTCCGTCACCGGTCCCTGGGCTATGTTGTTTCCGAACACATCCAGCGCGGTGCAGGTGAGGAGCCGGTCGAGGGGATGCTCGATAGACTGCCGGAGGTAGCCGGCAAGACCTCGCTCGTTGTGTTCTCGGATTCGTTCGATTCCGGCGAGACCGAGCGGATACTCCGTCACGCCGAGCGACGGTATTCCGAGGTGCTGGTGGTTCCCAACGCCGCGGTCCTGCAGAGCCAGGCGGTTGACATCGAGCAGGTCGGCAGCGTCCTGGTCATGAAGTACCGGCATAATCTGCTGCGGCCTCTCAGCACTCTGCTCAAGCGCGCGCTCGAACTGCTGGCGTGTGTGTTGCTTCTGGTTTTGTTGTCACCGTTGCTTGGTCTGCTTGCTTTGCTGGTGAAGCTGTCCTCGCCCGGCCCGGTGTTCTTCCGGCAGGACCGCATCGGCAGGAGCCGGCGTTTGTTTGCCTGCCTGAAATTCAGGACCATGCGGGTCGATGCCGAACAGCGTCTGCAGGAGTTGCTTGAACACGACGCCGGCATCCGGGCCGAGTGGCAGAAGTACGCCCGGATTACCAACGACCCCCGCATTACCGGGGTGGGACGGATGCTGCGTCGCTTCAGCCTTGATGAGCTACCCCAGTTGTGGAATGTCATTCGGGGGGAGATGGCGCTTGTCGGGCCCAGGCCATATCTGCCCCGCGAGTCAGGTCAGATTGGCGACTACCTTGATGCGATTGTCCGTGTCCGGCCCGGAATGACAGGTCTCTGGCAGGTATCAGGGCGGTCCGCACTGCCGTTTGCCGAGAGATTGGTTCTTGACGAGTTCTATATCCGCAATTGGTCGCTGTGGATGGATTTCTCGATAGTGCTGCGGACGGTCTGGGTAGTATTGGGCGGACACGGTGCCTACTAGCGAGGATTGACGTGGCAAGCCGTGGTGCTAGAATTCCGTGTGTCTTGTGTGTCGACCGGCTCCAGGAGCGACTTCAATTGACCGAGCAGCAGTAGCATGAGTGGCATCGTCTGTCTGCTGTTGCTCGTTGCCGGCTCCGGCGGCTGGGAGTCCTACACCAACACCAACTTCATCAATGACATCTGCGGTGACGATACTGCGCTTGTGTTTGCTACTTACGGCGGTGTGGTGAAGTTTGATGCCGTGGGGTTCCGGGCTGTGGCGACGGTTGCCAATACCGAGGGACTGCCGGCAAATCGCTGCCTGGCGGTCAGTCGGGACCGCTGCGGTAATGTCTGGGTCGGAACCGACGGCGGCGGGCTGGCGGTTATCTCCGCCGATACCAATGCGGCACAGACCTACCGGCCCAACGACCTGCCTGACAAAGTGGTGGTGCTGCTCTGGGATGAGGACCGGCTGCTGGCAGGCACTGACCGCGGCCTGTACGTAATCGAAACCCGGGGCACGCTGCTCGATTTCGACGATGACGAGATCAGGCGTTTCTCGTCGGTCAGTGAGCCGGAATTGCTGAGCGACCGGGTCCTTGCGCTGGGCCAGCATGGTACGTACTGGGTGGGGACCAACCGCGGGGTGACGGCGGTGGACCGGGAGTTCGAGAACTGGGTCGGGTATCGCCGGCCGCTGGGCGATTCGGTCAAGGCAATCGGGGTGTGGGCGGACAGCCTGTTGATTGCGACCGAGCAGGGGCTGGCGATTCTGGAGGACAGTTCTTTCCGGCCGGTCTTCCGGTTCAGCCCGACGCGGGAGGTTTTCGACCTTGCGATTGCGTTCTCGGCCGTCTACATTGCTACCGACACCGGGGTTTTCCGGGGCCAGGGAACGGACAGCACCACGTATTCGTTGATACTGGCGGCGGACGCGCGGGCGCTTTACATCAGTCAGGCAATCTGGGTAGGACTCGGCGGGAACGAGGATCGGGGCCACGGTCTGCGGTATTCCGACTCGGGTCAGTCCTGGTCTTCTTTCTACAGCGGCGGTGTCGTTTCAGGCCAGGTGATGTCCTGTGCTTTCAGCCCGGTCGAGAACAAGCTCTATGCGTGTCATTACTTCAGTTCCTCGCAGTTGTCCGAGATCGCACTCGATAACGGCACCGTTACTACGCGATCCGGTCTGCTGGGCACTCCGATTCAGGTGAGCTGCGATTCCAAAGGAAGAGCCTGGTACGCTCATTTCTCGTCCCGCGGCGGGCTGAGCGTTTACGACCCGGAGGCGGATACCTGGGGCAAGGTGCAGTGGGGGGAATCTTCGGCCTGGAACATCATCGACGCGTTTGCCATTGACCAGTATGACACCAAGTGGGTGTTCAACGGCGGCGGGGTTATCGTGGCGGTTGACTCGGCCGGGGAGCGGGCGGAGTTTGAGATTCCCGGCCTGGTTCCACCTCCGGGAGGAGGTTACGATTTCGCGTTTGATACCCGGGGTTGTGTTTATCTCGGGCTGACCGTCGGCCTGGTGATGCTGGATTACGGTGGGACGCTGTTCGAGCGGGGAGACGACCGGCACGAGATTCTCGTCGCCGGCCTGCCTTCGTCCGAAGTACGGTCAGTTGCGGTTGACGGAGAAGACCGGGTCTGGGTGGCGACTCCGCAGGGAGTTGCGGTCAGGGACGGGAGTGAATTCTCGGTTTTCACCACCGCGAACAGTGGGTTGCTTGCGAACAACGTGTACCGGGCCAGGGTGGATGCGTCCGGCCGGGTCTGGTTCCTGTGCGACGTCGGGCTGTCGATGTATGACCCGGTTTCCGGGCGGTGGTCGAACTACAGTCCGCAGAACAGCGGCCTGATTCCGAACAGCCTCGGAGTCACCGGGTTCTACAGTTCGCTTGCGGTCAGCCGGGAGCGCGGGACGCTGGCGGTCGCTACGCTGGCCGGCCTGTCGGTCTTTGATTTCGGAGCCGGGTCCCAGGGCACCAGCGGAGCCCAACTGGTCGTGTATCCCAACCCGTGTGTGCTCGGGGTTCACGAGCGGGTAGTGCTCGACAGTCTGCCGGCCGGTGCTGCTGTGGTTGTGCGGACCCTGACCGGGCAGCCGGTGGCGACGGTTCCGGTTGACCCGGGTCTGAACCGGGCGGTCTGGCGTCCGGGTGACGTGGCAACCGGGGTCTATTTGCTTGTGGTTACCTGTCCTCTTGGCACCCGCGTGGAGCGCGTCGCCGTAATCAGTCCCTGAAGAAAACGTCGAATGCCGAATGCCGAAGTACGAATGGGGCGCGCGGAGCGGAATCTCGAATGCGACACTCGCACTTCGACACTCAGGACTACCGATGGGAATCAGTTGTCGGTTTTCCCGAGCAGCAGGATCAGTTCCCGGATGAGTTCCGCCACAACCGATGCGCCGGCCGCCGGGCAGCCGGACTTCGGACAATACTCGACAATATCGCCGCCGACGACTTTGAGCCCGGTCAGTTGCGCCAGGGCTTGGGCTAGCTCCCGGTAGGAGCAGCCGCCGGGCTGGGGCGTCTGGACTTCGGGCAGGACCCCCGGGTCCAGGACGTCGACATCAAGGGTCAGGTACACGGGGCGCGAGCCGACCTGCTCACAGATGCGCCTGATTGGAGCAAGGACCTCAAACGGGAAGACGTTCTGCAGTTTCATTTCCCCGGGGTTCTCGAACGAGCGGATTCCGACCTGGAACAGCCGTTCCCGGGGAATCGAGTCAAGCACCCTTGCCATCGCGGTAGCGTGGCACCATTTCTCACCGAGGTACTCATCGCGCAGGTCGGAATGGGCGTCGAACTGAATCACGTGCAGTTCGGGTACGGAGCGGCTCAACTCCCGGACTATTGCCGGTGTGACGGTGTGCTCGCCGCCGACCGCAAGCTGATGCCTGCCTGCCTGGTGGTTCGCTCGCGTGGTCTTCGCAATCATATCAAACGGGGCCTGCGGGGTCTCGAACGTGAATCCGAGATTGCCCATATCGTGCACCCGGATTCCGGCGACGTCGCGCAACTGGTACGGGCTGAACGACTCGATGTTCTCCGCGCCGATCCGGGCCGAATCCGGTCCGAACCTGGTTCCGGGGATATGCGAACTGGTCCGGTCGAGCGGGACGCCGACGACCGCCACCCCGGCATCCGGAAGTTTGGAGTCCGCAAACCAGAACTGCATCGTCTGCCATAGTAATCGCCCGACGCTTGACAGTCAACCCGGGCGTTCTAGGCTTGAGCCGTCGTGCGAGTCTTCGTGTCCTGCGGTGAACCGTCAGGCCTGCTGTTCGGCGGGCTGCTCGCGCAGGCCCTCGAGCGCAGCCGGCCTGGAGTGCAGGTGGAGATTGCCCGGTTTGAGCCGGTGCTCGGGTTCTGGGAAGGAGTGAAGGCCGCGGGCGCGCTCCGCAAGCGACTGGCGGCTACGGTCGAGCAGGTGAGAGAAACCAGGCCGGATCTGGTGGTCCTGGTAGCTTTCCCGGG
This sequence comes from uncultured bacterium, assembly GCA_965370805.1. GTDB lineage: Bacteria > Hydrothermota > Tepidihabitantia > Tepidihabitantales > Tepidihabitantaceae > CBDUVZ01. Next base: position 2,442 of record CBDUVZ010000040.1, on the reverse strand, counting down.
GTTCAACCTGAAACTCGGCCGCCAGTGCCGGAGGCTCGGAATCCCGGTTGTCTACCTGGCTCCGCCCCAGGTATGGGCGTGGGGGAGATGGCGGATTCCGGCACTGCGACAAGCCGCGGACAAGGTGGTCTGTCTGTTTCCGTTCGAGCAGCAGTTGCTGCAGGAGGCGGGCGTTGACGCGACTTTCCTCGGCTACCCGCTCTTCGACGTGCTTGATTCCCCGTGCCTGCGGTCGGACGTAATCGGTCGGCTGGGATGGAAACAGGACGCCCGCTACGTCCTGTTCCTGCCGGGTTCGCGCCCGGCCGAGGTCGCGTACCATCGCCCGCTGTTCGAACTGGTGGCCGGAGAGATCGAGCGGGAGACGGGTCTCAGGACCGTGATAGCTGATGCACCTTCGGACCACGGACTGCTGGACTCACTCTCGGCCCGCTACGGTCTCATCAGTCACGCGGAATGCGCGGTCGTCGTATCCGGGACCGCGACCCTGGAAACCGCACTGCTCGGAGTACCCCAGGTGGTCTGCTACCACCTGTCGCCGCTGACCAGGGCGGTGGCAAGGTTGCTGGTCCGTGGTCGCTTCTTCTCCCTGCCCAATATCCTGCTCAGAAGGCAGGCGGTCCCCGAGTTGCTGGAGCCAACTGCAACTCAAGTACTTAGCACAGTAAGGCAGATTCTGGATGAACCGGCGTCCGGTCAAGCGGCCCGAGACTACAGAAGCAGGCTGCGGCAGATGCTCGGCCCGGCCGGGGTGATGGACCGCATCGGGCAACTGGTAGTCGAAACCACCGGGTCCGGTTGACGGCCCGCAGCCTGGATGCTCTCTTGCCTACCAACTACCGGCAGAGCCGGAGTTGTGGAGGTCACGCTGCCACTTGGGCCATGGCGTATCGGCCAGGGTTCCTTCAGGATACCCGACAACACAGCACAGGTTATCGTCGTCCCAGACCGGCACGATGATGTCACCGTTTGGAGCGATTGTCGGCGACGGCTCGAAGTCGTCGAATTCGTCCCGGCCGCTACCGGCAAACTCGTCGCAGATACAGTACCAGAGCATACAACCATCGGACTGGTTGATGCAGAACAGGATATCCTCGTCTCCCAGGACGTACATCAGGCCGTTCGCGGCCAGAACCGGGCAGGCTGCTATTATCGGCGAATAGGGGGTGTCCAGCGTTACTGACCAGATGATTTCACCATCCGTCGGGCTGATGGCGTACAGATCGCCGTCTCCGTCGCCGACAAAAACGGCATCCGAGCCGATGGCCGGCCTGCTTGTCCAGTCGCCCAGGTATGTCAACCACTCGATGTCGCCGGCAGGGCTGACCGCAATCACATAGCCTTCAGTTGAACCGAGGTAGATCGTGCCGTCCTGACCGATGGCCGGCCCGAGCAGCATGCCATCCATGATGCGGACACACCAGATGACGGTATCCAGTTCCGGACCGAGTTTGTACAGGTTGCCGTAGTCGGTGCAGAACAGCACATTGCCGTCCGGGTCCACGACCGGCGCATCGGATAGCTCTTCGTCGGGCAGGGCATAAGTGTTCATCAGGCAGGCTTCGTTTCCGAGGTCCAGGAAGTAGTAAACGCGTGTCATGGCGATTGAGTCCCACCGGGGGACGTAGATCCTGTTCTCACGGATTGCAGGTGCCCCCCATTCCAGCTCGTCGAACGGCCCCGGGAGGGAGTTGCCGGGCCAGTGCCAGTCTCGCTCCAGGGAAGTAGTGAAGGCGCAGAGTTCGCCGTCATCGCCGCCGATGATGATGTGCCCGGTGGCCGCGCAGAACCCCGGCTGTCCGATGAAAATGCCGTCATCGCCGCTGACCGGGTCGGTGCCGTCCCGGGCGGTGCCGTCGAGTCCGAGGGTGTATAGTGAGTCCTCGGCGCAGAATACGACCAGGTGTTCGGTGCCGTCAAAGACCAGGAGCGGGGAGGATGTGACGCCGCCCGATCCTGTCCAGTTCCACCTGACTTCCCGGGTTCCGGCGATTGCTACTGTAGCCGGTTTTGACCATTCGGAGACGGCACCGGACCGGTCGGTTGCCTGTGCTTCGACGTGGTAGCTCCCCAGGTCATTCCAGCCGTGGGACATCGCGAGGGTCGCGCCGCAGGGAGTATACGTGCTCCAGGGTGTGGTGTCGCCGTCACCCCAGGTGAACCGATAGGCGATGCTGTCGCCGTCCGGGTCGATAGTAAAGGTCGAGTAGACCGAAGGGTATCCGATTGTCGCTGACGAGGGACCGATCGGGCAGAAAGGGTCATCGGGCGAGTTGTTGGCCGGGCTCTTGTGGCAGGTTGTGAAGCCCAGCAGGACCAGGAGTATGACTCCCGGCACGATCAGAACTGTTCTTTTCATCATCCCCTCCGGGTTGTCTGGCTGCGAGTGCTAGTGCTTAGTTGCATAAATTGACGATAGTATTTCTTAGTTGCGATCCCCTT
>CBDUVZ010000039.1:0-23006 GCA_965370805.1 uncultured bacterium | reverse complement strand
TCCGTAATCGAACGTCACATAAGCACAAAACCAGCAGGGCGGGGAAACCCGCCCTTTTGATTGTAGATTTTTGATTGTAGATTGCAGATTGCGGAAGCGGGCCGGAATGTGAACCACGGATGATTGGAGCGAGTGAACGAGCGGAAAGTGCTCTCGGAGGGCACAACACGGATAGACACAGATGAAGGCAGAAGTCAGAGGGCGGAAGGCGGAAGGATAACCGCCAAGGCCGCCAAGAGCGCCAAGGGAATGTCGAATGCCGAAGCGGAAAAACACCAAGGCACAAAGAACACGAAGAGGAAGTAACCACGGATGGACACGGATAAAGGCGGAAGTGGGACTGGGGGACACGATCCCTATCCCGAGGACGGGATAGGGTCATGTCCCCGCGTGTCCGGCGTCGGGCGGGCAGCATCAGGCGTCGAATCGCCTCGACGCGGGTTGACAGGGGCGTGGTCCGGCTTATTCTCGGTTGGGTTCGGGAGGGGGCGAGGGTGGGTTTGTGTCGGCTTGTGTCGAACCGAAGGGAGATGAGATGAGACTGGTAGTTGTGTTTGCTGTTGCCGCCGGACTGGCTTTCGCGGGCGGCGCGGATTTGCTGACCGGGGTGGTCGATACCGTTGGCGGGACTACTTATGATAATCAGAATTCCGGGCCGTCGCTGCAGATGGTCGCCGCGGACCCGGCCTACGGGATTCACGTTACCTGGACCTACAGCATCGGGGCCCAGGGGTCGGGCTGGCCGAACCGGTCGATGTACTACAATTTCTACGACCGTGCGACCGGGGGCTGGAACTGGTTTGAGCCGTCGGATTTCATGAGTTCGGGAGTGAATTCGCAGAGCCGCCGGACCGGGTACGGCACGCTGGACCTTGACCCGACCGACGGGGCGGCGCTGATCGGCTGCCATTACAATGCGGGCGGGATGCCGCCGCATTTCACGCCGACCGTGCAGCGCGACCTCGCGCCCGGGGTCGGGCTGTTCAGCGAGTGCATCGGCGAGCCGACCCTGACCGACCAGTTCCTGCCGGTGCTGGGCGTGACGCCGGACCGGACGATTCATTTCATGCTCATCGGGTTCCAGATGACGGATAATCTCTACTACTCGCGTTCGACGTTCTGGTGCACGTGGGATGACCCGGTCAACTGGAACCAGACCGGTGCGTTCGGGCATAACCTCACCGCGTCGCACGCGTCGAACAAGCTGCTGGCAACGTGGATGTCCGGGCACGACGATTCGGCGGCGCTGAGCTACCGCTATTCGAGTGACGCGGGCGCGACGTGGAATGCCATCCAGCAGTTGACGCCGCCGGATGCGTTCGGCGGGGATACGGGTTCGGTCTGCGTCCGGGGCGCGGCCGGGCTTTTCGACCGGGATGATAACTGGCACCTGGTGACGACGGTGCTGCCGGTCATCGGCGATTCCGCGTATCCGAACCCGGCCGAGCTCTGGCTGTTCAGTTCCGCCGGAGACGGCTGGCACCGGATTCACCGGGCCGGGTCGGAGAACCTGGCCGGCGGGTTCGGCTCTCATGCCGCAATCTGCGACCGGCCGAGTCTGGGACAGAATCCCGCGACCGGCCGGTTCTTCGCGACGTGGGAGCAGTTCGATTCGAGCAACGTCGAAGCGAGCACCGGCCTGCTGCGGGCCGACGTCTGGCTGGCCTGGTCGGACGACGGCACGGACTGGAGCGAGCCGACCCGCCTGACCGAGCCGGACGGGAGTTCGAAGCGGTTCCCGAATATCGCCCGGGATTGTACCGGCGATTCGCTGGCGGTCAGTTTCGTGCAGGACATGATTGCCGGGTTCAATGTCGATGAGGTGGGCGCGGTGTCGAACAACCCGGTCTGCGTCTGGCGCGGGCAGGGCGTCGGGATTGCCGAGCAGCCGCCGGCCGCGAGGAGCACACGACCGCGGGCCACGATTGCACACGGGATACTCCGCCTGCCGAAAGCGTCAGGCGTCCTGCTCGATATTGCCGGCCGGCCTGTCCTGGACCTCGTGCCGGGGGCGAACGATATCCGGCACCTGGCACCGGGCGTGTATTTCATACGCGGAGAGGGGTCAAGGGGTCACAAGGTTGTGATTCAGCGGTAGGGCGGACAGGGCGAGACCGAAAGCCGGAATAAACCACAGATGGACATGGGGGAAAAGTCAGAAGGCACAGAGAGGAAGTAACCACGGATGAACACGGATAGACACAGATGAGAGCCGGAAGTCCGAATTCGGCAATCGGCATTCGGCATTCGCAATTGGGATAGCTGTGGCAGTCTCAAGCGCAATAGGAGCCGATGGGATTGCCGCGGGGCGGGTCAGTTGCGGAGTTCGGCCTGGTAGTCGAACCGGGTGATGATTCCGGGCGAGGCAATCCAGAGGTAGCTGCTGTCGGCATGGAGCGCGCTGACCCGGACTGACGGCAGGCCGCTGGTGCGGTCGAGCCGGGAGTAGTAGTTGTGCTCCGAGTCGTAGACCGTGATGCCGAGCCCGTCCTCGAAGAAGACCAATCCATTCGCGGCAGCGAGGTTGCGGACCGGTTGGGAAAGATCGAACCCGGGCGGGGTGATATGGTTCCATTCCCCGGTAGTGTCAAGGGCAAGCACGCCGCCGATGGTTCCGAACCAGGTGGTGCCGTTTTCCGAGCCGGCGATGGAGTAAACGCCGAGCCCGGTGCGGTCGAACGGTTCGAGGATTTCCGCGAAGCTGTCTTTCGTCATCACGAACAGGCCGACGTCGGTCGCAATCAGCGTCGAGTCGCCGCGTCGCGCCAGGCCGTAGACCGCCCGGCCGAAGTTGAAGAGCGAAGTGAGTTCGCCGGTCGGCCCGAGTGAGTAGAGGTTGCGGTCGGTTCCGACCAGGGTCTGGTTCGGGCCGTCGAGCAGGGCGTTGATGCCTTCGCGGCGGCGGAGTTCGGCGAACCGGGGGAGGAGGACCCGGATTCCGGGGACCGGGAGGTCGGTTGTCAGCGTGCGGTGGTATTCCCAGTTGTCGTGAGCGTCAAGGCTGGTGGCGTAGTTGTCGGAGATGAACCAGAGCTTGTCCTGGCTTCGCGCAATCCGCCGGATGGTTTCCGATTGCGGGCCGAGGCGAATCCGTTTTTCCCGGAGTCCGAGGTTGATGTTGTAGACGTCGATGCCGTAGCGGTTCGCGGCGACGAAGAGTTTCTTGTTGCGGTGTCCGGGCCGGACAAGGGTTATCGGGTGCTGGTCGAGCCGGTCGTCGGTCAGGAAGTAGGGGACGAGGAAAGGGTAGTCGCGGGGCTCGAGCGTATCCCGACCGCCGTACCAGGTGGTGCGTTCGGGAGCGGATTGGACCTTGTCGAACCCGGGAGCGGCCCCGCGCCGGCGATAGAGCCCGGACTCGGTAACGAAGTACGCGCCGTCGTCCGCGATGCCGATTGAGCGGACCGTGCGGAAAGGCGGGTCGAGCGCGGCGAGGGTCCGGGTTGCGGAGACGTACCGGTACAGGCCCTCTTCGGCAGCGATGAGGAGTTCGCCCCGGGCCGGGTTCCGGGCCGCCAGGCGAACCCGGCCCCGGATGCCGTCAGCACTGGTGATGGTCCGGCGGAGCCGGTAGTCGGTGCGGCGGAGCACGTAGACGCCTTCGGGCACGGCGACGTGAATCTCGTTGGGGCTGGTGGCGATGCAACGGACTTCGTCCATCGAAGGAAAGAACTGCCAGTGGTCCGGGTTGAACGTCGCGAGCGCGGCGACGAGGAGAAGCGTGTCGATTGCCACCGGCTGTGCGCCCCGGCGCTACCGGTCCGGAGTTTCTTCCGCTGCCGGCGAATCGGGTTCGAGGAGGGAGCGGAATGCGTCGGGGAGGTGGTCGATGACGTCGCCCGCGGTCAGGCAGTACTCGGTGAGTTCTTCGGTCGCGATGTCGGCCGACCGGCCGTGGATGTAAGTAGCGGCGACCGCGGCATTGGCCGGGTCAGCGCCCTGGGCCAAGAGCCCGGCGATGAGCCCGGTGAGGACGTCACCGGTGCCGCCCGAGCCGAGCCCGGAGTTGCCGGTCGGGTTGACGTAGGTTTCACCGGCAGGGGTGGCGGTGACGGTCGGCGCTCCTTTGAGCACCAGCACGACGTTGAAGTCGGCCGCGAACCGGCGGCAGACGTTGATGCGGTCGCGGTTGATTTCCGAGGCGCCGAGCCCGGTCAGTCCGGCAAGTTCACCGGGATGGGGAGTGAGTATCACCGGCACCTGCATTTCGCTGAGAATCTCCAGGCGCCCGGCCAGGTTGTTGATGCCGTCGGCGTCGATGACCACCGGGCAGGTGAGCCGGGGCAGGAGCGCGTGCAGCAGGCTTGCGGTTTCGGGATGGGTGGTGATGCCGGGGCCGATAGCGACGCACCGGGCGGTCGTCGCGTGGCGGAGGATTTCGTCGAGGGCAGGCGGGGCGATGGTGCTGGCTTCGGTCTGAGGCAGGGGGATCTTGACGGCTTCGGTGACCAGGGCTTCGACAATGCTGCAGACCCCGGCCGGGACCGCGAGTTTGACCAGGCCGCAGCCGGAGCGAACCGCGGCCGCGCCGGCGAGAGCCGCAGCGCCGGTGAAGCCGCGCGCACCGCAGACGAGGAGCGCGGTGCCGAAAGTGCCTTTGTGGCCGTTTACCGGTCGCGGCGGCAGCAGGGTCCAGACGTCTTCGTCTTCGGGCAGGAATGTCGGGGCCGCATGTTGCTCCAGGAGTTGCGCCGGTATGCCGATGTCGGCGACGTCGATTTCGCCGGCGTGTTCCCGGCCCGGGAAGAGCGCCAGTCCGGTCTTGAACAGCCCCATCGTGACCGTGATGTCGGCGAAGACCGCGGGGTCGTCAGCTTCGCCGGTGTCGGCGTTCACCCCGGACGGCACGTCGACGCTGACCACGAACCGGCCGGCATTGTTGATGTGGCGGATTGCGTCCGCGGCCAGACCCCGGGGCGGATCGCTGAGCCCGGTCCCGAATACGGCATCGACGACCAGCTCGCAGTCGGCGAGCGGCGCGGCAAGCTGGTCCGCTTTGGAGACTTCGTGAATCGGAATGCCGGCGTTGATCAGGATATCAGCGTTGGCGCGGGCGTCACCTTTCAGGGTTTCGACTTCGCCCAGCAGCAGGCAGTGGACCCGGGCGTCGCGGTTGAGCAGGTGGCGGGCGATGACGAAACCGTCGCCGCCGTTATTGCCTCTGCCGCAGATGACCGTGACCGCGAGCCCGGCCGTGCCGTCGTTCGCTTCCTCGACAGCGTCGGCCACCGCCCGGCCGGCGTTCTCCATCAGAACGACTCCGGGAATGCCCCACTGCTCGACAGCCAGGCGGTCGAGCTGCTTCATCTCCGGGACGGTGACAAGTCGCTGCATGAAATCGGGACGATTATAGGTGGGCAGGACGGGCTGTCAACGCGGCAAGACCCGCAGTCCCGACCGGCAGGGCTTGACTTCGGACCGGCTTGACCTAGATTTGAACAGATGGCTGGTCGTGTTTTCTCCCGCATCGGAAAGGGGCAAGCGTATGGCGATTGCAGGTAAGGTAAAGTGGTTCGACGAGAAGAAGGGGTTCGGGTTCATCGATGCCGTTGACGGCGGGGGCGACGTGTTCGTTCATTTCGGAGATATCGTCGGTGAAGGTCGTCAGGTCCTGGGGCCGGATGACAAGGTCGAGTTCGATATCGGCGAGACACCTTACGGCCGGCGGGCGCTCAAGGTCCGCCGGGTGGAGTGAGCGGCGCCGGCGGAGTTGGTTGACACCCGGGAGTTCTCTCCTAGTCTTAGATTGATGGCAACCGTCTACCTCGGGCTGGGCGCCAATATCGGGGTCCGGCTGGACAACATGGAACGGGCGGCATCCGCGCTTGCCGGTCTGGGTCCGGTGCGCCGGTCGGCCTGGTACGAAACCGAGCCCGTTGACCTGCCGGGCGCGCCGCTGTTCCTGAACGGTGTTGTCGGCCTGGAGACAGACGAACCGCCGGCCGCTCTGCTCGAACGAATCCTGGTGCTCGAGCACGAGCTGGGCCGACACCCGAAGCGGCGGCACGAATCCCGGACAATCGACATTGACATCCTGCTTTACGGCGACATGGTAATTGACAGCCCGGGACTGAAAGTTCCTCATCCCCGGATGCACGAGCGGGCGTTCGTTCTGGTCCCGCTGGCCGAGCTGGACGCGGAACTGGTTCACCCGGTGCTGGCCAGAACCGTGGGGGAGTTGCTTGAACAGGTTGATACGGCAGGAGTGAGACTGTACCGGGGATCATGAAGTACATTGCAGTCGAAGGTCCGATCGGGGTCGGCAAGACCGCGCTGGCCGAGCGGCTCGCCGAACGCCTCGGCGCAAAGCTGGTCCGGGAAGAAGTGGAGGAGAACCCGTTTCTCGACCGCTTCTACCAGGATATCAGGGGCTATGCTTTCCAGACCCAGCTTTTCTTCCTGCTGTCCCGACACCGGCAGCAGCAGGAACTGAAGCAGCCCGAGCTGTTCGACGACAAGATCGTCAGCGACTACTACTTTGAGAAGGACCGGGTTTTCGCCGCTCTGACCCTGACCGAGCACGAACTGGCGCTGTATGACCGGGTGTACAAGCTGCTCGCCCGGGACGTGGTGAAGCCGGACCTGATTGTTTATCTGCAGGCCCGGACCGAAGTCCTGCTTGGCCGCATCAAACACCGGGGACGGCCGTTCGAGTCTTCGATTGAACGGGAGTACCTCGACGACCTGGCGAATGCCTACAACGGCTTTTTCCTTCATTACGATGCAGTGCCGATCCTGATTGTGAATACCGAGCGGCTCGATTTCGTGCGGAACAAGGAGGATCTTGATGACCTGTTCCGCGCAATCCAGACGACGACCACGGGCCGGCGGTTCTACTCCCCGCGGGGCAAGGGGCGCTAGATGCCGGAAAGCCCGAATGCCGGTCGCCGGATGACGACGCTGCGGCTGGCAAGCATGAAGCGGCGCGGGGAACGCATTACTTCCCTGACCGCGTACGACTACCCGACCGCCCGAATCCTCGACGACGCCGGTGTGGACCTGATCCTGGTCGGCGATTCCGCAGCCAACGTGATATACGGAATGGAGACGACGCTGGCAATCGGCATGGACGAAATGGTGCATCATACCCGGGCCGTGGTTGCGGGTGTGAAACGGGCGCTGGTGGTAGCCGACATGCCGTTCATGTCTTACCAGGTCTCGTTGAGCCGGGCGGTGGAAAACGCCGGCCGTTTCCTGAAGGCCGGGGCCGCGGCGGTGAAACTGGAAGGAGCCGGGCCGATTGAGGAAGTCATCCGGCATCTGGTAGCGCTGGGAATCCCGGTGATGGGGCATCTCGGTCTGACCCCGCAGTCGGTCCACAAGCTGGGCGGATACCGGCTGCAGGCCCGGACTGCCGGAGACCGGGAGAAACTGCTGGCCGACGCCCTGGCTCTGGAACAGGCGGGCTGTTTCGCGGTCGTGCTGGAGAAAGTGCCGGCCGAAGCAGCGGCCCGGGTGACGAAGGAACTGCGGATTCCGACGATCGGCATCGGTGCCGGGCCTGATTGCGACGGCCAGGTTCTGGTGCTGCACGACATGCTCGGGATGACGGACGCGCCCCGGTTCAAGTTCGTCAAGCGCTATGCCGAAGTCGGGGCAACGATCAGCAAGGCGGTTGCCGATTTCTGCGCCGAAGTCAGGTCAGGCGATTTCCCGGACAAAGAGCACAGCTTCCATATCGATGCGGACCGTTAGGACGGTCGCCGCGATGCAGCGCCTGGCCGGCCAACTCCGGCGCGAGGGAACGCTCGGGTTCGTTCCGACCATGGGCTGTCTCCACGAAGGACACCTGTCGCTGGTCCGGGCCGCCCGGAAGCGGAGCGCCCGGGTTGTCGTTTCAGTGTTCGTCAATCCGGCGCAGTTCGGCCCGAAGGAAGACCTCGCCCGCTATCCCCGGGACTTCCGGCGGGACTGCCGGTTGCTCCGGGCCGAAGGGGTGGACGTCGTGTTCCATCCGGGCCGGGAAGAGATGTACCCGGCCGGGCATGCTACTTCCGTCGAAGTCGAACAGTTGACCGGCAGGTTGTGCGGCGCATTCCGTCCCGGTCATTTCCGGGGCGTGACAACGGTGGTCGCCAAGCTGTTCAATGCTGTCCGGCCTCACCTGGCGGTCTTCGGACAGAAGGATGCACAGCAGGCGTTCGTCATCCGGCGGATGGCCAAGGACCTGAACTCCGGCGTCCGGATTCTGATTGCACCGACAGTGCGCGAGTCGGACGGGCTGGCGATGAGTTCGCGGAACCGCTACCTGAACGCGGCGCAGCGCAGCCAGGCCCCGGTCCTGTACCGGTCGCTCCGGTTGGCTCGACGGACGGTCCGCGACGGGGAACGGGACCCGGGCCGGGTGAAGCGCCGGGTGAGAAGCCTGATCCGAAGCGAGTCATCCGCCCGGATAGAGTACGTCGAGATTGTCGATACCGGAGATCTGCTGCCGGTCGGGAGAATCGACGGCAGGGTGCTGGTGGCAGTTGCCGTCCGGTTCGGCCGGACCCGGCTGATTGATAATGTCATCCTCCGCGTCTGACCTGATGCGTCCTACCGCTGCGGCCTGATGAACAACCCGGCCCCGGCCAGCAACACGAGGACCACGCCGACAACCGGCATGGCGATACGCCAGGAGGTCAGGTCACCGAATGCCCCGACCAGCAGCGTGGTCAGAATGAAAACGGCGTTGGTGATGAATTCCTTGGCCGAGAATATCCTTCCCCGGATTCCCTCCGCGATTTCCTCCTGGAGCATGGTGTTCTGGACGATTCCAAGCCACGAGAAGGAGACGCCCGCGACCAGGGCTACTACAATGAGGAAGACCAGGGAGATGTGCCACCACGCGGCGATGAACATCAGGCCGTAGGACAGGATTGCGAGAATGACAACCAGGGGTCGGTCGATTTCCCGGCGGACCAGTCCCATGCTGAAGGCGCCGCCGATCATGCCGACGGCGAGAACCGCGGCGAGCACGCCGACGCCGGCAGCGCCGAACCCGAGTACCTGCTGGACGAGGAAAATCAGCAGGGTGTAGGAAACCGCGGAGACGAATGTGGAAACGACGATTGAAGCCATGACGAATCCGACGAGCCGGTTGCCGATGACCAGCTTGAGCACCGCGCTCAGTTCCCGGAAGAAACGGACGAATGCAGTGCCGATTGTTGCGGCAAGACCCGGTTGCTGCGGACAGGGGGCGGGACGCAGACGGGTGGCGATGCTCAGGGCGATGAGTCCGGCACCCAGGTGGGTTGCCGAGTTGATGACCAGGCCGAGGTTCCAGCCGACCCACCGGATCAGGAACCCGCCGATGAGCATGCCCAGGACGGTCGCAATGCGGGCAAAAGTGAGGCTGACCGAGTTGGCGAGCAGCAGTCGGTTGCCGGGGACGAGCGCCGGCAGGAGCGCCGGGCTGGCGGTGTTGTTGAAGATGTCAAGTCCGAAGAAGACAAAAAGCGCGATCCAGAACGGGGTGAAGCTGTGAGTCAGTCCAATCAGCAGCGGGGTGACGAGAAACAACGCCGACTGGATGAAGTGGGTGATTCCGAGGACTTTGCGCTTGTCCCAGCGGTCGACCAGCACTCCGGCGACGGGCGCAAGCAGGAGGGTCGGCAGGGCGAAAGTGAGCGCGCCCTCGGAGTAGCCCATCAGGCTGCCGGGGTTCGCCGCGGCGATGAGGGTTATCAGGAGCATGTGGGTGAGCCGGTCGCCAAGCTGGGACAGGGTGCCGGAGAGAAGCAGCGCGCGGAAGTCGTGCGCCCGCAGTATCGTTCCCGGCCGGAAAGCCATTGCGCCATGCTAGTCCGGGTGGTTCATCAGTCAAGCCGGACGACAGCCTCGCTTGACACGGGGATGGATTCGGATAGTAGTATTGGAGTCGAGTCGTGATTCGCTGAATGGAGGAACTATGCGTTTTGAGATAGACCGAGAGATTCTCGCGGAGATGCTGGCGGCTGTGGCCAATACGCTGCCGAGCAAGACAACCTACCCGGTGCTGCAGAATGTGCTGGTCGAAGTCGCCGGCGGAAAGCTCTTCATTGCCGGTACTGACCTTGATACTTTCGTGCGCCGGGAATTCAGTCTGGCCGGCAAGTCCGAGGACGGCAAGGTTGTGCTGCCCGGACGCAAGCTGACGGAGATTACCAGGGAGATGGGTAGTTCGGATGTCGTTTTCTCCAGCAAGGAAAACAGCATCCGTATCGAGTCCGGCAACAGCAAAGTCAGGTTCACCGGACTGGACCCGGCCGAGTTCCCCGAGCTGCCCGAGTTGCCCGAGGGGGCTCCGCTTGAGTTCCCGGTTGCCGTGGTTCTTGAGCTGTTCGAGGATGTTTCGTTTGCGGCTTCGCACGACGACAGCCGGCCGGCGATGTGCGGCGTGAACTGGGAGATAACCAAGACCGAGATGAGGATGGTGGCGACTGACGGTCACCGGTTGGCCTTCCTGAAACGTAAAGGCAAGTACCCGGCCAGCTTCAAGATGATTGTGGCACCGAAGGTGCTCGGTTTCGTGCCCAAGGGAGCCGACAAGGTCGCGGTGCATTCGGACCCGGGTCGGATCGGGCTGGTTGCGGGCGACACGACCATCATCAGCCGTCCGATTGAGGGTCCCTATCCGGACTACGAGCGGGTAATCCCCAAGAAGGCGACTGCGCGGGCGGTCCTGGAATGCGAGGCGTTTGTGCCTGCCCTGCGCCGGGCCGCGGTGCTGGCCCATCCGGTCGGCAAGCTGGTGGCTCTGGATTTCGCCAAAGGCAGGGTGAAACTCCAGGCCGAGACGCCGGAACTGGGCAGCAGTGAGGAGGAAGTTCCCTGCGAGTACAAGGGCGATGGAATACGGATCGGGTTCAACAGCGCTTTCCTGCTGGAGGTTCTCCGGCACCTGGATACGGACAAGGTCGTTATCGAGTTGCAGAATTCGCTTTCCGCCGGAGTGGTCCGGCCGGTCGAGCCGAAGCCCGACGTCCAGGAAACCTATCTCTTGATGCCGATTCGGCTGGACTAGCCGGCTATGCGTCTGTCCTGCGGCGTCGCGCTGCTCCTGCTGGTTTCCGGTTGCGACACCACCCGCGAGCGGCTCGACCCCGGGTACAGCGAGCCGATGATCAACGGCTGGTTGTACCGGGTGGAGTACTACGACGGCTCGGTGGACTACGATACCGACGTCGAAGTGTGGGACAATGACGGGCTGCGGATGGTCCCGGTGGTGGAGTTGAACGGCGGCACGCTCAACCCGTACTACTACCATTTCACCCAGTACCGCTACGGCCACAGCGCGCCTTTCCCGGTCCACGAACCGTACGAACTGAACGTAACCCACTACTGGGGCGAAGCGTTTTCCCGGGTGGTGATGCCCGGCAACTTCTGCCTGACGAGTCCGGATACGAACTACGTCATGGACATGGAATCGACACTGGTACTCACCTGGGAGCCTTCGCCCGGGGCTCAGTGGTACTGGCTGGACCTGTACTGTGACTACGATTTCCTGGATACTTTTGGGTTCTGGGATGACTACTCCTACAATCTCGACACGATTATCGGCGACACGTTCATTGTGGTGCCGCCCGGGTGGGTGTTTCCGGGCTACGTCGGGGATGTGCTTGAGGGTGACGGGGCGGTTCTGGTCTGGGCCGGGTACGGGCCGCGGATTGAGCCCGGTGACGTGGGCAATGTCCGGGGTGCGGGCTTCGGGTTCTTCAACGCGGTGAATGAGCCGAGGGAAAGGTATTTCTGGGTCGGGTCGCCGTGGAAAGACATCCACTATCCCCGGCTGCCGCAGAGCCGGGACAAGCTGCTGGCATACTTGCGCGGACGGGGCCGGGCCGACTTTCGTTGACAGGTGTCCGTTTCCGGTCTACAATAAGCCACAATCTGGAGTGACTGGTCAGTCAGGTCTTGATGGACGCCTTCGGGGGCGAAGGGCTTCGACGGAGTGCTTGAGGGACCTGGGTGCATAGCGAGGTTCCTCTGTGTCCTCGTAAATCCTGCAGAGGAAACAACAGCTGCCAACAACAGCTACGCACTGGCTGCCTAATTACGGGCAGCTCCTTGAACCGCGAGTTCACCCGGCGCGAATTCAGGGGCTATTAGGGTGATCAAGGTCGGTATTGTGCCTCAGGGTGCCGACCGGATTATTGCTGAGGTTGGCTTGCCCCTGCCTGTCAGTCGGCAAAGGGGCGAGCGAGAATCATAGACTGACTAACTATGTAGATCCCAGGGTCCGAACTCTCCGGACGCGGGTTCGATTCCCGCCGCCTCCACTGTAAATCGTGGGTGCCGAGATTACTGCCGCCGGCAGCGGCGGCACGTTCATTCGTTTCCGAGCCTGCCGGTCGCCGCACCGCGGCCCGGGCTCGGGTTCCTGATGAGAATCGCGTCGTTGTTGCGTGCTGCGTTCGGCTGCCTGCTGGTCGCTGTGCCGGCGTTCACCGCTGGCGGGTGCGGTTGTCTCTACAGCGCCCGTCCGCGCTACAGCGGCCAGAAGGTTCCGTCCCGGCCGGGCAGACCGAAGCCCGTCAAGCCCAGGTCCGTTCCGGTGCTGGACAAGCGTCAGGGCAAGCTCGCCTGGCCGGCAGTCGGCCCGGTGGTCGGGACCTTCGGAGTTGTTGTGGACCCGACCTACGGCACCAAGACGAAGAAGCTGGGCCTGGACATCAAGACCGCGAAAGGCGGACCGGTCAAGGCGGTGTACGACGGCCGCGTGAGTTTTGCGGACCGGTTCATGGGATACGGTCGGACGGTGATTGTCGACCACGGTGACCGGCTGCATTCCATCTATTCAAGACTGAGTGAAATCAGGGTTTCGGTCGGCGATGAAGTCAAGAAGGGTGAGGCCGTTGCGTTCTCCGGCGATACCCTGCACGTCCAGATTCGCAAAGGAGGCAAGTCGGTTGACCCGCATCCGTGGTTCGTTCCAAGATAGCCCGGGCAACAAAGGAGGTTGAGATGAGCCGGAACTGGAAGGGGAAAAAGGCCATTGACACCAGACTGGTGCCGCCCTGGTCCTGGGTGAGTCTCGTTGGTGCGGTGGCGGGTGTGCTGAAGAGCCGGAGTGTGAAGTGCGATTTCACAGACGTGGCGGGGATGAGCGGGTATGCATTTATCGTCAACATACACCCGGGGCTCTGTCCGAGCGGTCCGACCGCATTCGACTGGATGATGCTGCAGGAGGGCATTCGGACCCTGGGGCTGGATACCGAAGTCGTCATGGCGGAGCACGACGAGCATACTGATGACGAGGAACTGTGCACCGAGTTGTTCGAGAAGGTCCGGGAGGAGATTGATGCGGGCAGGTGCTGTGTGGTGTGGGGTGCGACCGATGTACCCGAGTTCGCCATCGCGTACGGGTATCGGGATGATAGCTACCTGGTGCGGTCGTACCGCAGCGCCCGCCACCGGGACGGGCAGGAATGGAAGGAAGGGCTGGGCCCGGGCGATTCGCCGGAAGAGCCGGTCCGGTACGACAAGCTGAACGCGCCGGGCTGCCTGGCCGCGGTCTTCTTCGGCGACCGGGTGGAATCGGAGCAGGTTCGGGCTGACCGACAGGCGATTGCCAGAGCGGTGCAACTTCTCGGGGACAGGCATGTCTGCTTCGACCCGAGTTATTTCCACGGGGCCGGGGCATTCGGCAAGTGGGCCGAGGTGCTCGAAGCGGGTGAGGCCGGTCCATCCGGTAACGCCTACAATGTTGTCTGCTGGTGGGAGATGCAGATGCTGGCTTCCGGTTTCTGTTTGAGGCTGGCGAAGCGCCGGCCCGAGGCCGGAGAGAAGCTCAAGCAGGCCGGAGACTTGTTCAGAGAATCGTTCGAGGACCTGGAATGGCTCAAAGGGAAGTTCCCGTTTCCCATGGGCGGGGGGCCGGTTGATGAGGGCGCAGCGAAGGAAGCGGCAAGGCTGCTGCGTGAATGCCGCCGACTCAACCAGGATGCTGCGGGTGCGTTGGAACAGGCACTGGCGTTGATGTAGCCGACGGCCAAGGCAGCGGTTGGTTGGTGTCTGTTTTCCGGCTAGTTGGCGTCGGGCGGCCGGAATCGGGGTTTCACGAGGAATACCGCACCGTCCGGCAGGGCGGCTGTTCGGTCGATTTCAAACCAGCGGGCCAGTTCGTCAGGTTGATACAGGTAGGACCTGCCGATGCGGCCGAACCAGACCAGGTGACTTGTGCCCCGGGGCATATCGCGCAGGAAATCCCGGATATCCTTGTTGCGCCGCGGGCTCATCTTGCCGGGAACTTCCGCAAGGGCGAACATGACATCCGGGCCGTTGCTGTAGATGTTACCCTCCAGTGGGTTGTTCCGCAGCCATTCGAGAAGTTGTGAGTCGTGCCAGGTGGTTGTGTTGTATCCACCGGCCCCGTTGCTGGTCCAGTTGCCGAATTCCCGCGCTATCCGGCCGAACGGGTAGACCAACCAGAGCAGGCACAATCCGACTACTGCCCAGCCGACCAGTTTCTTCCTGTTCGGTCTGGATCCGATGATGACGGCCAGGTGTTCGATTCCGAGGAGCGCAAGGAAGAATACGGGCACGAAGATCGGCGCGAGCAGCCGGTCTGATATCGGGTCGAACAGTGCTGTAGTGGACGAGACAATGAGGAACAGGAAGTAGGCGACCATGAACGCGGCTGCGTTTCTGACCTGGATTCCGGCAGTGCCGGTCCGCTTCCGGAAGCGGCGCAGTACGAACACAAGCAGGACCACCAGGGCTACCGCGAACAGGAACGTACCGGCCCCGGCCATCCATTCGACTGCGCTCCGGGACACGAACCACGTTCTCACGACATTGACGGCGAGGTTGAGGTTGTGCCTCAGCGGGAAAGGCGAGGCGACGCGTTCGCCGGTCAGGGTGTGGGTCAGTCGGTAGTTCCTGATAACCCAGATGCCGACCGGGGCCGCCGAGGCGAACCCGAAGACCACCGCGTGTCTCAGCCTGCGCAGCCAGGATTCGTCCCGCATGGCGAAGAGCAGTAGCCCGGCACCGGTGACGACCACGGCGGCTCCCATGTAGCGCTGGAGACAGGCAAGCGCGGCCGCCACGCACAGCAGGACGAAGTCCCGGGGGTTCCTCCCGGCCATGAATTTTGAGAGGAAGATGAGGAACAGTACCACGAACAGCGCAAACAGGGATTCGGTCCAGGCAAAGACCGAGGCGAACACGAGCGGGTAGGAGAGCAGGATCGAGCCGGTTCCGACCAGGGCGAGCTTGCGCGACGTCGTGCTTCTGAGAAGGAGATGGCCGGCGGCGAAGACGATGAGGCCGAAGGTGAGTGCGTTGATGAACCTTGCCGCGGCAATCACCTTGATCCCGACCAGCCCGAGCAGGGCCATGAGCGCCGGGAACAATGGCGGCCAGGATACGAACGGGGTGTTCTCAAAGGTCTTGAATCCCGCGCCCGCCAACAGGCTTCTGGCTGCGGCGATGTAGTTCACCGAATCGGGTGAGATTCCCGGTCCGTACCGGGTGGTGCTCAGGAGCACCAGGATGACCCCGGCAAGACCCATCGCGGCTATGCACCAGCGGGCCGGCATGTCGGTTTCGGTTCGGTGCGGATCCGGCGGGGGGCCGGCTCGTGACTTGCGTTTCGCCATGACTGGTGCGGAGAATATGGAGGAGGTTGGTTCCGTTGTCAAGTGGTGAGCAGTGGTCGATTGGAGTCCGCAGACCGGTCGTAGTTGACAGGGCGGGGTTTTGTAGCGAGTATATCGAGTCGGGAGACTGTGAAGTCGGGCCGACGATTCTGCGAATGTCACGGCACAAGTTCAGGATCTCCGGCCAGTGGGGCGCAAACCGGTTCAGAGTAACACAAGGAGGCACGATGCATTGGTTTGACTGGATGACCCTGGCAATCGTGGTGGTTGTGGCGATTGTCCAGACTATTCGTGGAATGAGGGCGGGAGGAATGGGACTGCCCATCTTCGAGATGGCAGGGCTGATTCTGGCCGCAGTGGCTGCGGTTCAGTTTTCCGGTCCGCTTGCGCAGATGCTTCACTGGCACAAGCATCTGATAATGCTGATTATCTTCGTGGTGTTGGGAATCGGCGCGTTCTTTCTCGGACGGCTCCTGTTCAACCTCACGCAGTGGTCCTTTCAGTCCCTGGACGGCTTCTTCAGTTGTGTGGCCGGTATTGCCGCGGGCTGGACGATTGCCAACATGGTCCTGCGCGTGCTGATAGAATCGCAGGGCGGAATGACCGGATCGATCGGCTCGTTGATGGACAATGCGATCATCGCGCGCGAAATACTCCAGTTCCGGGGCTGGAACTGGCTGACGGGGCTGCTGTTCAAGGCCAAGCTCGGGCCGGAGTTCAACCCGGACATCAACTAGCGCCGGCATGATGCACCGGCGGCGAGTGGGCGTCGTCGTCGCCTTGACACCCGATACCCTGCATCTAGAATCTGCCGATGCTTCAGGTCTATACCGGTGACGGCAAAGGCAAGACGACCGCTGCTTTCGGCCAGGCCTTGCGCGCCACCGGCCACGGCTGGCGCGTTGTCGTTATCCAGTTCATGAAAGGGGACCCGGACTACGGTGAGGTGCGAGCCGCCAAACGCATTGACAACCTGGAAGTCATCCAGACCGGGCTGCCGACTTTCGTCGAGCGGGGGAATCCGTCGGAGGAGGACCTGGCCGAGGCGAAGCGCGGGCTGGCAGAGGCACGGCGGGCAATCGGCTCAGGGGAGTACCGGATGGTGGTTCTCGACGAGATGAACGTGGCGATTGATTACGGGCTGGTGAGCCTGGCGGATGCGCTGGCCCTGATTGACGAGTGCCCGGATGAGATAGAGCTGGTATTTACCGGCCGGGATGCGCGACCCGAAGTGATTGAACGAGCCGCACTGGTGAGCGAAGTCCGTGAAGTAAAACACCCGATGCAACAGGGATTGGTGAGCCGTGTCGGAATCGACTACTAGCGAACTGCTTGACGGGTTCCGGTCCGGGGACCGCCGCGTGTGCGCCCGGGTAGTTTCGATTGTCGAGAACGACTTACCAGGCGCAACCGATATCCTGAACGAACTCTACCAGTCGATGGGCCGGGCCTGGCGCGTGGGGATTACCGGCCCGCCCGGCGCGGGCAAGAGCACACTGGTTGAGAAGCTGGCCCGGGAATGCCGGAACCGGGACCGGACCGTCGGCATTGTCGCGGTTGACCCGACTTCACCTTTCTCCGGGGGCGCGGTTCTGGGCGACCGGGTGCGGATGCCGTCGCTCTTCACCGACCCCGGTGTATTTATCCGCTCGATGGCAAGCCGGGGCGGGCAGGGCGGTCTGGCGATGCGTACCAGGCAGGTGTGTGACGTGCTGGATGCGTTCGGCCACGACTTCCTCATCATCGAGACGGTCGGGGTGGGCCAGGTGGAACTGGACATCGCGGCAACCGCGTATTCGACTGTCGTGGTGCTGGTGCCCGAGTCCGGGGATTCAATCCAGATTATGAAAGCCGGGTTGATGGAAATCGGTGAGCTGTTCTGTGTGAACAAGAGCGACCGCGAGGGCGCGGACCGGCTGGTAATGGAAATCGGGGCGATGCTCAGTCTGCGTTCCCGGGATGACGGTTGGGAACCACCGGTGGTGAAGACGGTCGGCACGACGGGTGAAGGTGTGGTTGAACTGCTGGACCAGATGGACCGGCACCGCGCCTATCTCGAGGAGACGGACCAGCTTGCTGTCTGGCGCCGGTCTGCGGTGCGCGGCGAAATCAAGGAACTGGTCGAGGAGGGATTGAGGCGGGAGGTCTGGACCCAGCCCGAGGTCGCGGCAGCGCTCGACCGGCTGGTGGCGGCGGTGGCCGGCGGGAGATCGACACCGTACCGGGCGGCCGGCGAGGTCCTGGAACTGGTCCGGGCCAATGCCGACCGCGAACGAGAGGAGACGTGAATGGCAGACTCAGGTGACATTGCCGGGAAACGCCGGGAATGGGAGCAGCGCGTGAAGCTCGGCGACGCGCCGGGCAGGGAAACGCTTTCCGGCATACCGGTTGACCTGCTCTACACCCCGGCCGACGTCGCGGACCTTGACTACGAGCAGGACCTCGGGTTCCCGGGCGAGTACCCTTACACCCGCGGAGTGCACAAGAACATGTACCGGGGCCGGAACTGGACCATGCGTCAGTTCGCCGGGTTCGGGACCGCAAAGGATACCAACCAGCGGTACAAGTTCCTGCTCGGGCACGGCGAGACCGGGTTGTCGGTTGCGTTCGACTACCCGACCCTGTACGGCCGCGATTCGGACGACCCGATGTCGCGGGGCGAAGTCGGCAAGTGCGGGGTGGCGATTTCGTCGCTGGCCGATATGGAGACCCTGTTTGACGGAATCCCACTCGACAAGGTCTCGACTTCGATGACAATCAACGGGCCGGCCGCGATTGTCTGGGCGTTCTACATTGCGGCCGCGGAGAAGCAGGGAGTCGCGAGCGAAGTGCTGCGCGGCACGATTCAGAACGACATCCTGAAGGAGTACATCGCCCAGAAGTCGTGGCTCTTCCCGCCCGAGCCGTCGATGCGCGTGATTACCGATATCATGGCCTATTCGGCGAAGCACGTGCCGAAGTGGAATACGATTTCCATCTCCGGGTATCACATCCGGGAGGCGGGTTCGACCGCGGCCCAGGAACTGGCGTTCACGCTCAAGGACGGGCTGACGTACGTCGAGGCCGGGATCGCGGTGGGCCTTGACGTGGATACGTTCGCTCCCCGGCTGTCCTATTTCTTCAATTCGCACCTTGACTTCTTCGAGGAGATTGCCAAGTTCCGGGCGGCCCGGCGTATCTGGGCCCGGGAGATGAAGGAGACCTTCAAGGCGAAGGACCCGAGGTCGTGGCTGCTGCGGTTCCACACCCAGACTGCGGGCTGCAGCCTCACGGCCCAGCAACCGGAGAACAATATCGTCCGGACCGCGTTCCAGGGTCTGGCCGCAGTGCTGGGCGGGACCCAGAGCCTGCACACCAATTCGATGGACGAAACATGGGCCCTGCCGACCGAGAAAGCGGTGCTGATTGCGCTGCGGACCCAGCAACTCATTGCCGAGGAGACCGGGGCCGCGAATGTGGTTGACCCGCTGGGCGGCTCCTATTTCATCGAGGCGCTGACGAACGAGATGGAGAAGCAGGCATATGATTACTTCAAGAAGATCGACGCGCTCGGCGGGATGGTGAAAGCAATCGAGCACGGGTTCCCGCAGCGCGAGATTGCCGATGCGGCGTACCGGTTCCAGCAGGCAGTGGACAAGAAAGAGCGGACCGTGGTCGGGGTGAACAAGTACGTGCTCGACGGCGAGAAAATCGAGATTCCGCTGCTCCGAATCGACCCCGAAGGGGAGCGGGAGCAGACGCAGCGCCTGACGGAGTTGCGTGCCGGACGTGACAACGCGCGGGTGGCGAAAACGCTTGAGGACCTGCGGGCCGCGTGCCGGGGCAAGGACAATGTTATGTATCCGATTCTCGAGGCGGTGCAGGCATACGCGACAATCGGCGAAGTCGCTCAGGCAATGAAAGACGTGTTCGGGGATTACGCCGAGCCGCCGATGTTCTAGGAGGAATCAATGGCAAGGAAACTGAGAGTCATTATCGCCAAGCCCGGGCTGGATGGGCACGACCGGGGAGCCAAAGTCGTGTCCCGGGCCCTGCGCGATGCCGGGTTCGAAGTAATCTACACCGGGCTGCAGCAGACACCGGAGATGATTGCCGAGACCGCAGTCCAGGAAGACGCCGATGCGGTCGGGCTGTCGATTCTCTCCGGGGCCCACATGGTGCTGATTCCGGAGACGATGAAGCTGCTCAAAGAGAAGGGCGCGGGTGATATCCTGGTTTTCGGCGGCGGCATCATCCCGAAGGAAGACATGGAAGAACTCTACAAGCTGGGTTGCGGCCGGCTGTTCGGTCCCGGCACCCCGACCGACGATATCGTTGTCTATCTCAAGGAGAAGTTACCGGACCGGACCTGACGGCTCGGTTCAAGTCGGAGTGACAGCCGCCTGAGCGCGGGGCAGCAGACCTACCGGAGACGATTCCAGTTGTAACCGAGGAGTGCGCCCGGGATTGTGCCGACGGTGTACCCGATTGTGCCGCCGCGCTCGGGTTTGCCGACAGCAGCGCCGATTCCCCAGCCGGCCAGGCCGCCGGCAAGCGCGCCAAGGCAGGCACCGATTGCCGCGTCAGCGTAGTTTCCCGCGCCCCCGCCGACAAGGCAGATACCGCCCGCGACTGCCGGCGGATAACCCAGAGTGGTGCTCCAGCCAATGACGTTCATCACACGTGATGCCATTTCGCCTATGTTGGTCTTCACAAGGTAGGGAACCGCGTAGTGTATCCCGATAACGAGAGCACCGCCGGCCAGGCCGCCGCCGGTCTGAACCAGGATATCTCCGGCGGTCGGTCGGTCCCGGAGTACGGCTGAACCCGGAGTCGAAGGCACCAGGCTCGGCGGCCCGGTGTTGTACCTGGTGCCGATCCGGTCAGGGCTGAAAGCGGGGAAGGGCTGAGCCACGAGTTGGATTGCGACAGCAAATAGCAGGATGGGGTTCATCCGTTCTCCCGGTCAGCGGAGTCGATCCCAGTTGTAGCCGACAACGCCCCCGGCGAGCGAGCCGAGGGTCCAGCCCACGGCGATGCCCCTACCCGGCTGGTGGAAGATGCGGGCGATGCCGTAACCGATAGCTCCGCCGGCGAGCGCGGTGGCATACGAGCCGACAATCGAGTTGGCGTACCCGGTCCAGTCCCGGCCCGCAAAGGCAATTCCGCCGGACGTAGCCGCCGGTATGGCCAGGGACGGGAATATGATCATTGTCGCGTATTCGAACGCCTTCTCTTCCCTTGGGCAGTAGTACTTCACGCCGCGATACGTGGAACTCCAGAGGTCGTCCCAGGCGACCCGGCACGGCCGGAACATGAACAGGCCCGCAATTACTACGAGTCCGCCGCCGATTGTGCCGCCGGCCGTGTGGATGGCGACCTCGCCCGCGGAGACGACGTCCCGGTCCACGAACGACGAAGAGGAAGTCGGGACCATTGACGGCGTGCCGTTGGATACGCGCAGCCCGACGCGGTCAGGCGTGAACGGCAGGGCCGGGGCCGCGGTCGCAGCGAACGCGACCAGACAGCAGATTGAAGCGATTCTACGTCCACCCATCAGTTTCAGGATAGGGGAACAGTGACTCCTGTCAACCGGTGAGGAGAAGTCGGGGAATCAGACCCGGAGCACGGCCGCGACGTCGAGCGCGGCAGCGACCGCAAAGTGCAGGATTGCCGCCGGGATGAAACTGCGCGCCCGCAGGGCCACGATTCCAAGCACCACACCCGCGATAATCGAACCGTAGACTTCAAGCATCGGCTTGCCGAAGTGCATCAGGACGAACGGAATGGTCGAGACGGCAATCGCCGCGGCCGGCCCGACCCGGCGCTCGAACCCGAACAGCAGCCAGCCCCGGAACAGGAACTCCCAGCAGAACATGT
Organism: uncultured bacterium; assembly: GCA_965370805.1. Taxonomy (GTDB): domain Bacteria; phylum Hydrothermota; class Tepidihabitantia; order Tepidihabitantales; family Tepidihabitantaceae; genus CBDUVZ01. The sequence goes on along the minus strand of CBDUVZ010000039.1, from coordinate 1,584 downwards.
ACACCAGCCTGACCCCGAGCCCGAGCATGAAATACCCGAGTCCGAGACGGGCGATGCGGAAATAGGGATACACCCGTCGGAACGCGGGCTGGTGCGCGGCAATCAGTACGACCGGAAGCATGATGACGAAGAGCAGGCCGATGTCGCGCAGCCACTTGTTCGGCTTGCCCCAGGACAGGCCCAGCGCGCGCAGCGGAATCCTGAGCGCCGCGGCCGCAAGCAGCGGCAGGACAAGAAGGACCAGGCCCCGCTGCAGCTTGACGACAACCTGTTGCCAGGACGGGTCCAGCCCGGGAATCGGGAACCAGTGCTGTCGCGTAACGGTCAGGGCCACGCACGTGACGACCGCGATGACGAGCAGGTCGGTATGCGTCGCAACGATTCGGCGGACGTCCGACCACGCGCCACGGAAATAAGTCACTGCCGAGGATAGAGGAGACGACTCAGGATGTCAAACGACGGAATGCGGAAGGAAACAACAAGGCAGAGAAGATAACCGCCAAGGCCGCCAAGACCGCCAAGAGAGGAGCTGTCATTGCGAGCGGAGCGAAGCGACTGCGGCAATCTTCCTCGTCTCATTCACCATTCGCAATTCGGCATTCCCTGATGGTCTGCAATCTGGAATCGGAGGGCGGTCAGAGGCGGGGCGGAATAGGTGGTTGTCCCTAATTAGCCTAATTAGCCGCACGGCAACTGCCGGGTTTCTTCAGCGGACAACCACGATGCGACGTGCTGTCGCTGCGTTTCCACTAGTGGGCTGGACGAAGTACACCCCGGGGCCAAGGCGGTGCCGCCGGTCGGTCACGTCCCGGCCTTGTACATCGAGTATGGGCCCCTCCATCCGCGCCAGGTTGGAAGCCCGCATCACCGTCGGGAATCCCGGCCTTCGGACGTTTGCATTCGGCGTTTCCGCGACCCCGACAACCGAATCCCGCAGTACCGAGATGCTGCTTGAGTAGTAGTTGGCAACGTACATCCGGTTCTGAGCCGGGTTGTGGGCAAGAGCCCGCGGAGTGTCTCCGACCGCGATGGTCGTGACTACCACGTTGGTCGCGCCACAAATCACGGTCACGTTGTCGCTGTCCCAGTTCGCGCAGTATATCTTGTTGTCGGTCGGGTTGTAGCAGAGGGCACAGGGGTAGTCTCCTGCCGCTACCGTGGCGATGACTTGGTTGGTCGTGCCGTCAATCACGGTCACGTTGTCGCTGTTCGAGTTCGCGCAGTATACCTTGTTGCTCTGCGGGTTGTAGCAGAGGGGCCAGGGCCCGTCACCTGCCGTCACGGTGGCGACGAGCTGGTTGGTCGTGCCGTCAATCACAGTCACGTTGTCGCTGCCATAGTTCGCGCAGTAGACCTTGTTGTTGGTCGGGTTGTAGCAGAGGGCGCAGGGCCCGGTTCTTGCGGTCACCGTGGCGAGCACCTGGTTGGTCGCGCCGTCAATCACGGTTATGTTGTCGCTCCACGCGTTCGCGCAGTAGACTTTGTTATCAGGCGGGTTGTAGCAGAGGGCACGGGGCCTGTCTCCTGCCGTCACCGTGGCGAGCACCTGGTTGGTCGCGCCGTCAATCACGGTTATGTTGTCGC
>CBDUVZ010000038.1:0-23290 GCA_965370805.1 uncultured bacterium | reverse complement strand
GCGCGGCTGCGAGTGATGCGGTTCGAGCGGCTGGTGCGACCGTGTCTGGATGCGCGGACCGGAATTGACCACGGATGAACACGGATGGACACAGATGAGGATAGAAGTCAGAGTGCAGAATGAGGGATGAGATAGCCGCCGGGTGTGTTGACTCCTTTGGGGCTGTGGCTAGAATGGCGGATGCGTGAGATTTTTTCGCGGGTTTTGTGCGCCGGGGCGGCGCTTGCTGTTCTGAGTTGCGGCGGTAGTCCGGCACCCGGGCCGGGTTCGCCTTCGACCGTGCAGGTGAGTTTCTGGCACGCGATGGGCGGGCCGCTGGGCGATGCACTGAAGACGATGGTGGAGGAGTTCGAGCAGGAGAACCCGGATATCGATATCGTCCCGGTTTCGATGGGCGGGTATGCGAGTCTTTCCCAGAAGCTGATGGGCGCAATCCAGGTCAGCGCGCCGCCGAACATGGCGCAGATGTATGAGTCGTGGACTACGCAGTTCCACCGGCTGGATAAGCTGGTGGTGCTGGATTCGCTGATTGCGGGGCCGGACGGGTTGAGCGCGGAGGAGTTGGCGGATTTCTACCCGTCGTTCATCGCGGATAATTCGTGGGACGGGAAGATTGTCACCCTGCCGTTCAACAAGTCGGTGCCGGTCTTTTTCTACAATATCGAGATGCTGAAGGACGCGGGCTATGACGAGTTCCCGGGGACGTGGCCGGAGTTCCGGAGCATGGTGAAGCAGTTGACCGTGCCGGAGCAGGGCGTCATGGGCACTGTGATGGGCGTGAACCAGTGGATGTTCGGGTGCATGCTGCGCCAACTCGGGGGTGATTTCGTGGATACGGCCTGGGGGAAGGCGTTGTTCAATTCCCCGCCCGGGGTCAAGGCCGCGCAGTTCCAGTATGACCTGATGCACGTGGATTCGTCCGCGGTGTTCGGCATGGGGTATGATACGCAGAATGATTTCCTGACCGGGAAGATTGCCTGCATCTGGGGCACGTCGGTGTCGTGGGTGTATATGAAGGATAAGATGACGTTTCCGGTCGGCATCGCGGCGGTGCCTTCGTGGGACGAACGGCAGGACGTGATTTCGTTCGGCACGAATGTCGGTGTGTTCCGGGGCGGGGCGAAGGAGCAGACCGAGGCGTGCTGGCGGTTCATCAAGTGGTTTACGAGCCCGGAGCGTCAGGCGGAGTGGGCGCAGCGGACTTCATACGTGCCGTGCCGGCGGAGTTCGCTGCAGGTGCCGGAGTACGTGGCGACGATTGCCGATATCCCGGGGCTGGCGGACGGGCTGGCTCAGCTTGAGTACATGTCGTTCGAGCCGAAGTCCGAGGAGTGGTTCAACGGGCGCAAGGTGCTGGGTGAGGCGCTGGAGAAGATTATGCGCGGGCAGGCCGGGGCCCAGGCGGCGCTGGATGAGGCCGCGGTCCTGGTTCAGAAGGAGTTGTCGAAATGAACAGGTTTCTCATCGTGGTCCTGGTGCTGGCGGCGGCCGCCGCGGCCCAGGCGCGGCCGATAAGCGAAGTGCGGCAGAATAACAGCCAGGGCGAACCGCTGCTGAAGGACTCGACAGTGACGGTCTGCGGCGTGGTGACCGAGGTAGGTCATTTCGGGTACTACGGGCCGGCGTTCATGCAGGATGCAACCGGCGGTGTGATGCTCAACCAGGCGAATGTCTCATCCGGCCTGTCGATCGGGGACAGCGTTACCGTTACCGGAACCGTGGACCAGTACTGCGGCCGGACCCAGTTGATTGACTTCCAGACTACGAACCACGGCTCGGCCGGTGTGCCGGTCCCGCTGCAGTTCGAGGTTGAGTGGGTTGACGACATCGACACCACGGCCGGGTACGTCGAGAACGAAGGGTGGCTGGTCCGTTTCGACAGCGTTGAGATTGCTCACAGTTCGGGCCAGCGTTTCGATGAGGGTCAATACGACATCACCGATCCATCGGGCCATTCCTCGAAGCTGTACATCGACAAGGATGCCGGCGAACTCATGGGCATGGAGATACCGGACGGGTACATCTCACTGACCGGTCTTGTGAGCCAGCACATCTACGACCCGCCGTACTTCGGCGCGTACCAGGTGATGCCGCGGACCGCGGCGGACCTGGGCCAGACGGTCGAGTACACGCCGATTGGCGAAGCGATTGAGGACCTTGACGGGGACCGGATTCCGGACCGGCTGGGGCAGTCGGTGACGATTACCGGGGTGGCGACCGTGCCGTCGGGTGTGTTCAATACCGAGTACCTTGACATCTACGTCCAGGACCACACCGGCGGGGTGAACGTGTTCAGCTTTGACTACGATTCGGTGGCGCTGGGCGACAGCGTCGTGGTTTCCGGCGAAGTGGATTGCTACCGGGGCAAGACCGAGGTGTCGGGCGCGACCGTGACGGTTGCCGGGCAGGGGACCGTGCCGGAGCCGCGGGTGCTGACCTGCGCCGACATCAACGAGGAAGCCTATGAGGGTGAGTTGGTGCAGTTGGAGGATATCACGACCGACGCGTACGTGCTCGAAGGGAACGCGAACTACGACGTCGAGGACCAGTCCGGAATCACGACGATGAGGATTGACCGGGAGACCGACATTCCGGGCATGGCGCTTTCGGCCGCGCCGTTTACGCTGGTCGGGATCAAGAGCCAGTATGCCTACGACACGGTGAACCTGGACGACGGATACCAGATTACGCCCCGGTTCCGAACCGATTTCGCCGGAGCTTCGGAGACCCTGCCGCTGCTGACTATTGCCGAAGTGCAGCGACCGGGGCCGGACGGCGTCACCCCGGTCTATTTCGATTCGGTGGTCCGGGTTCGCGGGCGGCTGACCGGCCCGGCATCGGTCTTTACCAGCGGCTCGAATAACAGCCTGTACATCGAGGACGAGACCCAGGGCGTGAACGTCTACGGGTGCAATTGCTCGCCGGCCGAGGAAGTGTTCGTCGACAGCCTTGGAGTAGAGTGGGAGGTTGTCGGCACGGTCACCGAGTACAACGGGCTGACCGAGATTGCCGACGGCTCGATGTGGGTGAGTGATTCGAGCCCGGTTCCGGTCGTGCCCCGGCGGGTGCCGTACAATTCGAGCCTGACCGAGGGGATGGAGAGCGACCTGGTCACCGTGGTCGGCGACGTGATTCAGGGCGCGGACCGGTCGGGTTCCGGCTACAATCTCGTTATCAAGAACGGCTCGGCCCCGATTGCCGTCCGGGTCAACGACAACGCCGGAATCGACATCACGCCGTATCTTCGGACCCCGGGTCGAAGGGTGCGGTTCACCGGCATCGTCGGCCAGTACGATTACGAAGCGCCGTACAGCACCGGGTACCAGTTGATGCCCCGGTTCAATTCCGATATCGTCGATACGACCGGCGCGTATCCGCCCGCGGAGGCGATGCGGATCGATTCAATCGGGCCGAACCCGTTCTCGCCCGCCCTGGGCCAGGCGGCGTCGGTCCGGGTCAATTCGCCTTCCGACTACCGGCTGACGGTTACCGTGTTCGACCTGAAGGGCCGCGCCGTGCGCGAACTGCTCCGGGAGGGCGCGGGTGGATGCCACGAACTGGTCTGGGACGGCACCGACGACCTGGCGCGGGCACTGCCGGCCGGCATCTACCTCGTGAACCTGAAGGGAGTGGGAAGCGACGGGGAGGTCCGGACTGTCGCCCGGCCGGTGGTGATTGCGGTGAAGCTGGACTAGGGGACTGAAGTCAGAGTGCAGAGTGCGGAAGCGGGCCGGAATGAACCACGGATGAACACGGAAGGAGAAGTCAGAGTGCAGAAGGCAAGACCTTGGCGGTTGTCACAATTCCGAATGCCGGGTGTCGAATGACGTTCTGCGACGTAGGAGCGGGTGCCATTGGATGGCTCAATTCGGACTTCCGTTCTCAACCGTGTCTATCCGTGTCCATCTGTGGTTTGTTCCTCTTCGTGTTCTTTGTGCCTTGGTGTTTACTCCGCTCCGCTTTGGTCATTGGGACTTGGTCATTTCCTGCCTTGGTGGTCGCTTTCTCCGGTCAGTCCGGCGGTTGACGATTCGCACGACGACTGCCGCGAGCGTTCCGACCAGACTGAGGAGAATGAACCAGTCGCCGAACCGGCGATAGGGCGTGGGCCCGACCGGATGCGGGACGGTTCCGGTCAGGATTGTTTCCTCGAAGAGCCGCGTCTTTCCGAGTACCTGGCCGTAGGGGTCAACGATGAAGGATATGCCGTTGTTGGCGCTGCGGACCATCGGCACGCCGGTCTCCACCGTCCGCATCACCGCTATCTCCGCGTGCTGATGGATGCCGGGGAGCCTGCCGAACCAGCCGTCATTGGTCACAACCACCAGCAGGTTTGAACCCAGGCGGGCGAACGTGCGGGTCAGGTCCGGGAAGATGGCTTCGTAGCAGATCAGGCAGGAGAAGGTCCCTTCGGCCCAGTCAAAGACCACGTGCTCGCGGCCGATGTCCCAGTCTCCCATGTCCGCGGTCCCGATGATGCGGCGCAGGAACGGAATCCGGTCAGCGTAGGGTATCTTCTCCGAGAACGGGACCAGGCGCAGTTTGTAGTGACGCTGGCGGACCGGGCTTTCGCCCGGCCGGATGAGCGCCGTGCCGTTGTGCCAGGTGCGGTCGGTGGTGTCGTAGAGCGGGGTGCCGGTGAGGATATCGGTTTCGAACTCGTCGGCCAGCCCGCGGACCGCAGCGCCGATTGTCGGTGAGCGGGTGACGTCGACCAGCGTGGCGGTTTCGGGGTAGACGAACAGGTCCGGTCCGGCGCGGGCCGCGGTCCGGGTCATGCGGACCAGGTCGGCCTGGATTCGTTCGCGCGAATCCCAGTCGCCTTTGTCCAGCGGGGAGACGTTCGGCTGCAGGATTGCGACGTCGAACCAGGGCAGGCCGGGCCGGACCCGGATCAGGCCGAAGACGAGCGGGACGAGTACGGCCCCGGCGAGCAGCGCGGCGCTGAGCCGGCGGCGGGGCAGGAACAGTATCCGGTAGAGCAGCAGGTTGACGAGTACCAGCCAGGCGGAAACGAGGTAGATGCCGCCCAGGGCCGCGACCTGGATGAACGGAACATAGGGAGTCATGCTGTAGCCGAGCAGGTCCCAGGGAAAGGCGACCTGGCCCTGGGCGCGGACGAATTCGAGCAGGGGCCAGATGAGCGGGGCGGTCCAGAATCCGAGCCGGCGGACGGCGAGTGCGAACACCGCGGTGTACAGGCCGAGGTAGCCGAAGAGCAGCGTGACCCCGACGACGAGCAGGCCGCGCGTAACCGGCTCGATCGGTACGATGAGGAACCAGAGCCACCAGAAGTGGAACCCGGCCGCCAGCCCGCCGAACAGCCAGCCCGAGAAGAAAGCCTGCTTCGGGGTCGAGCGTTCGATGACCCGGAGCAGCGGAATCAGCGCGAAGAAAGCGAGGAATCGAAACGGGAAGGGCGCGAACGCCAGCCCCAGTGCCAGGCTGGCGCAGAGAAAGACTACGGTTCTTCTGATGGGAGCGGTACCTCGCAGCCGGTGGTGTTCGATTTGTAGAAGGCATCGGCCAGTTGGTTGATAATCAGACCGTCGGCGGCCTTGATCTTCGGGGGGGAGTCCTTGACCAGCGAGTCCACCCACAGGTCGATGAGGAACCGGTACGAGGCGCGCTGGATTCCTTTGGTGGGAATCTGGGGCGTGACGTTCACCAGGTGACCGTGCATCTGCTTGTGAATCCGGATCGGGTTGAGCAGCGCGGCGCCGCTGGTGCCGAAGGCGTTGAAGTAGGTGAAGTCCTCTTCCATCAGCAGGCTCCAGCCGACTTCAATCGTCAGGTGGATGTCGGAGTCGAACCTGACCATTGCGAACGCGGTATCCTCGACGTCCGAACCCGGACCCCGCTGATGGGCGAACCCGGTAATCGACTGCGGGCGATGCGGCGCGAGCAGCCAGAGCGAGAAATCGAGCAGTGACGCACCGAGGCTGAGGAAAGCGCCGCCGCCCGCCCGGATGCGCTGGCCCCGCCAGCCTTCCAGACCCCAGGATTCGCGTCCCTGCAGCCAGCCGGTCTTGCAGTAGTAGAGCTGACCGAGTTCGTTGCCGCCGATGAACTTCCTGATGGTCTGGACGTCGGGCCGGAGCCGGGTGTTGAGGCAGGGCATGAGCCGGCGGCCTTTCTGCTTCGCCGAGTCAATCATGAACCGCGCTTCTTCGGCGTTCAGACCGAGCGGCATCTCGCAGAGCACGTCCTTGCCGTACTCCATTGCCGCAACCGCCATCGGCGCGTGGAGGTGGTTCGGGGTGGCGATGACGACGGCATCGATGTCTTCGTCAGCCGTGAGGTCGTCGAAATCAACGTAGTGCTTCGGTACTTTGTGCAGGGAACAGAGTTTGTTTACTTTGCGGACGTCGGTATCGCACAGGGCCGCCAGTTCGACCAGCCGGTTCCTTTTGAGCGCGGGGATGTGGGCGACCTGGGCGTGGGCCCCGCAACCAACGACCGCCACCCGGACCGGCGGATTCATGACCGGCGGCGTCTCATCAGCCGAGAACCTTGACCCGACGGCCGGCTACTTCGAGTCGGTTCTCGCAGTACAGCTTGACCGCTTCGGGATAGGCATGGTGCTCTTCGAGCAGGACGCGAACCGCCAGCGACTGGGGGGTTTCGTCTTCCCGGACCGGGATGGCGCGCTGGAGGATTATCGGACCGGCGTCAACGTCTTCGGATACGAAGTGGACCGTGCAGCCGGTTATCTTGGTTCCGGATTCGATGACGGCTTCGTGAACCTGCATGCCCAGGAGCCCGGCGAAAGCGGGAAGGAGCGACGGGTGAACGTTCATCACCTTGTTCCGGTAGTGGTCGACGAACAGCGGCGACAGGATGCGCATGAACCCGGCCAGGCATACCAGTCGGACGTCATGCATTGTCAGTTGCTTGATCATCTCCTGCTCGAACGACTCCCGGGAATCGAATTCCTTGTGGTCGATGACAGTGGTCGGGATTTCCAGGCCTTCGGCTCGCTTCAACGCCGGCACATCCGGGACATTGGACACGACGAGCCGGATGTCAGCATTGATCGCTTCCTTCTTGATTGTCCGGACCAGAGCTTCCATGTTGGTTCCACGACCGGATACGAGTACGCCGACACCCATTTTTGGCACGGTTGCATTGTAGTGCCGGCTGGGGTCTTGTCAACGTTGTCATCGCCAGGCACCGGATTGCCTTGACTCCGGCGGATATTCGGGTAATAGTCTCGGGCTATGAAGAAACCGGACAAGAAAGCGGTTACCCGGACCCGGCGGGGACGGAAGTCGGCGTCGATGCTCGACAGCCACCGGCGAATCCTGCCCGGGCCGATAACAGGCAAGGAGACCGTGGAGCAACTGGTTGACCGGACTTTCCTTGCCTACAACAGCGCGCGGCTGGGCGAGGTGTGCCGGTTGCTGACCGAGAAGATACTCAGGCCGGACGTGGTCGTCGGGCTGAGTTTCGCCGGGGCGCTGACTCCGGCCGGTCTCGGGCTCTCGGCGATTGTCCCGTTGATCGAAGCCGGGTTCGTGGACTGGATTGTGACAACCGGCGCGAATCTGTATCACGACCTGCATTTCGTGTTCGGTTACCCGCTGTACGTCGGGTCGCATCGCCTGGATGATACCGAACTGCACCGGCAGGACGTGGTCAGAATCTACGACGTACTCCTCAGCCTGACCGACAACCTGCTGCCGACCGATGACCGGCTGAAGGAGATATTCCGGCGAGCGGAATTCCAGAAGCGGATGGGTACGGCCGAGCTGCACTACCTGCTGGGCCGGATTGCCGATGAAGAAGAGCGGGCCGGCAAGCGCCCCGGGGTTTCGGTGCTGGCCGCGGCGTACCGGGCCGGAGTCCCGATTTACGTGAGCGCGCCGGGCGATTCGTCGCTCGCGCTCAACTGGGTGGAGTCGGTGATGCTGGGCAGCAAGCTGGTTGTGGATACCTCGATTGACGTGAATGAGACTGCGGCTATCGTCTGGCGCGCGACGCAGAGCGGTCGGAAGACAGCCGCGGTGCTGCTGGGCGGCGGAAGCCCGAAGAATTTCATGCTCCAGACCGAACCCCAGATACAGCAGATTCTCAAGCTGGACCAAGCGGGTTTCGACTATTTCCTGCAGGTGACCGACGCCCGGCCGGATACCGGTGGGCTTTCCGGAGCTACGCCGCAGGAGGCGGTTTCCTGGGGCAAGGTTGATCCGAAGACCCTGCCGGATTCGGTCGTGTGCTATCTCGATACCACGGTCGCCCTGCCGATTATGACGCATTACGCCCTGCGCAAGCGCAGGCCCAGGAGGCTCAGACGGCTGTACGACAAGCGCGAGCAGTACGTCCGCGAACTGGAGCAGGCGTACCGGGGTTTCGAAGAGGCGGTTGCGCAGCGGAAAACACCCCGGGCCAGGCAGGAAGCCCGCGAACGGGAGCGGCGGGCGACCACCTGGAAGCGCGGGGCAAAGCGTCGGTAGTCAGCGTCCGGTCGGGACCAGCCGGGCGTGGATGTCGTGGGTGCCGGTCCGGGTTACTTGCACCTGAACGAAATCACCGACCCGGGTTTTTCCATTCCGTAGTTTCACTACGCCGTCGATTTCCGGAGCGTCCCACTCGGTGCGGCCGGTCGTGGGCGTGTCCATCAGCACTCTGAGTTCTTGTCCCGCCAGCTTGTGAAGGTTGCGGCGCGACAGCCCGGCCTGCACGCGCATCAGCTCCCGTAGTCTTGACTGCCTGACTGCTGCCGGGATCTGGTCGGGCATCCGATGTGCCCGGGTGCCGGGCTCAGCCGAGAAGGCGTAGGCCCCGAGTCGGTTGAAGCGGGCCTGCCGGATGAAGCACAGCAGTTCTTCGAACTCCTGTTCGGTTTCGCCCGGGAATCCGACCAGCACCGTGGTGCGGATGTGCATGTCCGGTATGGCTCGCAGGCTTTCGAGGAGTTGCTCGACGCGTGTCCGGCCGTAGCCCCGTCCCATGCGCCGCAGAATCCGGTCCGACACGTGCTGTATCGGCAGGTCGATGTAGCGGCACAGACTCGGGTTGGATGCGAACTCGCGGATGACGTCTTCCGTGATGTGGGCGGGATGGGTGTACATCAGGCGCAGCCAGTCGATGCCGCGAATCGTGCCGAGCTTGCGCAGCAGCCGGGCCAGGGCCGGACGCTTGTACCGGCCGGCGCCGTAGGCAGTGGTATCCTGGGCGATGACAATCAGTTCCCGGACGCCGATTCGCGCCAGGGCTTCGGCTTCGCTCACGAGGTCAGGGACCGACCGGGAACGCAGCCGGCCCCGGATTGCGGGAATCAGGCAGTAGGCGCAGCGGTTGTCACAGCCGTCCGCAATCTTGAGATAGGCAAAGTGGCCGGGAGTGCAGAGCAGGCGCGGGGAGCGGCTGGTGGCCAGTGCTGCGGGTGGGAACGTGGCGTTGTACCGGGTATTCTGTTTGAGCAGGCGCGGGATGTCGGTCAGTTGGTCGATTCCGACAAACAGGTCGACCCCGGGCAGGCGACGTCTGATTCGCGGACCGAAACGCTGCACCAGGCACCCGGCTACTACCACTTTCATTGCCGGGCGGAGGAAGATTGCCGCGTCGCTGCGCTCCTCGCAATGACAGCGGGCCGCGCGGTGGCGTTTGATTGTCAGGATTTCCCTGATTGCAGCTTCCGATTCCCGGACTGCCGATTCGAGGAAAGCGCAGGTGGTGATAACAGTGACGTCCGCGGCGGCAGGGTCGGTGCAGGGCCGGTATCCGGCGAGCGCCATTGCGGCGAGGAGCCGTTCGGAATCGACCAGGTTCTTGGGGCAGCCGAGCGCAAGCAGGGCGACCGCGGGCGGGTTGCCCACGGTCACGTCCTCATCATTTTCCCTGTTGCCCGGGCGATGAGTCTGCCGGACTCGTCGAAGAGCCTGCTCTCGCCGAGGAGGAGCTGACCGTGTTCTTCGGTAATCCTGCCGATGCCGTGAATCGCCTGCCCGATTTTCATCGGCTGGCGGAACCTGATTTTCAGTTCACCGGTGACCGCGTCGTAGCCCCGGACGGTGCAAGCCCAGGCGAGCAGTTCATCGAGGATGGTGGATACGATGCCGCCGTGGACGATGCCGATCCAGCCCTGCCACTTGATGTCCGGGGTGAAGTCCAACTCAACGCCGTCCGGCGTCTCGCGGATGTCCAGTTGCAGGCCGTCCGGGTTTTTCCTGCCGCAGGCGAAACAGGTGTCGTCGTCTTCCAGTCTCGGCACCGGGCTACTCGACTTCAGTGCCTTCGGGCGGGGTGAACTCGAAGATCGTGTCCGGCAGTTTCGGGTTCCACTGCTGACCGGTGAGTCGGAAATGATAGTGGTTGCCCCAGGCATCGTTGAACGAGAACGCGGCGATGCGCGTGTCAGCCTGGTCCAGTTCCAACTCAAGGTCGAAGAGAGAAGACATTTCTTCTTCCGGGGTGATGACTCGGTACACTTCGGTCCCGGTGTGGTTGGTGTCACGGACCGCGGTAGTTGTCGTGTCGAGCACCGGCCCGAGGAAAGCGAGCATCGGGATATCGCTGGTTCCCGGCTGGCTTACGGCCCGGTTCTCATCCGGAAAGTGGAACCAGAGCACCGAGTCGCTGCCGACGATGAGCTGGCTCTGGGGCGAGGTCACTTCCATGCGGTAGTGGCCGGGAAGTCTGACCGCAAAGGAGCCTTCGAACGAAGTGCAGGTTCCTTCCGCTTCCGAGCAGATAGTTTCATGAAAGCTGCCGGAAAGGGACTGGAGCCCGAGATACCGGCCGCGCAGGGCCTGCCAGACCAATTCGGTCTCGCCGGGCGCGACCGCACCCGACCCGAGCAGCAACAACCAGAGAAAAACCACGACGCAAGATACCCGAGGGCACGGACATGTCAAGCCGGCACCGACAGCAGGTGAAGCGATTGAATCCTGCCGCGTCCCGGTCGCCGCGAACGTCCACTCTCAGGCGGACGTCCGGCCGGACCTGCGGCTGTTCTCGCCAGCGGCGTTTGACATCAGTGGGGGTGGTGTCATAATATCCCTGTTACTGTGGCACGGCCAGTTGCGGGTTTCCCCAGATGCACGCGGCCCATCGGCCGCGGTTTTCAGCCGTTTCCCGAGATGTCGAGTTCCTTCCCCGGCGGTCGCTGATGGGTTCGCTGCAGATGCGGATGGGTCTGGCGGTGCGGCAGGTGGACGTGGATTTCGAGAAGCAGGCGAAGTTCTTTCCCGGCGACTTGCCCGATACCCACCGGTCATTTGTCCGCTTCTGGCGGCCGGATCTGAAGCGGGTCGGGGGGATGTGGACCGGGCACTGGCCCGAGGATTTCGAGAAGCTGGGCTCGTTGGAGCGGCAGCTTGAAGTCAACCGGGCGCACGCCGAGGCGCTGCTTGCGCTCGACCGAGCCGGAGTGCGGGTGATCGAGGACGCCGGGATGAAGGAGGCTCTTCGCTGGCGTGCCATCGGGGTTCTGTCGGACCAGGAGCACGAGCATTTCGCCGAGACCGCATCGTGTACCGAACTTGAACCGCACTACATGACCAGTAACCCCGAACGGTTCATCCGGGGACTCGGGACAATCGAGAAGGTGTTCGGCCGAGCGACCGCGCTCGGCTATGGGTTCCTGCTGATGGCCGGCGTGCGCACGAGTGCCGATCTTGTGAAGTACGGTAAGCGTCTGCAGGATCTGTTCGACCGTCTGGCAAGTCGTGCTCCGGTGGCCGCGAAGCTCGAGCAGGCGGCGGAAGTGGGTATGGGCAGGTTTGCTCCGGCCAAGCGGGTGGGGCTTCTGAAGGCGATCAGGGACCAGCTCTGGCAGGAGTGTCCGCGTCGGGTCGGACGGCCGTTTCTTCTCACGCAAGTCATCGACGGCCACCTCGGGCTGCGGCCCGGAGGCGTCGGCGATTCCCTCGGGTTGGCTGTGCTGGACTCGATAATCGTGAGCAAGTTGGGTCTTGCGGTCCGTCATTTTGTCCGCAAGGGGCATTTCTACACCGCAATCGGCGTCTCCTTGGGCCGATTCGAGTACTGGGACCCGATGGACCGCAAGGGCAAAGCTCCGGTCGGCACGGCAGAGCAGGTTAAGTTTGTCGGTCTCTTCATCGAAGGCTACCTGCGGCTGGCCCGGGGTTACGCAATGACCAAGTCATATGCGAATGGAGTCCGGGTGGCCGGATGGGTTCTCGGAATGTGGCCCGAGTGTGCCGAGGCTCATGCCGTGCTGGGAGAATGCCTGCTGGGTCGGCAGCGGGCCCGCGCGGCAATTGAGGCCTGCGAGAAGGCGCTCAAGCTGAATCCGAATCTGGCCGATGCACACGTTGTGCAGGGGAATGCTTACGCGATGCTACGGCGATGGCCGCAGGCGATTGCGTGCTACAAGCGGGCTATTGCCAAGCGAGTCGGGTACGCCGAAGCCTACAACAATCTCGGCCTGGCGTTGAGCAGCAGCGGAGAGAAGAAGCGGGCCTTGGGTGCCTATCGTGAGGCGATTCGGGTGAGACCGGACTACGTTGAGGCACACTACAACCTCGGGAATCTGCACCTGGAGCTCGATGAGTACGATGAGGCGATAGCGGCCTACCGGGAGGCGGTGGAACGCGCACCGAGGTTCTCCGGCGCCTACTACAACATGGGGCAGGCCTTTTACAAGCGGGGGGAGTTACAGCAGGCGCTGGAGGCATACCAGCACGCGGTGGAAGCCAACCCCAAGCATGCCGGGGCATGGAACAATATCGGGATTGTCTACCGCGACCTTGGTGAGAAGGAACTGGCGGTCGAGGCGCTTGAGAAGGCGGTGAGCCTCAACCCGATGCTCATGAGGTAGGAGCGGCCCTTGGCCGCACCTATTTCCTTCCGTTCAGGGTGATTCCAGGAGTCTCCGGTTGTGGCTGTTGGCGGAGTTGACGCCGTCGATGACCGACCACCCGTGGACAACCAGTCCAAGTATCAGGAAGGCCCCCGCAGCGGCATCCCTGGCTTCTGGCTTCAGGTCTTCGTTTTCCCTGATGCCGTTCGACAAACCATAGCTCAGGTAGGAGCCGACGAGGAAAGCCACACCTTTGAACCACTTGCCGCAGTACGCCTGGCCCGCACCGGGCAGGACGAGCGAGAGCGTGCCGCCCAGGAACGGGTCCTTGGGTATCATTATCTCGCGGTGGATGATTACCCGGGGTCGGAAAAGGGGAACCAGGTCAGTCGAATCCCGAGTTGCCGGGACTGGGAACTTCGGCTGTTCTATTGCCGGTTTGCCGGAGTCGGGTGGGGACGGTTCAGCGGTCTGGGCCAGTACTGACCCGCATACGAGAAGAAGCGGAAGAATCAGCCTGCGCATATTGCTCCTTTCCTGTGGTCCGAGGTGCGGGGCGCTTTCAGCCGGCGCCCCGCACCAGGTTCGGTTCTAGTCCCATCGGAACGGGTAGATGTCGCCGTTGACGACCAAGGACCCGCGACCGAAGTTATCCCATTCGAAAGTGGCGACGAGCAGACCGGCCATGTCGTTCTCCCGGATTTCACCGGAGCCGGAATTGTCGGGTCGGAAGTCGGCATGGACAAGGAACCTGCTGTCGGTCGAATGATCGTCGGAGAGATAGAACTCAAGGAACGAGTAGTTGTCACTCCAGTCGTCCGGGGTTTCGTTGTGGTGGATGCCCATGACCATGTCCACAGACTGGGTACCGTTGGTCCAGAACGCAGGTCCGGACTGGATTCCGCCCGGCCGATTGACGGCAGCGAGGTCGTAGTAACTGGAGTCGCCGTTCGACGTGTTCTTGACTGCCATCTCGGTTGCGCGGTCTTCCTCCCAGACGTGGACACTGAGCCAGACATCGTGCAGCACATTCCAGTCAAGGTAGTTCTTCTGGCCCCGGAATGACGCGATGTCGTCGGTCCGGTCGAGCGGGGTGTCGTTGTCATCGTAGAACAGCCAGCCGGTGGTATGCACGCCGGCTTCGGTTTCGTCAATCCAGAGCGAATCGATGCCATCAGTGCCGAATCCATCACTGCCGCCTGCCGGTTCGTAGCAACTGCCGGTAGTGCCTCGTAACGACTTCAGGATGCTCAGCGCGTTGTCGGCTACCGCTTTGGTATCCGGTTCGAATATGCTGTCGCAATTGACCTGGGTCAGGGCCAGGGCAGCGATGAGCGCGGTCAGGGCGAAGGTGGTCACGTACTTCATAAGTCCTCCTGTTATGCCTTTGTGGCTGCAGGAGGTGTGCCAGGCAGGAGTGGGAAGAACACCCGGACCTGGCGTGACCGGGCAGGTGTCGGGGATTGCAGAGGTTAGGTGGTGTAGCCGGTGCCGTACCGGAGTGCGGATGTCCCTGCCCGTTCTCTTGGGACCGATGGCAGCGTGGCCGATGCGACACTCGACGTATCGTCACTGATACGCTGTTTCGATCAGGCATCCGGTTTCCTGACGTCAAGCTGCTTGAGCCGGCGTGAGAGGTTGCTTCTTTCCACTTCGAGTTCGGCTGCGGCCTTCGTGATATTCCAGCCGAAGCGGGACAGTTGCGCCTCAAGGAAGGCTCTTTCCAGTTCATTGCGGGCCTGAGCCAGAGGTCGGGTGCGAGCGAAGATATCGTCATTTGTGGCCGTGACGTCGCCGGAGGTTGCGACGACCAGGGCCGAGCGGCCGATATCGCTTCCAGTGGCGATGATTGCCGCCCGCTCCACGACGTTCTTGAGTTCCCTGACGTTGCCGGGGAAGTGCTGCCGGCTGAGGTGCGAGAGGGCATCCGGGGTGAAGGTCCCGGGCGGGATACCGTTTTCCCGACAGTAGGAGTCAAGAAAGTGGCAGGCAAGCACCGGGATGTCTTCCGGTCGTTCGCGCAGGGCGGGGATGTGGATGTTGAACACATTGAGCCGGTGGTACAGGTCTTCGCGGAACGAGCCGTCCTTCATCTTGTCGGCGAGATTCTGGTTGGTGGCGGCGATTATGCGGATGTCCGCTTTGAGCATCCTGCTTGAGCCGACGTGCTCGAACTCCCCGGTTTCGAGTACCCGCAGCAGCTTCGCCTGCAGGCGCGGGTCCATGTCGCCGATTTCGTCGAGCAGGACCGAGCCGGTGTCGGCCAGTTCGAACTTGCCCGCTTTCCGGGCGAGCGCACCGGTGAACGCTCCTTTCTCATGGCCGAACAGCTCGCTTTCCAGCAGTTCCCGGGGAATCGCAGCGCAGTTGATCTTGATGAAAGGACAACTCTGTCGCGGGGACAGGTGGTGGAGCCAGTAGGCCACCAGTTCCTTTCCCGTGCCGGTCTCACCGGTGATGAGCACACGCGCACTGGTGGGTGCGACCTGCCTGATCTGTTCGAGGACTTTGCCGGTCATCGGGGAATCGCCGACGATGCGGTATCGCTCTTCCTCAGCGGTCCGGCGGGTGCTTCTGTCCATGGCCAGGTTGCGGCGTTCGAGCGCACGCGCGACGGTCACGAGGACCCGTTTGAGCGACAGCGGCTTTTCGAGGAAGTCGTAGGCCCCGAGCCGGGTTGCTTCGACCGCCGTGTCGATGGAGGCGTGGCCGGAGATCATCACGACTTCGATTTCCGGGTGCTTCGATTTCACCTGCTTCAGTACCTCGATGCCTGACATGTCCGGCAGCATCACGTCGAGCAGGATGAGCGCCGGGGATTCGGTATCGATGAGTTCCAATCCCGGTCGCCCGGAGCCTGCGGTCAGTGGTTCGTAGCCTTCGTCCCTGAGGACTTCGGCCAGGGTGGCGGTGATGTTCGCTTCGTCGTCAATGACCAGTAGTCTGGCTTTCACCTTCGTCTCCTTCTGGGAGGTCTATCGCTATTCTGATTCCCTGTTCCGGGGTGTCAATGCGTATTGTACCGTGGTGTTCGGCGACGATATTGCGGGTGACGGCAAGGCCGAGGCCGGTTCCTTTGGTCTTGGTTGTGAAGTAGGGTTCCATCACTCTGTCCCGGATTTCGTCGGGTATGCCCGGTCCATTGTCAGTGAGGGTTATCCGGCATCCATGGTCCGTCCTGGTGGTAGTGACGGTGATCTCACCCGGCCGTTTGACCTGGCGCAGGGCTTCGGTGCTGTTCTTGATGACATTGGTGAGCACCTGGCGTATTAGGTTCGGGTCGAGTGTCCACTGTTTCACTTCCAACCCGGTGGTGAAGTGGATGTCCGGGACGGCAATCGCGTACTGGTTGACGACGCCGGCAATCAGTTGTTCGATGTCGGTCGGTTTCGGCCTGGGCGCCGGGAGTCGGGCGAACTCGGAGAACTCGCGGACGATACGGTCGAGCGTGGCAATCTCCTCAAGAATCGTCGCAGTACTCTTTTCGATAACTTCGGGCAGGTCCGGGCTCTGCTGCTGCGATTTCAGTTGCAGTCTCTCGATTGACAGCCGGATCGGGGTGAGCGGGTTGCGGACTTCGTGGCCGAGTATCCGGGCTACGTCCCGCCAGGCGGCCAGCCGTTCGGTCCGCCGCAGGTCGTTCTGGAGCCGGCGGAGACGTCCGGTCATCCGGTTGAAGGCTTCGGCTACCGCGCCGACTTCACTGCGTGGAGGCGCGCTCACCCGAACCGTCAGGTCGCCGGTGCCGGCCCGGTTGATTGCGGTGGTCAGTTCCTTGAAGGGGCGGGTGATGCGCATCAGCACCAGCGAACTGATACCGAGCGACAGGAGGAAGACCACCACGCCGAAGGCCAGACCGGCAATCGGAATGCGCTGGTGAATCAGACCCCGCACCGCGTTGAGCTGGTGGTAGGCACGGAACGCCTGGAGTGCTTCAGCCCGTTCGGCCGGGTCGTCGGCGGCCGCAATCGCAATCTCGAGCCCTTTTCTGACGCTGGGGTTCTCGCTGACGTTCAATGTGGACCGGACGAGATAGAGGAGCGACACGGAGAATATCACGGCCGATGCCAGTGAGGCGAGACCGACAGTGAGTATCGAGCGCTGGCGGAGTGTCATGGGGTTTCCAGCTTCAGCCAGCGGGTTGCGGCTTTCGGGTATCGGTAGTCCCAGAAGGCGTTGAGGTCGAGTTCCTGGTCACCCATCGGTTCGATCCGGATCGTGTTCAGCGCGGCTTCGATCCGGCAGTAGAGTTCCCGGTCCGGTGGAAGCGAGGCGGTCGCCTGCAGCGGAGCGTGCAGATACGCCAGTAGCTCCTTGGTCCGGTCGAGCGTTTCCACGTTCACAAGTGAATCAGGCCGGCCGGTCAACTCGGAGCGGTAGACGGTGAAGCTCTGGCTCACCGGGTCGTAGATCGCTGAATGGAGGAAGACTGATGGCTCGCAGGCGTGAACCTGCCCGGTTCTGTCCCGGACGTGAACAGTGGCGGTGTACGCGATTGCCACGACGGACCCGGACTCAAGCAACTCGTCCAGGTGCCGGCTGAAAGCGTGCTTGAGGGTCGTCGTCAGGTAGATGCTGTCGTTCTCAACTGCCAGGGCCGGGTCAGCGAAGCCGGGGCCGACGCGGGTAAGGAGCAGCAGCGTGCCGACGAGTGCTCCCAGCCCTTTGGCAGCGAGCAGGCCGAGAAGGAATGACATTCCCATCCAAGCATCATGAGATAACGGGCAAATGTCAAGGAAATGCCGAATGCCGATTTTCGATTGGAGCGATAACCACTGATAAACACCGATGAACACAGGCAGAAGCGTCGAACGCCGAATGCCGATTGGAACGCAAGAACCACAGATGAACACGGATCGACACAGATGAGGGCGGAAGTTCGCATTCGTCATTCGCAATTCGGCATTCGACATTTCCTTTGCATTGTCCACTCTCGGGACAGACATTGCTTGACCGGCGGTGAGGGTTGGGCTATCATTGGCCGCTGGCAGTACCGTCCGGTGCACGGCTGGTATGATGGGCGGTCACGGCAGGAAGAGTGAAGGTAGTAAGGCTTTCTAAAGGAGGAGCAGCAATGCGCAAGCTTGTAGTCCTGATGCTCGTTTTCGGCTTCGGCCTGGCGATGGCCGGGGCCGAGCAGTGGATTGGCGTCAACCATGTCCACAACTACACGATCCAGAACCCTGAGCCCGGGATTTTCCCTGATGCGCCGAACGTATTCCGGCCCGCGGTCGACACTTTCAAGTACGACGACAACATGCCCGCCAACGCTTGGGCCTACAGCCAGGGCGGCAGCGGCTGGGGCGTCAAGTTCATCAGCCCGAGCGACAACGTCACGCTGGCCGGCGCCCTGGTCCACTTCTACGACGGCTGGCCCTCTCCCGGGGGCACCAATGCGCTGGTCAAAGTGTATGCCGACGACGGAACGCACGGTGCACCGGGAACCGAGATATGGGCCTCAGACACCGTCACAATCACCATGGGACAATGGAACTTCATCCCGATTGACGAGCCGATCTTCGGCAGCAACTACTACATCTTCTACGTTCAGGTCGATTCCTACCCGATGTGCCCGGGCATGTCGCTCGATGCTTTCTCGAATGCTCCTTCGCACCGGATGTGGACTTACACCGCAACCGACGGGTTCGCTGAGGACCAGCGAGTCGGCGAGTGGTTAATCCGTGCGGTACTGGACTGGTCGCCGCAGGAGCACAACGCGGCGCCGCTCTATTTCGCCACCAACATGCCGATGGATACCGTTCCTGACATCAACTTCTACGTGCGGGCGATGATCAAGAACCTGGGGACGGAGGATCTGTTGGCCGGCACGCCGGTGCGGCTGCACATCACCGGCCCGAATGCGTACACCTACGACGACACGATGAATACTACCGTTGACCTCGGGCAGGGTCAGACCCAGCAGATGAATTTCTCACCGGCCTGGCGGATTCCCAGCACGACCGGCGCGTACCAGGTTCAGGTCTGGACCGAAGCCGCGGACGAGCAGTGGCCGGCGGACGATACGATCAGGTTCGACCTCAGCGTTGCCGAATGGATCCAATACGGCGACTACACGGCCGGCTACTGGATCTATTGGGGCGGTCCGCAGCGGGCGACGCAGTTCGACCCGGCCGACTTCGAGCTTACCTACCCGGTCGGCGTGACCAGGGTTCGGACTCAGTTCTATCTCCATCCGGACTTTCCCTGGCCTGATTCCAGCTTCTACTTCAAGATCTACGGCGACGACGGTTCGACAATGCTCTACGAGTCGGATATCCTTGAGGCCCCGGCCGGCGGGCCTGGCCCGGTCATTTCCCATGACCTCGACTCGATGCTGATTTTCCCGTCGGGCGGGTTCTACGTTGCAGTTGACCCGGTCAGTTCGACCAGCCATCCGTCGAGTTTCGCCGACGACGAGTCGGACGGTCACAGCTTCGTCGGTTCACCCGGGGCCTGGCAGCCCCCCCGTGACATTGGCGAGTACCTCATTTCCGCCTCGGCGTGCGGCAATGTGGGTATCGGTGAGGGTGGTCCGTCCGTGACCGAGCCGACGCTGTCCGTTGTCAGCTATCCGAACCCGGTTTCGGACATGGTCACTGTCAGGTGGCAGGTTCCGAGCAGGCAGCAGGTGAGTGTGAACCTGTACGATGCGACCGGTCGGCTGGCGCGGAACCTGTACAGCGCCAGTGACGGCCTGGAAGGGTCGGTTACGCTGGATGCCCGGTCACTTGCGGCCGGTATCTACCTCGTGCGCCTGGAAACCCGGGACGGCGCCGCGACCCGTAAGCTCGTGCTCGAGTAGCTTCTCAGGAAGTAAGAGAGAACAGGGGCAGACCCGTCGGGTCTGCCCCTGACGTTTTGTTCAGGACGTTGAGCCGCGGTCAGCTTCAGCCTGAAGGCGATACAACTCAGGGTCAGAGAGGCCGAAGTAGTGCCCGATTTCGTGGATGACAACTTTGCGGACCAGGGACCGGATTTCCTCGTCGGTGCGGCACTGGCTTTCAATCGGATGCTGGAAAATGAGTATCCGGTCGTGCATCACGTTGCCGTACCAGGGTCCGCGGCGCTTGTAGGGAATGCCCTGGTACACGCCGAGCAGTTCCGCTGGCCGACGGTCCAGTTTCCGGGCGATATCGGGTGGGGCAATCTGCCTGACGTCGATCTGGAGGTTGGCCAGTTTCTCCTGGAAGAAGTCCGGGATCTGCTCGACCGCTTCCCGAACCAGCCGGTCGAAACGTTGAGATTCCATCCCAGGGGCTATCCGGGCAGGCGCGGGCCGAAGATAGCGGTGCCGACGCGGATCATGGTGGCGCCTTCTTCGATGCCGACTTCGAAGTCAGAGCTCATTCCCATCGAGAGGTGGGGGAGTGGGATGGCGAAACGCCGCCGGGCTTCCCCGGCCAGTCGGGCAAGGGTTTGGAAACAGGGCCGGGATGCCTCCGGGTCTTCGGTTGCCCAGCCGGGCCCGATTGTCATCAGGCCGACGAGTTCGAGCCGGTCCATCCCGACGATTTCCTCCACCAGTCCGGAGAGGCGGTCAGGGTCGATGCCGAACTTGGTCGGCTCGGCCGAGGTGTTGACTTCGGCCAGGACTCTTGCGGTCCGGTCCGCCTGTTGACAACGGCGCTGGATTTCCGCTGCCAGGCGGATTGAGTCCACGCTGTGAATCGTTGAGAACAGGTCGAGCGCCTTCCTGACTTTGTTGGTCTGGAGATGGCCGATCAGGTGCCAGTCGGCCTGTTCAGTCACGAGTGGCTTCTTGAGCGCGGCTTCCTGAACCCGGTTCTCGCCAACGTCGGTGACGCCGGCGCGGATTACTTCATCGACCAGTTCCGCGGGCCTGGTCTTGGAGACCGCAATCAGGGCTACTTCGGAACGGCTGCGGCCGGCCCGGCTGCACGCCGTCGCGATACGCTGCTCAAGAGCCTGCAGGTTCGAAGCGATATCCACACGCAGAGTATATTTGCCGGCCGTCCGGAATCAAGCGGTCCCGGTGCCGGGTTCGGCTTGACCTGACGTTCCAATTGCTGATACTGCTAGCATGGTTCGCAGGAACACGAAGCCGTGTAAGCAGGTCCGAGAGCCGGTTGTGCGCTGGTTCGTCGTTATTGCCGGGTTGGCGTTTGTCCTGCGGGTTATCTACCTGTTGCAGGCCAGGGGGAATGACCCGTTGTTCTTCGCGCCGCAGATGGACGCGCTGTACCATCATCGCTGGGCCCTGGCAGTGGCATCCGGGACCGAATTCATCCGCGATGCTTTCTTCCGGGCCCCGCTGTACCCGTACTTCCTCGGGCTGCTGTACAAGCTGTTCGGGGCGGATCCGTTCCCGACCAGGCTGGCTCAGGCGGTGGTCGGCAGTGCAAGCGCGGGATTTGTGTACCTGCTGGCTCGGCGGCTGTGCAGTTGGAATGGCCGGCGGCCGGGTGCGAAGCGATGGGTTCCCCGTGCCGCCGGGCTGGTGATGGCGGCCTACCCCGTGGCTGTTTACTTTGACGGTGAGCTGCTGATACCGTGCCTGCTTGTTTTCCTTGTCCTGCTCGGGTTTGTGCTGCTGTTGCGCAGCCGGGAGCGGGGCGGCGGGTGGTGGTGGCCCGGACTGGCATTCGGTCTGGCGGTAATCGCGCGGCCCAACGTCCTGGTTTTTGTCGCCGTGCTGCCGGTCTGGTTTTTCTTTGAGTACCGGCGAAAGGCGTGGAAACCGCTGGCGCAGTTACTGGCCGCGGTCGCTGTCGTCATCGCGCCGGTAGCAATCCGTAATCTCGTGGTCGGCGGCGAATTCGTCCCGATTGCGTGGCAGGGCGGGACCAATTTCTACATCGGTAACAACGCCGAGTCCGACGGCGTGACCGCGATAGTTCCCGGGACAAGAGCGAGCTGGTGGGGTGGGTACAATGACGTCAAGCGGCTGGCCGAACAGGCCGCGGGCCGTTCGCTTCGAGGCACTGAAATCGACCGGTACTGGCTCGGCAAGGGGCTTGAGTTCTGGCGTATCCACCCGGGCAAGGCCCTGGGCCTGATGGCGCGCAAGGCCTACCTGCTGGTCAGCGGGCTGGAGATATCGAACAACCGGGACATTTACTTCTTCAAGCAGTTCTCTTTCCTGAACCTGCTGATGTTTCGGACCTGGTTTCTCAAGTTCCCGTTCGGCCTGGTGTTCCCGCTGGCGCTGCTGGGCGCGTATGCCTTCCGCCGGAGATGGCGCAGCTTGCTGCCGGTATACGTCTTTCTCCTGGCGTACGGGCTGTCGTTCGTCGTTTTCTTCGTTACCGCCAGGTTCAGGATGGCGATGGTGCCGCTGTTTGCTATTCTCGCGGTGGCCGGGGTTGATGCGCTGGTCAGGCTGAAAGGCCGCGAACGGGTCGTGGGGTTGACAATCCTCGTATTCGGGCTGGCGGCGTGCAATCTCAACCTGGCCGGTCCGTTTGCGACCCGGCACGACCAGAACCACCTGCTTGTCGCTCGGGCTCTGCACCAGGTCGGCAGGCATCAGCCGGCTCTGGAGCAGGTGCACCAGGCCCTGGCGTATGACTCGTCGGTCAATGTCCTGGTCCTTGAGGCAACCCTGTTGACCGGGATGAAGCAGTACGACAAGGCTATGCGGGCCGCGCGCGCCGCGGTCCGGATTGCGCCCGATGACCCGGAGCCGTACGGCACGCTCGGCAACCTGTTTGCGGCGCGCGGGCAACTGGACTCGGCGCGAGTCTGCTTCGTCCGGGTGGTTGAACTGGACCCGTATGCGGTTCAGGGTTGGAGCAGCCTCGGCAATATCGCGACCGCACACCGGAACCTGGGCCAGGCGCGGATGGACTACGAGAAGGCGCTGGCGATTGACCCGGCATTTGTCCCGGCGATGTACCATCTCGGGCTGGTCGAATACTATGCGGGCAACAAACAGAAGGCCCATACGCGCTGGCGCGAAGTGCTCAAGCTCGAGCCCGGACACAGGAAGGCGAGGCAGGCGCTTGAGCAGTTGAGATAGCGTTCTGCCGGGCAGAAGTCCGCGGGCCAACGGCGATGCCGGTCATGATTCCTGCGACACGGTAGCCCACCGTCCTCCTCATGCCGTCATCCGCTGGCTGTTCTGGTGAGCGGCGGCGGAGGGTCTTGCCGGCGGCGGGAAGCTGCGAGCCGGCGTTCGTCCTGCTTGCGTCGCTTCGCCTCGTCCGCCATGATACTCTACGCTAATCGCGGACACCGATTTGTCAATGCGCAGCGTGCCGTCACCGGGGTTTCTGACTCCGTGTCAGCTCAAGCGCTTCGGTAACGGCGTCCTGCACGCGCTGCAGCAGTTGGGGGTCGAGCCCGCGCTGCGCCCACTGCAGGCGCAGTATCGTCAACTCGCCCGCCAGCGGGCCGGGTCGATACCGGCGCCACCGGCCGTAGACCGCCCGGGCGAAGCTCAGGTAGAAGAAGCGGATGATTCCCGGAACGCCGGCCTCGTCAGTCACTCCGCGGACGATTGACCGCACCAGGTCGAGCATCCGGGCCTGCTTCTCGAAGTTATCGCCCATCCGGGTCCTG
>CBDUVZ010000037.1:0-23817 GCA_965370805.1 uncultured bacterium | reverse complement strand
AGGTTACATGCAGCCAGATACTTCCATCCACCCACACGAATCCACGAAGAGCCATAGTAGTATTCGCCACTACCATACCCCCCGAGCACCCATATCTTGTTGTCAAAAACCACTGAGGTATGACCGTGCCTTGGTGCCCAGTCGGCTGAGTCTGTTGCGCAAGTCCAGTTCACCCCGTCAGTAGAATACCAGACATCGTTATAGTAATTCTCACCATCATAACCACCAATCACCCACATCTTGTTGTCGAACACAACCGAAGTGTGGCCAGACCTTTCCCACCATTCAGCCGTCCGAGTAGCCCTGGTCCAGTCGACTCCATCCGTGGAATACCAGACGTCGCTCTTGCAGTCGCCGTCGTATCCTCCGAGCACCCATATCTTATTGTCAAAGACTACCGAAGTGTGACCGGCCCTTGCTGACCACTCCGCGGCACGCGTTGTCCTTGTCCAAACCTCCCCGTCGGTAGAATACCAGACGTCATCGTAGTAGGAGTACTCGTATTTGCCACCGAGCACCCACATCTTGCCGTCATATACGACCGAAGTGTGCTCATACCTTCCTGGCCACGGAGCCGAACCTGAAGATTGAATCCAATTCGGCTGCGCGAGTGAGGAGCCGACCAGTGCCAGTCCAATAGCCAGGGCAAAAGACAGCATATAGATCCGGCCGCAGACCGTGGACGCTCGACAACGGAATTCCCTTTGCATCATGTCCTCCTCAACTCCCTACTCCAGCTTCACTAGCTTCTCTGATATCGTCCCAGTCCCTGCTTCCAACCGCAGGAAATAGGCGCCTGCCGGAAGTACACTCCCTGTGTCGTCCCTACCGTCCCAGCGAACCACGCAGTGCCCGGTTCTTCGCCCCGTACCAAGTAGCGACCGCACTTCTTGCCCGGCCGCGTTCCAGATGCTCAATCTCGACCTGCCGGTACTGGTGGGAGCATATCGAATCACTGTGTTGGCCCTGAACGGATTCGGATGCGCGCGCCCGGACAGCCGTGCGCCCGGTCCGGGTGGTCCCTCCTCCTCGATGCCGATGACGGTGTTCGAATACCAGACATCGTTCCACCGCTGGTAGCCGTATCCTCCGAGCACCCAGATTCTGTCATTGAAGTCGACCGTCGTGTGGTTATAGCGTTCTACCCACCCGGGCGAAGGCAGCGACTGTGCCCAATTCACCCCGTCCGCAGTGTACCACACATCGTTCAAGTTTGTGTGGTATGTGACAGCTCCCCCGAGCACGCATATTCTATTCTGGAAGACAGCCGAAGCGTGACCGTCCCTTGGTGCCCATCCGGCAGAAGCAGTTGCACAAGTCCAGTTCACACCGTCGGTCGAAAACCAGACATCGTTCAGATAGGTACTGGTACTACACTTGTATCCGCCGGTCACCCACATTTTGTTGTCGAAGACGGTAAGAGCGTAGCCTGACCTTGGCGACCAAGGTACCGAGTCGGTGGCCCTCGTCCAGTTCACGCCATCAGAGGAATGCCAGATGTCGATATCGTCGCCACCAATCACCCACATCTTGCCGTCGAAGACAACCGAAGTGTGGCCGGACCTTGGCGACCAACCTGCTGAATCTGTGGCCCTCGACCAGTTCTCACCGTCGGCAGAATACCAGACGTCGTTGTAGTATGAGCCCCCAAGCACCCACATCTTGTTGTCGAAAACAACCGAAGTGTGGCTATACCTTCCTGGCCATCGAGCCCGGTCTGTCGCACATGACCAGTTCTTTCCATCCGGAGAATACCAGACGTCGCTCTTATTGTCACCATCATATCCACCGAGCACCCACATCTTGTTGTCGTAAACAACCGAAGTGTGTCTATACCTTTCCGACCATCCGGTTGGGGTCATTGCTCTTGCCCAGCTTGCTCCGTCGGTTGAATACCAGACATCGTTATAGTATTTATAGTGGTCGTATCCTCCAAGCACCCACATCCTGCCGCCATATGCTACCGAAGTGTGACCAGACCTTGGTGACCATCCTGCCGAATCCGTTGCACAAGTCCAGTTCTCCCCGTCTGTAGAATGCCAGACATCGTCGTAGTAGGAGGAGGACGAGTGGCCTCTTCCTCCCAGTACCCACATTTCGCCATCAACAACAACCGAAGTATGCCTAGTCCTTATCCGCCATTCGGCTGCTCCTGTTGCCCGTATCCAGCGTACACCGTCGGTTGAATACCAAACATCGTTATAGTATCCGCCACTATAATACCCACACCCCCCAAGCACCCACATCTTGTCGTCAAAGACAACTGAAGTGTGGCCGGACCTTGGCGACCATCCTGCCGAATCCGTTGCGCAAGTCCAGTTCACCCCGTCAGTAGAATACCAGACATCGTTGTAGTCATCCTCACCATCACAGCCACCAATCACCCACATCTTGTTGTCGAAGACTACCGAAGTGTGGCCAGACCTCTCCCACCATTCGGACGTCCGAGTAGCCCTGGTCCAATCAGCCCCATCCGTAGAATACCAAACATCGCTCTTATAGTCACCATCATATCCCCCGAGCACCCATATTTTGTTGTTGAATGTCACTGAGGTGTGGCCAGACCTTGTTGACCATCCGGCCGAACGCGTTGTCCTTGTCCAAATCTCCCCGTCTGTAGAATACCAGACGTCGTTGTGTGAGCCCCCAAGCACCCACATCTTGTTGTTAAAGACTACCGAAGTGTGCTCATGCCTTCCTGGCCACGGAGCCGAACCTGAAGCTTGAATCCAATTCGGCTGCGCAAGCAAAGGACCACCGAACATGGCAGCTAGAATCAGTAAGAACCCGGTCGTCCGACCGCAGACAAGAACTTTCGGGAAACGAAAAGTCTTTTTCATCCTATTCTCCTTTCAAGCCTTTTGGTTCGGTTTTGGGCTATGCCTGGCCGCATTCAGGACCAGAATGGGCTGCTTGGGGTCAAGTCTTGACATTCGAGAATCTCTGCACATCCGACTTCGTCTGTTCTGCCATCGAACGGCACCTTCCTTTCGGTCAGTCCGCTTCGTTCCAATCGTCTTCATCGGCTGAGAGGATACCACCGACTGCGGGTGCGTAGTCGTTGCCTTTCCTCTTCTCCAGCCGACGCCCTGCAGTCCAGTTGTCTTTTCGGGAAGGCGGCTCGTGAACGACGAGACGTCTCCCCGAAACCAGGGAGTCGACCGAGCCGTCTGCATTCTAGCCATCCCTCACCCGTTGTCAAGCTGCCGACCGGAAGCTGTAGCCGGTTCTTTTTCCGACGCCTGCACGACCTGAGAGATTCTTCGACTTCGCTGCGCTTCGTGAGCCATCCGATGGCACCTGCGAGAACGCAGAGCAGAACGATAGGGTGGTTAGAGGTCCATGTCTGTCTTCTCCTGTATGCAATACTGCATACCTTGGGTTTCTGTAACTTCCTTTTCTCAGACTGTGGCGCAAAGCCCTTGAATATGCTGTATTTGCGGCACTTAGCTATGGAGTGGCGGGTCTGAAACCGATACCCAGGGGCCGCGAGGGAGGCTGTTCTGACCGCCGTTCTCTTCGTCGTTCACCAGTTCGTTCTCCCGGTCATTCTCAGGGTCATCATCCAGAGCGCTTTCCCGGTCGTTTCCCGATTCGTTCTCCGGTCAATCTTACCCGTCATCCCTCAAGCTATTTCACCGGTCATCCGGAGAGTCACTGTCCGGAGCATTTCCCGAGGCGCTTCCCGGGGCGTTTGCCGAGTCGTCTGCCAAGTCGCCCTCGTGGGCGTCTTCCTGGTTATCCTCCAGGGCGCGGCCAGCGCCGCCCGCCCGGAAACGCTCCCGGTTCTTTCGACGATGGCGCAGCCGATTGGATGGATACCGCCAGCTTTGCGCAATCGGATTCCAGTCCCGCCAAGTCAAGCAGACCGCGGAACGGTTGCGGCCGGGTTTGTTGGTGGCTGGCTAGTTGCCGGGCTTGCGCAGGGACGAGAACAGGGTGTAGAGGAAGAGTCGGCGGTCGATTGATAGCCGGCTGTCTTCGAGACGGCCGGCCAGGTATTTGACTACCCGGCGGAGGTAGTTGCCGCTTGCCTGTTCGGCTTTGCGTCTGATTGCGGGTTCCGCTTCCGAGTAGTTGGATGCCAGTCCGTGTTTCGTCCTCAGCGCCTGCCGGTACAGGAAAAGGAGGGTGGCGACCACGGTGTCCAGGGGCGTTCGCTGGAGCGCCGTCACAACGGACAGCACGTCCCTTTCGTCGACCTTGGCGAGTGAGAAGAATTCCACCGCCGGTCGGGCGAGGTACTGGTCCGGGTCTTGCAGGAACCGGAGCGCCTTTCCGGGCGAACCGCCCGAAACCTGGGCCGCGATTGCGGCGTCTTCCGGGGTGACTTTCTTGCTTTCAACAAGCCAGTCCGTGAGGGTCTTCGCGCGTACCGGGGCGAACCTGACCAGGTGGCATCTGGAGCGGATGGTATCAAGCAGTGCGTTCGGGGCATCGGTGGCAAGGATGAATGTGGTCTGTTTCTGTGGCTCTTCGAGGATTTTGAGCAGGGCGTTGGCGGCTTCGGCTTTCATCCGGTTGGCGTGGAGGAATATGAAGAAGCGGTGTCGGGCGAGCAGCGGCGGTTTTGCCATTTCCCGGCGCAGCCAGCGGGCGATTCCAATCAAGATGAAGCGCCGGGCGTCAGGTAAGGGTTGGTTTTTGTCCAGGGTGTACTCGCCGGACTTCTCAAGCAGGGCCTGTGCCGTTTTGTCGGCATCCTCCTGGCTCGGCATCGGGAAGATGACTCTGATGTCAGGATGGCGGAGTCGTCCGATGGTCCGGCAGGACTGGCATGTGCCGCAGGGCGGGTTTTCGGCGCTGCAGTTGGCCGTTTGGGCCAGGAGCAGTGCGACGGTGCGTTTGCCGGTGCCGGCCGGGCCGGCGAAGAGCATGGAGGGAAGCCGGCCGGCCGTGAGCATGGCACCGAGGATGCCCAAGGCTTTTTCCTGTCCGATGATTGCCGGGGCGAAGGACAAGGTCTATTCCTGCAGCCAGTCGAGCGGGTTGGTCGGCTGTCCTTCCCTTCGTAGTTCGAAGTGAAGGTACTCACGGGTGCGGCCGACTGCCGTGCCGGTGCTGAGTTGAGAGCCGACCATGGCGCTGATTTCGTCGAGGTTGGCGTAGAGGGTGTAGAATCCGCCGCCGTGGTCGAGGATAACGAGCTTGCCGTAGCCCATGAACTGGTCGGCATAAGCTACCTTGCCCGCGGCGATTGCCTGGGCCGGGGTGCCGGCTTGAGCCTGGATGTCGATGCCCCGGTTGCTGGTTGTCGTTTTGTACCGGGGATGGACCTTTGAGCCGAACGCGGCGATGACTTTGCCCCGGACCGGCCAGGGCAGTTTGCCTTTGTTGAGTGTGAAGTAGTGGCTGTCGGCCGAGACGAGAACCTGTTTCCGCTGTTCTTCCAGTTGCGCCAGCAGCGACTGGAGATTGTTCATCGCTTCATTCAGTTCCGCTTCGAGTTCGCGTTTGGACCGGCTTTCGGAGCGAACCTTGTCGAGCAGGGCCGCTTCGCTGCTGCGCGCGGTCTGCAGTTCCTTATCTTCTCTTTCTCGTTCCTGCCGGAGCCGTTCCAGTTCGGTCCGGGCAACGAGCAGCCGATTGCGCTGACCGGTGAGCTGCTGGTTGAGCTGTTCCAGTTCTCCGGCCATCCGGATATCGGCCCGGGCGACGTAGCGCAGGTAGTGCATCCGGCGGGCGATGTCCGGAACGGTGCTGGTGGCGAAGATGGTTTCGAGCGGAAGGAGCCGGCCGTACTTGTAGATGTTGGTCAGCCGGCGTCTGAGGTCCTGCTTGCGGGCTTCGACTTTGGCTTCGGTTGACGCAATCCTGGTGCTGGTCTGGACGATTTCCCTGGTGCGGTCGTCAATCCGGGTGGTGAGCTGGACGAGGTACTTGCGGGTGACGGCAATCTGCTCCCGGTAGGCCTCGACTTTTGCCAGGCTGAATGCTTCGTTCTGTTCGAGCCGGCTGATGCGTTCCCGAATTTCGCCGAGCCGGCCGCGGGTTTCGTTGAGTTCCTGCTGGTGCTGTTCGATCCGGCCGTCGAGTTCCGTGACTGTCGGCCCGGTGGCGACCGCCAGGCTGCTACCGATGAGCGCCAGGCAGATGACGGCGTACACTAGTCGATGCGGTTCAGCGCAATCGCGGAGCCAAGGAAGCCGAGGAACCCGCCGATCAGCAGGGTGAAGATGAGGACCGCGCCCACCGGGAAGACCGGCGCGGGCAGGACCGCCCGGGCCACCACGACGAGCAGGAGGTTGAGCAGGAATGCGGCAAGGCCGCCGAGCAGGCCCTGGAGTGTACCTTCGAGCATGAACGGCATCCGGACCGTCATACGGGTGGCGCCGACCAGTTCCATGATTTCGATTTCATGGCGCCGGGTCAGAATCGACGTCTCCGCGGTCTGGAATGCGATGAATGTTATCGACAGGGCGACGATGACGAGCACTGCTATCCCGAGTCCAATCGCGGTGCGCAGCATCCGGTCGAGCCGGGCGATGCTTTCGCGTCCCGACCAGACTTCGTTGACCCCGGGCAGCAGTCCGATTTTCCGCTCGATTTCGGCCAGCCGGTTGCTGGCCCCGTACCCGGATTCGAGCGTTATCCGGATTGAAGCGGGCAGCGGGTTGTCGTCGAGCGCGTCAACGAGCGTGGCGTCGTCGCCGAGGTCGCGCCGGAGTTCGGCGAGCGCCGAATCCCGGGAGACGAAGCGGGTGTCCGCCACCCCGCTGAGCATGCCGATCCGGTTCTGCAGCGGAAGCGGGTCCGCGTCGTCGGTCAGGAAGGCGTGGATTTCAATCCGGCGTCCGGCGGCGCGAACGACCGCGTTCAGGTTCAGGGTAATCACGAAAAAGATGGTCAGGAGCGTCAGGCAGACGGCCTGGACCGAAGTCGCGAGCAGGAACGCGGCCCGGTTGCGGATGATTCCGCGGCCGCTTTCCTGGAGGATGTGGCTAACCCTCATCGCGGACAACCCTCCCGGCGTCGAGCGTGACGCAGCGCCGCCGCGAACCCATGGCGAGTTCGGCGTTGTGAGTGGCCATGATGACAGTAGTTCCCTGGTAGTTGATGTCTTTGAGCATGTTCAGGATGTCCGCGGTTCCTTTCGGGTCGACGTTCCCGGTCGGCTCGTCGGCGAGCAGGAGTTCGGGTTCCTTGACGATAGCGCGGGCGATTGAGACTTTCTGCTGCTCGCCGCCGGAAAGCTGGCGGGGGTAGGCATCCTTGCGGTGAAGGATGTCGAGCCGGGTCATCGTTTCCTGGATTCGGGCCGGAATCAGTTCCTGGCTGGTGCCGACCGCCCGGAGCACGAACTCCAGGTTTTCGTACGCGGTCCGTTCGGCGAGGAGCTTGAAGTCCTGGAAGACGATGCCGATCTGCTTGCGCAGGGCCGGGAGTTCGCGGGCGCCGGTCTTCAGCAGGTTGTAGCCCATTACCTTGATTTCCCCGGAGTCGGGTAGTTCGTCGCGGTAGAACATGCGGAGCAGGGTGGTCTTGCCGGAGCCGGTCGCGCCGAGGATGAAGACGAAGTCGCCCTTGGCGACGTGGAGGTCGACGTCGGTGATTGCCGGCCAGCCGTCGTAGGTCTTCGACACGCCGGTCAGTTCGATGACGGTGCTTGATTCAAGGTTGTTTGTCTCGTCCATTTCGGTTCTCACATCGCGTACCATTTGGCCAGGAACCAGCAGGCCATGATGCCGTCCTTCGGCCCGATCTTCTTGCCTTCGCGGCGGGCGTGGTAGCTGATCGGGACTTCGACTATCCGGGCGCGGCGGCGGAGGAGCTTGGCCGTGATTTCCGGTTCGACTTCGAAGCGGTTCGCGGTCAGGCCCAGGCTCTGGAAGAGCGGCCTCCTGATTGCTTTGTAGCAGGTTTCCATGTCGGTAATCCGCCCGCCGAACAGGGCGTTGGTCAGGAAGGTCAGGAAGTAGTTGGCGAGCCGGCTGTGGAGCAGGAAGTCGCCTTTGCCCCGGAACCGGGAGCCGTAGACCGCATCGACCTTCGGGTCATTGAACGGCGCGAGCAGTGCGGGGTAGTCATCCGGATCGTATTCCATGTCCGCGTCCTGGATGACGGCGACGTCGCCGTCAGCGTGAGCGAGCCCGGTCCGGATGCCGGCACCTTTGCCCCGGTTTACCGGATGCGTCAAGACCCGGATGCCGGGAATCGACCGGACCAGTTCAAGCGTGCGGTCGCTGGAGTGGTCATCAACCACGATGATTTCCTTTTCGACCGGGACCTGCTTGACTTTGTCGATCAGTGCGGCGACTGATTGCTCTTCGTTGTACACCGGAATCAGGACGCTCAGTTTCATCTAGCAAACGGCGGCCTCAATCGCTGCAGTTGACGACCATTCGAGCCGGCGGCCGTCCTGCCGGGCCGATTCGGCCAGGAGTCCGAGCCATTTCGTCACCAGCACGCCGAGCCGGCCGCTGCTCAGCGGGGTGGTGCGGCTGCGGCAGCAGGAGATGAAGTCGCTGCACTGTCGCGTCAGGGGTCGGGCGACCGGTTCCGCCGCGAGGCCGGGCTGCTCATCCCAGCAGCGGGCCGAATCGGCAATCGCCAGCCGGCGGACCGGCGGGTCGGAGTGCCACGCGACCGAGCCGGAGAAAGTCGTGTCGTTGTCGTGAGTGAGTTCGAAGACCGCGGCGTCTTTCCCGTCGCCGCGGGCCCGGGCCGAGCGCGGCTCGCCGAACAGCTCGATTGCCAGGGCAAGGTCGTGCGGGGCGAGGTCGCGGAGCACGTCGGTGTCACGGTTGCGCGGGCCGGTCGAGGTCCGGACCGTCTCGACCAGCAGCGGACGGGGACGTTCCCTGACAGCGGTGCGGATTTCGTCAAGGCCCGGGTTGTACAGGGTTATGTGGCCGACCGCGAGGATGAGTTCCCGGTCGCGGGCGAGCCGGACCAGTTCCTCGGCCTGCCATGTTTCGGCGACCATCGGTTTCTCGACCAGCACGTCGAGCCCGGCTTCAAGGGCCTGCCGGGCGAACTGGAAATGGGTCGGGTCCGGGGTTGCGATAACCACAGCGTCCAGTCCGGGCATGGCCAGCATGTCGGCTGCGTCCGGGAAGACCTTGGTAGTGTTGAATGGCGAATGGCGAATGGCGAATGGCGAATGGCGGGTTCCGAATTGCGAATTGCGAATGTCGAATGCCGAATTCGTACTTTGGCACTTCGGGTCTGAACTCTGTGTCCATCTGTGTTCATCCGTGGTTTTCTTGTTCCAATTGCACTTCGCCATTTCCGTTTGGCTCGGGTCCGCGACCGCTATGACTTGGCAGTCGGGAAGACCGGCCAGGGTTCTCAGGTAGTTGCTGCCCCAGCGTCCGATTCCGGCGATGCCGATTCCGATTTCCGGGCTTGTCATTTGCCAGTTGCCATCCGATTCATTTCCGTTCGGCCCGGAACCAGTCGATTGTCCGAACCATGCCCTGTCTCAGGGAGACGCGCGGTCGCCAGCCGAGCAGTTTGCGGGCGCGGGTGATGTCGGGTTTGCGTCGCTTCGGGTCGTCTTCAGGGAGCGACTCGAATGTGAGCGGGCTGTTCGAGTCGGCAAGCCGCCTGATGAGCCGGGCGAATTCGAGCACGCTGGTCTCAGTGGGGTTGCCGAGGTTGACCGGCATCGGGTCACAGTTGCCGGCGAGCCGGAACAGCCCCTGCACCATGTCGGATACGTAGCAGAAGCTGCGGGTCTGGCGTCCGGTGCCGTAGATTGTCATCGGCTCGCCGTCGAGGGCCTGGGATATCAGGCTGGGTACGACGCGGCCGTCGTTGAGTTTCATGCGCGGGCCATAGGTGTTGAAGATGCGGGCAATCCGGGTCGGCAGGTTGTAGCGCCGGTGATAGGCCATCACCAGTGCTTCGGCGTACCGCTTCGCTTCGTCATAGACCGCCCGGATTCCGACCGGGTTGACGTTGCCCCAGTAGGATTCCTTCTGGGGGTGCTGCTCCGGGTCGCCGTAGACTTCCGAGGTCGAGGCCATGACGAAGACCGCGCCGCGCCGCCGGGCGAGTTCGAGCAGGTTGCGCGTGCCCGCAGCACCGGCAGCCAGTATCTCCAGCGGCAGGGTCAGGAAGTCCCGGGGCGAAGCGGGAGAGGCGAGGTTGTAGATGAGATCGACCGTGCCGCGGACCGCGATGCTCTTGGTGATGTCGGCCCGCTGGAAGCTGAATCTCCTGCCGGCAAGATGGCTGACGTTCCGCTTGCGGCCGGTGATGAGATTGTCGATGCAGACAACTTCGAATCCCTGCTCAAGCAGGAATTCACAGAGGTGGGAGCCGATGAACCCGGCCCCGCCGGCAACGACCACCCTCATCGTCCGACCCCGAGGTAGGTGAATCCGAGCTTCTCCATTGCGTCCCGCTCGAACATGTTGCGGCCGTCGCAGAATATCGGCAGCCGCATCCGGGATTTCAACTGCGCGAGGTCCAGCTTCTTGAACTCGGGCCATTCGGTGAGCAGGGCGACCAGGTCGGCGCCTTCGGCCACGTCTTCGGCCCGTTCGCAGAATTCGATGCCCGGCAGCAGTTCCTTCGCCCGCGCCATTGCTTTCGGGTCGTAGGCGCGGACGCGAGCGCCCTGCCGTACGAGGTCGCTCACAATGTCAATCGACGGCGCGAACCGCATGTCGTCGGTGTCCGGTTTGAACGCGAGGCCGAGGATGCCGATGGTCTTGTCGCGGACGTTCCAGAGCACGCCTTTCATTTTCTGTACGAACCGCTGCTTCGTTTCGGTGTTGATCCGCTCCACTTCCTTGAGCAGGCGGAAGTCGTAGCCGAGATCCGCGGCGATGCGGATGAACGCGCTCAGGTCCTTCGGGAAGCAGAACCCGCCGTACCCGATGCCGGCATTGAGGAACGCCGGGCCGATGCGCTTGTCCATGCCCATGCCTTCGGCCACCTGGTGCACGTCCGCGCCCGATTCCTCGCAGATAACGGCCAGTGCGTTGGCGAACGATATCTTCATCGACAGGAAAGCGTTGGATGCGTGCTTGATCAGTTCGGCGCTCGCCAGGTCGGTGATAATCAGCGGGGCGTCAATCGGCCGGTAGATTTCGACCATGATGTCGCGAGCCCGGTCCGACTCGACGCCGACGACAATCCGGTCCGGGTGGAGGAAATCATCGACTGCCGATCCTTCGCGCAGGAACTCGGGATTCGACGCGACGTCGAACGGCGTGCCGGTCCGGTTGTACCGCTCAAGGGTGGTGCGAATCCACTTCGAAGTCTGGACCGGGACGGTCGATTTCTCGACCACGAGGTGGTACTTGTTCATGCTTTCGGCGATGTCGCGGGCGACGTTCTCGATGTAGGTCAGGTCCGGCTCGCCGGTTGCGGTCGGCGGGGTGCCGACCGCGATGAACGATACGGCCGCCTTGCCGACCGCGGCCTTGACGTCGGTCGAGAAAGCGAGCCGGCCGGCTTTCGTCGTCTCGCTGACAATCTCCGCCAGCCCGGGCTCGAAGATCGGCATTCCGCCGTCATTCAGCACCTCGATTTTGGCGGCGTCATTGTCAACGCAGGTGACTTCGTGGCCGATTTTCGCAAGGCAGGCCCCGGTTGCCAGGCCGACATACCCGGTGCCGATCATGGCCAGACGCATCCGGAGACTATATCGACAGGCTGAGCCGAGTCAATCTCCGACCTTGTCCCGGAAACCGATATGGGACTCTCAACACCAAGGCACCAAGGTCACCAAGTAACAGACTAGGAACTGAGAAGCATTGTCACCCAGCGGGTGCGGTATCAGCTCGGCCGACGAGGAGGCGCAAAGACTCGTGACTCCCGGCTCTCATCTGTGTCTATCCGTGTCCATCTGCGGTTTCTTTTCTCTTCGTGTTCTTTGTGCCTTGGTGTTTATTCTCCGGCCGGCAGGCGGTCCGGCGCGGTCGCTGGCTATTGCATCAGTAGACGCGCAGGTATTTGTTGAGCTCCCAGGGCGTGACCTGGGTCCGGGCTTCTTCGCATTCCTTCCGTTTGGCGGCGAGGAAGCATTCGGAGATGTGCGAGCCGAGGGCTTCCTGCACGAGCTTGTCTTTTTCGAGTTCGTCGAGGGCTTCGCTGAGCGAGGCGGGGAGCATTTCGATGCCGTGTTTCTGGCGTTTGGCTTCGTCGTAGAGGTAGAGGTTGTCGTCGGTCGGCGCCGGTGGTTCGAGTTCGTTCCTGATGCCGTCGAGTCCGCATTTGAGCATCACGGCAAAAGCGAGGTAGGGGTTGCAACTGGGGTCCGGGCAGCGCAGTTCGGCTCGGATGCTTTCGGTCCGGCCCGGCGCGTGCCGCGGTATCCGGATAAGGGCCGAGCGGTTGGTGCGGCCCCATGAGACGTAGACCGGCGCTTCGTACCCGGGGATGAGCCGCTTGTAGGAGTTGACGAGCGGGGAGAGGATTGCCGACATGCCCCGGGCGTGCTTCAACTGGCCGGCGACGAACTGCCGCGCCAGCCGGGAGAAGCCGTGCTCCTCGCCGGCGTCGTGAAAAGCGTTGGTGCCGGTGTCGGTTGGAGCGGAAGCGGAAGGAGCGCGCCAGAGGCTCTGGTTGACGTGCATGCCCGAGCCGTTGATGCCCTGAATGGGCTTGGGCATGAAGGTCGCGTGAAGCCCGTGGCGTGCGGCGATGGTCTTGAGCGTCAGCTTGAACGTCAGGGTGCTGTCCGCGGTGCGGAGCGCGTCGCCGTACTTGAAGTCGATTTCGTGCTGGCCGACGGCGACTTCGTGGTGGCTGGCTTCGACTTCGATTCCGAAGTCGTGCAGGGCGTTGACCATGTCTTTGCGGACTTCGTAGGCTTCGTCGGTCGAGTAGTCGAAGTAGCCGGCCTGGTCGTGGGGCAGCGGCTTCATGCCTTCCATCTTGAACAGGAAGAACTCGCATTCCGGGGCGGTCACGTAGCGCAGGCCCATCGCCGCGGCTTCGCGCAGGGTGCGAATCAGGATGTGGCGCGGGTCGCCGACGAACGGTTCGCCGTCGGAGCCGTGGACGTTGCAGATAATCCGGGCGGTGGTGTTTTCGCCGCGTTCCCAGGGGATGACCGCGAAGGTGTCCAGGTCGGGTTTGAGGTACATGTCGCTCTCGGCAATCCGGGCGAAGCCTTCGACCGACGAGCCGTCGAACCAGACGCCGTTCTCGACCAGGTCGGGCAGCCGGTGCGGGGGCATCGTAACGCTCTTGACCATGCCCCAGATATCGACGAACTGCAGGTTGACGAAACGGATGCCTTCCGACTCGATCAGCTTCATGATCTCGTCCGGGCTTCCGGTCGGCTGGTTCTTATCAGGCATGTCAGTTCCTCCTCAATTGCCGAATGTCGAAGTGCGAATGCCGAATGACGAATGAATCCGATGAATGCGCCACCGGATGGCTCAATGTTGAATTCGGAATCATCATCCTTGTCCGGTGGTGAGGTTACTGCAGCATGGCGGTGTCGTCAAGCATGTGTTTGTTGACAAGGCGGAACTATCGGGCAATCTACTGCTGTGGAACAGATTCAGGAGATCATCCGCGGGAACCGGATTCGGTTCCTGGACCTCAAGTACCCGGATATCGTGGGCCGCTTGCGGCACGTTACGATGCCGATTGAGCGACTGGAGCAGGTGATGCGCGACGGCGTCGGGTTCGACAGTTCGTCGGTGGCCGGGTTCCGTCCGGTCGAAGAAGGGGACATGGTGCTGAAGCCGGACCCGGGGACCGCGATTGTCGACCCGTTTGCGGCCCGGCCGACGCTTTCGTGCCTTGCGACGATTCACGACCCCACGACCGGGGACCAGTACGAGCGCGACCCGCGCGGCATCCTCCGGCGCGCGCTCGACGTACTGCTTGAGGTTGCCGGAGCCGATGGGCTGATGGTCCGGCCCGAGTTCGAGTTCTACCTGTTCAACAGCGCGCGGTTCCATACCGGTGCGAGTTCGGCCGGGTACGAAATCGACACCGACGAGTTGAGCCACGACGACCAGACCGGGCTGACGCTGCATAAGGGCTCGGCCTATCACGTCGCGCCGCCGTTCGACCGCAGTTCGGATTTCCGGTCCGAGTTGTCCGAGTTGATGGCCGGCTGCGGGATTCCGGTCAAGTACCACCATCACGAAGGCGGGCGGTATTCACAGGTCGAGGTCGAGCCGCGGTTCATGCCCGCGCCGCAGGCGGCGGACGGTATCATGCTGACCAAGTACCTGGTGCGGAACCTCGCGTTCCGGAACGGCAAGAGCGCGACGTTCATGCCCAAGCCGATTCTCGGCGAACCCGGCTGCGGTATGCACCTGCATATGTACCTGACCAGCGGCGAGACGGCGGGAATGCCGAATGGCGAATGTCGAAGTGCGAATTCGGCATTCGGAACTGAAGATATGCAGGATTCGTCCTGCCTTTCGCAGTTGGGTTGTCATTTCACCGGTGGCATCCTCGAACACGCACCCAGCCTGTGTGCGTTCACCAACTCGAGCACCAATTCCTACCGCCGGCTGGTCCCGGGCTACGAAGCCCCGACGCTCGTTTTCTTCTCGGTCGGGAACCGGAACGCCGCAATCCGGATTCCGGGGTACATCACTTCCGCGGCGGAGATGGCAATCGAGTACCGGATTCCGGACGCGACCGGCAACCCGTACCTGGCGCTGGCGGCAATCGTGCTCGCCGCGGCCGACGGAGTCCGGCGGAAGCTGGACCCGGGGAAACCGTTCCAGGGCACACTGGCCGAAGCGACGGCGAAGTATGGCCCCAACGGGCTGCCCCGTTCACTGCCGGAGGCGCTGGCGGCGCTGAAGCGGGACAACGAGTACCTGTGCCGGGACGACGTTTTTCCGCGCGGCCTGCTCGATTTCTGGGACAGCTACAAGTATGCCGAAGCCGAGGCAATCATGCTGCGTCCGCACCCGTGGGAGTACAGTCTCTACTATGGCTGTTGAGCTGGGTCCGCTCGGGACGTTCGACCAGATGCTGGCCGAGGCGCGGAAGCTCGGGCCGCGGCGGTGCGTGGTCGCCTGTGCCGAGGACTGCGCCACGCTTGAGGCCCTGAGTGAAGCCCTGCGCGAGGGCATCGCCCGGGGCGTGCTGTACGGCGACGAGCAGCGCATCACGACGATCTGCGCGAGCCTCAAAGTGGAAACCGAACAGTTCGAGATCCACAACACCGCATCGCCGGAGGAGGCGGTGAACGGCGCGGTCCGGGACGTGGCCGAGAACGGTGACTTCCTGATGAAAGGGCAGGTTGAGACTTCGCTTTTCCTGCACGGGGTGCTGGACGAGAACCTCGGGCTCAGGGGCGACCGGATTCTCAGTCACATCGCGTACCTCGAAGCGCCGAGCTACCACAAAGCGCTGGCGATTACCGACGGCGGCATCAATGCCGAACTCGACCTGAAGCGGAAGATTGACATCGTGCGGAACGCGGTGGAGCTTTCCCGCTTCCTGGGCAACGCGAAGCCGAAAGTGGCGCTGCTCTCCGCGGTCGAGAAGATCAGGCTCAAGGTCGCCGAGACCCTGGACTGGGCGATTATCGCCCGGATGGGAGAAGAAGGCGAGTTCGGTGCGGCGACTATCGAAGGCCCGCTGGCGGTGGACGTGGCGCTTTCCAGGGAGTCGTCGCAGATCAAGAAGATGGTGAGTGAAGTCTCGGGTGACGTGGACATACTCGTCGTCCCGACGATGGCGACGGGCAATATCCTGGCCAAGGGCATCCAGTACCTGGGCGGGGCAAAGGCCTGCGGCATCGTTGTCGGCGCGCGCAAGCCGATTGTGATGCTGTCGCGGGCCGACACCCCGGAGACGAAGCTATACTCGATGGCAATGGGGAACCTCGTATCATGGAGATAAAAAGAGAAGAAATCAGAACCGACAAAGCACCGAAGCCGATCGGACCGTACAGCCAGGCAATCAGGTTCGGCAACCTGGTTTTCACATCGGGTCAGGTTCCGGTGAACCCGGAGACCGGGGAGCTGGTCAAGGGTGATATTCAGCAAGAGGCAGAGCAGGTGTTCAAGAACCTGGCGCACGTCCTGGAAGCGGCCGGCACCAGTCTGGCCAACGCCGTGAAGGTGACGGTCTTCCTTACCGACCTGGGCGATTTCGGCCGGGTGAACGAAGTGTACGCCCGCCATTTCGGCGAGCCCTTCCCGGCCCGGTCCTGTTTCCAGGTGGGCGCGCTGCCTGCGGGCGCACGGATTGAGATCGAGGTCGTTGCCGGCATACGGGAATGACGAATGCCGAATTACGAGTGACGAATACCGGGAATGCCGTGTTTTGCTAGTCCGCTGGCGCTGTTTGTGGCGCTCGCTGTCGGCACGGCCGGGGCGGTTTCGGAATCCGGGTTTGAGACATTTCGTACGGCGATTGACGCCTGCTACCGCCAGCAGTACGATTCGGCCGCGGCACCGGTCAGTCTGATTCTGGCGGAAGACCCCGGTGACATGGCGGGTCTGTTCTGGCAGGCCTCCCTTACCCAGTTGCTTATCTATGACACCGGCCGGCCGGCGATGATCGATTCGTTCTACCGGTTGAGCGACCGCGCGGCCGCGGCCTGCCGCGTGCGACTGAAAGCGGCCCCGCAGGACGCCCGGGCTCATCTCTATCTCGGGATGACCGAACTGAACCGGGCGAACGTCCAGAGCTGGCAACAGAACCGGACGCGGGCCCTGCGGACAATGCTCAGCGTGCAGCCGGAGATGCGGGCCGCACTGAAGCAGCAACCCGGCCTCGTCGATGCGTATTTCGGCCTGGGTATGGTGGAGTTCTTCCGCGCCCAGGGGAACCGGTTTCTGCTGGGCCTGAGTATCCTCGGGTCCAAGTCCAAGGCATACGACTGGATGGGACGAGTCGTCCGGGATTCGAGCCTGTTCCAGCCAGCGGCTCAGTTTTCGCTGGCCTGGATGCTCGGGCAGGACCGCCGGTTCGACGAAGCCCTGGAGCAGTGCGAACTGCTGCTCGAGCGATACCCCGGGAACCGGACTATCATGAGGGTGATGCG
Organism: uncultured bacterium; assembly: GCA_965370805.1. Lineage (GTDB taxonomy): Bacteria > Hydrothermota > Tepidihabitantia > Tepidihabitantales > Tepidihabitantaceae > CBDUVZ01. The sequence continues at coordinate 6,881 of CBDUVZ010000037.1, read as the reverse complement.
GGACGTCTGTTTCGACATGGGGGACTACGAGCAAGTCGTGACAATCGGGCGGGAGATGGAGAAGAGTGTCCTGGCGTCGTTTCCGGACAATCGCTACTACCTGTCCGAGAACCGGCTCAAAGTCGCGCGGGCCTGGAACGGGTTGAATCAGCCGGACAGCGTGCGGGTGTACGCCCGGCAGATTATCGACTGGGAGGAATACCAGGACGAGGTGCCGTGGCTGCCGAACTACGTCAGGGAAGCGAAAGAGCTGGTTGCGAGGCTCGACCGGTGAACGTGACGGGAAGAAGTCAAGAGTCAAGAGCCAAAGCGCAAGAGGCAGGACCGCAGACAACAGGAGCTACTGAGAAACAGAGGAGTGTCGTTGTCGGGGTGGGCAACCGGATGAAGGGAGACGACGCGGTTGGCTGTCTGGTTGCCGATGCCCTGAGCGACCTTGAAGGCGTGGAGGTGATTGACGCCGGAGTCGCCCCCGAGAACTACATCGAGCCGGTCGTCAAGCTGAATCCCGACCGGGTGCTCATCGTCGACGCCTGTGCGTTCGGAGGAGAGCCGGGTGAGTTCCGGTTGTTCCCGCGAGCGGAAATCGACCAGTTGGCCGGCAGCATGGTTTCGACTCATACCCTGCCGCTGAGCATCACGGTCGCAATGCTCGGGCAGCGGATCAGCGGGGAGATTCATCTGCTCGGCATTCAGCCAGGCGGAATGGCGAAGTGCGAATGGCGAAGTGCGAATCCGGAATTCGGAAATCGAGAATCGGGATGCGGAATTGCACTCGAATCAGTCCTGTCGGAACCGGTGGCGCAGGCCCTGCCCGCGATTGTCAGCCTGGCCCGCAAGTGGGCCGGCGCGTAGCTACTTCTTCGTCCGCCGGTGTCCCAGGGTGTACAGCTTCGCTGTTCCGTGTCGCTTGATGGCGTTGCGGGTATCCAGGATCAGCTTGCTCTCGTTCAGAATCATCCGGTAGTCGAAGCAGGTATGGTCGGTGAGGATTACGACGCAGTCGGCCCCGCGCAGCGCGGCCCTGGTCAGCGGCCGTGACCGGTGCTTCCTGCCGTTGAGTTCGAACTCGGGTACGTAGGGGTCGTGGTAGTCGATGCGCCGGACTTTGTCGAGCAGGATTTCCATTACTTTGATAGCGGGCGAATGACGGGTGTCTTCGACGTCCTTCTTGAAAGCGGCCCCGAGCAGCAGCAGCCGGGCTTTGGAAGACGGCACGCCGTTGGTACCCAGTACGTCGAGCAGCCGGTCGGCGACTTTGTAGGGCATGCTCTCGTTCGTTTCCGCGGCCAGTTCGATGAAGTTGGAGTGGAAGTCGTACTCGCGGGCCTTCCAGGCGAGATAGTAGGGGTCGATGAGGATGCAGTGGCCGCCGATGCCGGGCCCGGGGTAGAACGGCATGAACCCGAACGGTTTGGTTGAGGCGGCTTCGACTACTTCCCAGATGTCGAGGTTCCCCATGCGCTCGCACATCTGGGCCAGTTCGTTGACCAGGGCGATATTGACGCTGCGGAAGATGTTCTCGAGCAATTTGGACATCTCGGCCGCCCGTGGGGACGAGACCGTACAGACTTTCTCCACGAACTGGGAGTAGAACAGCTTGGTGAGACGGGTGCAGGCCCTGGTGACCCCGCCGACTACAACCGGCGTCGTGGCGGTGGTGAACTTCTTGTTGCCCGGGTCGATTCTCTCGGGGACGAACGAAAGAAAGAAGTCCCGGCCGACTTTGAGCCCGGTCTTCTCCAGAATCGGCTGCAGGACTTTCTCGGTGGTTTCGGGGTAGGTGGTGCTGCGCAGGATGATGAGCTGGCCGGGCTTCAGGTAGCGGGCAATCTGCCGGCCCGATTCCTCGATGAAGCTGACGTCCGGGTCCTTGGACGGCGTGAAAGGAGTGGGCACGCAGATATTGATGATATCGCACCTGGCGCACGCTTTGTAGTCGGTTGTTGCTTCCAGCAGGCCGTCGTCGACCACCGCGGCGATATCCCGCGCCGGTACGTCCTCGATGAAACTCCGGCCGCGCTGGACTGCCTTCACCTTCTTGCGGTCAACGTCGATGCCGACCGTCGGGTATCCGGCCCGGGCAATCTCGATGCAGAGCGGCAGGCCGACGTAGCCGATGCCGATGATACCGACCCGGGCTTTGTGTTCAAGTATCCTGTTTGTCAGGTCCATTCGCTACTCCTTTGTGGACTACCAGTCTGTCCGGTCCAGGCTCCGGTACTGGACCGCTTCGGTAATGTGGGAAGACTCGATGATGTCGGAATCCTCGAGGTCGGCAATCGTGCGGGCGACTTTGAGGACCCGGTGAAAGGCCCGGGCCGACAGGCCCAGGCGGTCAATTGCGGTATGCAGGAACGCATCGCTGTCAGCGGTTATCTTGCAGTAGTCACGAATCAGCTTCGGTCCCATCTGGGCGTTCGCGAAGACCGGCCGACGGCTGCCGGCGAAGCGTTCCTTCTGCTTCCGGCGGGCCCGGGCGACCCGCGACGCAACCGCGGCGGACTCCTCGCCTGAGTGCCGGCCGGCCATTTCGCGGTACTTGAGGCCCGGTACTTCAACGTGGATGTCGATGCGGTCGAGCAGCGGGCCGGATATCCGATTGCGGTAGCGCCGGATTGCGTTCGGGGTGCAGGTGCAGGCGTGGCGCGGGTCGCCGAAGTACCCGCACGGGCACGGATTCATGGCGCAGATGAGCATGAAACGGGCCGGGAACGTCAATGTGGTTTTGGCCCGCCCGATAGTGACTTCGCCGTCTTCGACCGGCTGGCGCAGCGATTCGAGGACGTCGCGTCTGAACTCCGGCAATTCGTCGAGGAACAGGACCCCGTTGTGGGCAAGCGAGACTTCGCCGGGTCGCGGGAACGTCCCGCCGCCAATCATGCCCGCTTCCGATACGTTGTGGTGCGGAGAGCGGAACGGCCGGACTGCTACCAGCGGCTGGCTGGGCGAGAGCGTCCCGGCGACGCTGTGAATCTCCGTGGCCTGGAGCGCTTCTTCGAGTTCAAGCGGGGGCAGGATAGTGGGCAGCCGCCGGGCAAGCATCGTCTTGCCGCTGCCGGGCGGGCCGACCATCAGGACGTTGTGCCCGCCGGCCGCGGCAACTTCCAGCGCCCGTTTGGCGTGCTCGTGTCCCTGGACTTCGTTCAGGTCTACCTGGTGAACGGCGGCTCTGGCAAACAGGTTCGTCACATCGACTTTGGCCGGTCTGGCTTCCACCGTACCCTTGAGGAAATCGACTACCTGGGAAAGGGACGGGAATCCGTAGACCGGGAGTTTCTGCACCATTGCGGCTTCGGTGGCATTCCCGTCCGGCAGAATCAGGCCGCTGAGGCCGGCTTCACGGGCGGCCAGGGCCATCGATACCGCCCCGCGCACCGGGCGGAGCGTCCCGTCGAGCGACAGCTCGCCGAGGAAAGCGTAGTTACGCGACGGCGCCGGGGCGAGCCCGCTGAAAGCGGTCAGGATGCCGATTGCGACCGGCAGGTCAAAAGCGGCTCCTTCCTTCTTGATATCGGCCGGGGCGAGATTGACGGTGATGCGCCGGTTGGGGAATGCGAAACCGGAATTCTTGATTGCGGCCTGGACCCGGTGCTGGGACTCCTTGACCGCGGCGTCGGGCAGGCCGACGATAGTGAACGTCGGCAGCCCGGCCGAGACGTCCGTCTCCACGGAAACGATGAAAGCGCCGACCCCGAAGACCGACGTGGAGAATACCTTTGAGAGCATCAGAAGGCCTCGATGAGGTGCTCGATGACCGGCGGGCCGGCGTCGAGCCTGATACTCAGCACGTCGAATCGCACCGGGCTCGATTCCAGCCGGTGACCGGCGAGGTACGCCTGCGCGAGTCGCCGCAGCCGTCTCTGCTTCTGCGGTCCGACGGCTTCACACGGGAGACCGAACGAATCCGAAGTGCGGGTCTTGACTTCGACGAACACGACTGTCGGTCCGTCCCGACAGATGATATCGATTTCGCCCAGCCGCATGCGGAAATTGGTTTCAACAACCTTGAGGCCTTTGTTGGTCAGGAAATCACGCGCCAATTGTTCCCCGGTCTGCCCGACCGCTTTCCGGCTCAGCATTGCGATCTCCCGAGACAGCGTCGGACGGGCGCGAAAGTGCGGCGGTGAATCGGAGAGACGCCGAGACGTTCGAGCGCACGGATGTGCTCGGCCGTGGGGTAGCCTTTGTGTCGAGCCAGGCCGTAGCCCGGGAAGCGTCGGTCGAGTCGGACCATCAGTTGGTCGCGGTGCACTTTGGCGAGGATCGAGGCGCAGGCAATCGAGTGGCTCAGCCGGTCGCCGCCGATTACCCCGGTGCAAGGCAGTTTCAGGTCCGGAATCGTCCAGCCGTCGGCGAGAACCAGCGCCGGCGTGATTGTCAGTCGGCTGATTGCCCGGCGCATCGCCCGGTAGGTAGCAACCAGGATGTTCTCCCGGTCGATAGTCCGGTGGCCGGTCATTGATACCGCCCAACTCAGAGCACGCTTCTCAATCTGTCGGCTGAGCAGCGAGCGGCGGGCAGGGGAGAGCTTCTTCGAATCATCCACTCCGGCAATCTCGCATTCCGGCGGCATGATGACCGCGGCGGCCGCCACCGGGCCGGCCAGCGCCCCCCTTCCGGCTTCGTCTACCCCGCAAAGAGGGGATTTGTGGCGCCACAGTTTCCTGTCGAGGTTACTTTGCAACCTTTCTTTCTTTGAGCTGGGCGCTGCGGCCGGTGCGATCCCGGAGGTAGTACAGCTTCGCCCGTCGGACTTTGCCGTGCCGTTTGACTTCCACGTTTGCTATCACCGGGGACCGGTAGGGAAAAATGCGCTCGATACCGTAGCCGCGGCTGACCTTGCGGACGGTGAAGCTCTTCTCATCTCCGGCTCCCCGGATTTTGATGACCGTTCCCTGGAAGGTCTGGATACGCTCCTTGCTGCCTTCGATAATCCGGAGTTGGACGGCAACCGTATCGCCGGGCGCAAGCGGTGGTATCTCGGCGGGCTCCAGTTTGGCCCGCGGTGCCTCAGTCTTCTTTTCTTTCTTCTTGGCCATTTTGCATTTCCTTTCCAAGTTGGCGGAGGAGGAATTGTCGTTCGGTTTCGGACAGTACTTCGTCGTGCAGCAACTCGGGCCGCCGGCGCGCGGTCACTGCCAGTGCCTGTTCCCTTCGCCAGCGGGCGACCGCCGAATGATCGCCCGATACCAGCACTTCGGGGACTTCCATTCCCCGGAAATCCCGGGGACGGGTGTAATACGGGGCGTCCAGCAGGTTCGCCGAGAAAGAATCGGTTGCCACCGACTCCACGTGCTCCACCGCACCGGGCAGCAGGCGGGCCACCGATTCCACGACCGCGATTGCGGCTGCTTCGCCGCCGGCCAGGATGAAATCGCCGACCGATAGCTCATCGTCAGCCAGACCGGCCCGGGCGCGCTCATCCACGCCTTTGTAGCGTCCGCAGATGAGAATCAGATGCTGCTTCCGGCTGAACTCCAGGGCAACAGCCTGGGTGAAAGGACGTCCCCGGGGCGACAACAGAACAGTCCAGGAATCATCGTGACGGACGCTTTCTACCGCCCGGAACAGCGGTTCCGGTTTCAGCACCATCCCGGCACCGCCGCCGAAGGGGTAGTCGTCGACGGTTCGATGCGGGTCGTCAGTGAAGTCGCGCGGATTGACGATTTGGATGTTGAGGACTTTCTTCTCCCGGACTATGCGGGTCGGGCCGCACTCGAACGGCCCCCGGAAGTATTCGGGGAACAGCGAAACGATGTGAACTTGCATTGCCGGCACCGAAAATGAGAAAACGAGGACGGCCGAAGGCTATTCCAGGATTTCCAACTGGGCCCGTTTGCCGATCTTCATTCCGGCGGCGCTGATAATCGCGCGAATCGACTTCGCGGTTCTGCCTTCTTTGCCGATTACTTTGCCCAGGTCACCCTGTCCGACCCGGAGTTCGTAAATCAAGGTCTTCTCGCCGGCGATTTCCTTCACTTCCACCTGGTCGGGATGGTCCACGAGGGCCTTTGCGATGTAGATGATCAGCTCTTTCATCCTATCCTCCTGCGTCGTTCTTGCTGGTCGATGTTGTGTCGTCGGATTCCGGTGAAGATGCGACCGGCGGCTCAGCTTCAGCGCCTTCCGGTTCAGAGGTCGTCTTTTCGGTTTGTGGTGTGCTCTCGGCGACTTCGGTTATCGGTCCGGCCGCCTCGGCAACGGCCATCTCGGCCGGGGCTTCGGCTTCCTCGGACTTCTCGGCTGCGGCTTCGGGCGACTCGGGCGTGAGGTCCGCTTCCGCGGCTGCCTCGCTAGCCATTTCCGCTACCGTCGGTGCCTCCGGCATGTCGGGTTCCCCGGCAGCCGCCTGCTGTTTCTTCAAGTGGCGCTTGATCAGCACGCTGACAGTGTTCGAAGGCCGGGCACCCTTTGACGTCCAGTACTCCACCCGCTCCATGTTGAGTTCCAACTGCTTGCTGCGTGGGTCGTAGTGGCCAAGCGCTTCGAGATACCTGCCGTCGCGCGCGTTACGCGACTCAATGGCGACGACACGATAGCTTCGTCGATGCCGCATGCCCATAATTCTAAGTCGTAGCTTTACCAATGGCATTCTCCTTTTATTCTGAATCCTAACGATACTCGGCCAGCCGACATTGTCAATAGGCGGGCCGGGCCCAGGAACCGGGATAGAACCACAGATGGACACGGGAGGCAGAGGTTAGAAGTCAGAATGCAGAAGTCAGAGTGCAAATTGCAGAGTGCAGTCCAAATTCCGCAATTCGCCATTCGCAATTCGGCATTCGGAATTGTGATGGCCGTCAAGGCTGAGGACCGGAGCGGAGAGGAGTCTTACCACAAAGACTCACTATGTCAAACAGAGTTTGATGTTAGCCTCA
>CBDUVZ010000036.1:0-24374 GCA_965370805.1 uncultured bacterium | reverse complement strand
GGGCTGCTCAGGGCTTAGTACAGAGCGTTCTTGAGGCGATACGGGATCGGGTATTCACGATCCCGGCGCCGGCGGGTCCGTAATCGACCGCAACAAGAACAAGCGGGGGGCGGGCGCGAGTCCGTCCCCTGCGCAAAGTGAGTCAACCGCCAAGAGCACGAAGAGGATGCAACCACGGATGGACACGGATGAAGTCAAATTGCAGAGTGCAAATAGCAAAGTGCAAATTGCGGAAGCGGGCCGGAATGTGAACCACGGATGGACACGGATAGACACGGATGAGGGCCGGAAGTCGGAAGTCAGAGTGCAGATTGAGGAGGAGGAGAAAATGCGAGTATCGTCAGTGAAGTCGGCCGAAGACAGGTTCGAGAAATGGAATCGGAAGATGAAGCCGGTACGGGTGAAGGAAATCCTGGAGGAAGAGTTGCCGACGATGCGGAAGCGCGCCCGGGAGATGTTCCTGGAGCAGTCCCAGATTGAGGACGCGACCAAGCAGGTGATGGGGCAGGCCAGGGCTCCGATCAGGAATTCGGTCAGCTACCTGAACTTCGCCCGGCAGTTATGGAAGGCGGACCGGACATACAGCGGCAAGACGCTGATGGCGGCGGCGCAGCAGTTGGTGGACGCGTGGGCGCAGAAGGGCCTGGACCGCGATGTGCTGGACGCGATTCGGGACCGGGTGTTTACGATCCCGGCGCCGACCGGGCCGTAATCGGACGCAGCGACAGCAATCAAACGAGGGCGGGGAAACCCGCCCTTTTGCGCAATGAACCACGGATGGACACGGATAGACACAGATGAAGGCGGAAGCCAAGAGCTAATGGGCTGGGGGACACGATCCTTATCCCCAGGGCGGGATAAGGTCATGTCCCCGATGCGTGAATGGTGCCGAGGACGGGATTGGGTCATGTCCCCGATGCGTGTAGCGTCGGGCGTTGCGCTGGTGGTTGACAGTGTTGGGGTTTCGGGTAGATTTCTGGCCTATGAAGATTCATGAATATCAGGCCAAGGAGTTGTTCAAGGCGGCCGGGATACCGGTGCCGCGGGAGCGGGTTGCTTCGTCGCCGCGGGAGGCGGTTGCTATCGCTGAGGAGCTGGGACTGCCGGTGGTGGTGAAGGCCCAGGTCCTGGTCGGGGGACGGGGCAAGGCCGGCGGAGTCAAGAAGGTGGACCGGCTCGAGGACGTTGAGTCGGTGGCAGGCAGGATTCTCGGGATGAGCATCAAGGGCCTGCTGGTGGGTCACGTGCTGGTTTCCGAGTGCGCGGATATCGAGAAGGAGTTCTATCTCGGGATTGTCATCGACCGGGCGAATCAGTGCCCGGTGCTGATGGCGTCAGCCGCGGGCGGGGTCGAGATTGAGCAGGTGGCCCGCGAGGCCCCGGAGAAGATTCTCAAAGTGGCGATTGACCCCGGTTCCGGGTTGCTGTCGTTCCAGGCCCGGAATGCCGGGATGGCGCTGCTGGGCGATGCCGGGCAGGCGCGGGCTTTTGCCGCTATCGCGCACAAGTTGTACCGGGTGTTTGTGGAGCGGGACTGCTCACTGATTGAGATCAACCCGCTGGTCCGGCTCGGGAATGGGACTTTGCTGGCACTGGATGCCAAGGTCAATTTCGATGACAACTGCGCGTTCCGCCATCCGGGGAATGAGGAGATGCGGGACATGAGTTCCGAGGAGCCGAAGGAAGTGGAGGCGAAGAAGGCCGGGCTTTCCTACATCAAGCTTGAGGGCAGCGTGGGGTGCGTGGTGAACGGCGCCGGACTGGCGATGGCGACGATGGACCTGATCAAGCGGTACGGCGGGGAGCCGGCGAATTTCCTCGACGTCGGCGGTTCGTCGTCACCGGAGAAGATGGTAATCGCGATGCGGATTATCCTCGCGGACCCGAATGTAAGAGTGATACTGGTCAATATCTTCGGCGGGATTACGCGGTGCGATGATATCGCGAACGGGCTGCTGCGGGCGAAGAAGGAGGCGGGAATTACGGTCCCGGTTGTGGCCCGGCTGACCGGCACCAATGCCGGGGAGGCGCGCAGTCTGCTCGAGAGGACCGAAGTGACGCCGGCAGCGACTATGGCCGCGGCGGTGAAGAAGGCGGTCACCCTCGCGCAGGGCGCGCGAACGAATGACGAATTGCGAATGCCGAATCGCGAAGGAGGCATGCAGTGAGCATACTGATTGACGAGAAAACAAAGCTGCTGGTGCAGGGCATTACGGGTAGAGATGGAGCGTTCCATGCCAAGGCGATGCGAGACTACGGGACCCTGGTTGTCGGCGGCGTGACCCCGGGCAAGGGCGGGCAGGAGGTTGACGGTATCCCGGTCTTCGATTCGGTCGAGGAGGCCGCCCGTGGGACCGGGGCCGATGCTTCCATCATCTTCGTGCCGGCCCGGTTCGCGACCGACGCGATGTACGAGGCGGTTGCCGCGGGCCTCCGGCTGGTCGTCTGCGTTGCCGAAGGGGTGCCGACCCTGGATATGGTGCGGGTGCTGGATTATGCGAAGGGCCGGAACACGAGGATTCTGGGGTCAAACTGTCCGGGCCTGATTTCACCGGGCAAGGCCAAAGTCGGAATCATGCCCGCGGCCAGTTTCAAGCAGGGGTGCGTGGGTGTCGTTTCCCGGTCCGGGACCCTGACTTACGAAATCGCGAGCCACACGGCCGAGTTCGGCCAGTCAACCGTGGTCGGAATCGGCGGGGACCCGGTTATCGGCACCGATTTCATCGACTGCCTGAAGCTGTTCAATGACGACCCGGAAACCAGGGCGATTGTGATGGTCGGCGAAATCGGGGGCACGGACGAGGAGCGGGCGGCCGAGTTCGTGAAGGCGAATGTGAAGAAGCCGGTGCTCGGGTTCATCGCCGGCCAGACCGCGCCGCCGGGCAAGCGGATGGGCCACGCGGGCGCGATTATCTCCGGCGGGTCAGGAACAGCGGAGGAAAAGGTCAAGGCTTTTGAGGCGGCCGGAATCGACGTGGTCTACGAGCCGCAGGAAGTGGCCGACAAGCTGAGGCAGCGGCTATAGGATCGGTGGCATTGACGCGCAGGGAGGATGTGCTAGACTGAACCGGGAGCATACATGACCAGAGCCAATGCACGTTACGTAGTAGACAGCACGGGACGCAAGGTCTCGGTGATTCTGCCGGTCTCCGAGTACGAGGAGCTGCTTGAGGACCTCAGCGACCTGGCCGTTGTCGCTGAGCGGCGCGATGAACCGACTGTTGTCCATGATGCAGTCAAGAAGCGCCTGAAGGCCGATGGCCTCCTGCAGGATTGAGTGGAAGCGGTCGGCTGAGAAGGAGCTTCGCCAGTTCGGCCAGGCAGTCCCTCAGCACCGGATGACAATCTGACCGCCGGACGTGGCTGTCTGTGTCAGTTGGGTTTATCGGCCGATTCCTTCTGACGCCGGACGCTGTTGCTTTCGCAGTCAGGGCAGGAGCGTTCCTCGATTTTGCCCGGGGTGTAGGGGAGTTCGAACTCACTGCCGCAGCGCAGGCATTTGAACCGGGCTTGCTGTTGCTGCTGTTCGTCGTCAGGCATGAGTGGCCGCCTTCCTGCCGTGCGGTTTCTTCTTCGGCGTCTGCTTGTGGAGTTTCGCTTTCAGGATGCGCCTGGTGTCCGCAATCTCTTTGGGCGTCACCTGCTGCCGCAGTTTCTCAATCCAGTCCATGGTTTTTTGGAAGCGCTGGCCCTGGGCCGACGATATCCATTCGAGTTGGAGCCGCTCGGGCCGGATTCCCCAGCTTTCCAGTCTGTCCCAGAGTTTCTCGACCCGCTTCTGAGTGTGCCGGTTGGCGTCGATGTAGTGGCAGTCCACGAAGTGACAGCCTGAAACCAGTACTATCGGCGCGCCCATCTCGAAGGCCCGGAGGATGAACTTCTCGGCTACCCGGCCGCTGCACATCGTCCGGATGAGGACCTGGTTGGCCGGGTACTGGAGCCGGGATGTCCCGGCGGTGTCGCCGGCAGCATACGAGCACCAGTTGCAGGCGAAGACCACGGTCTTGTTCTGAGGGCTTTCGGCGAGGGCCGCTTCAACCTGGCCTCCGAGCTGGCCGTCGGTGAACTGGCGGGCGGTGATGGCGTCGAATCGGCATTCGGCCGCGCAGGTGCCGCAGCCTGTGCAGAGCGCTTCAATCGGTTCGGCTTTAGAACCCTTCTCCCAGCTAAAGGCATTGTAGGGACAGACCCTGAGACATGCTCCGCAGGCTTTGCATTTCTCGGCGTCGACTTCGATGGTGTACGGCTCGGCCGTGATCTCGGGCTGGCTCATCAACCTGATTGCCCGTCCGGCCGCGGCGCTCGCCTGGGTAACCGTTTCCTTGATATCCTTCGGTCCTTCGGCGCAGCCCGCGTAGTAGATGCCCCGCACCGGCGCATCGACCGGCTGGAGTTTGGGATGGGCTTCAAGCAGGAACCCGTCGGGATGAAGCTGCAGGGAAAGGAGTTTATGCAGGTCGCGGGCTTCGGCCCGAGGCTGGACCCCGGTCGCGAGGACGACCATGTCCGCGTTGTGCCGCTCAAGCCGGCCGGTTTCGGTATTCTCGACGTGGAGAACGAGGCTGCCGTTTCCGGATGCCTGCTCGATTTCACCCGGTATCCCGCGGATGTACCTGACCCCGAGTCGGCGGGACCGCATGAGCATTTCCTCGAATCCTTTGCCGAACGCCCGCAGGTCGATGTAGAAGACCGATACGTCGATATCCGGCCAGTGCTCTTTGAGAATCAGGGTGTCTTTGATTGTGTTCATGCAGCAGATATTGCCGCAGTACGGGTTGCCGGGTTCCTGGCATCTGGACCCGACGCACTGGATGAAAGCGATGCTCTCGGGTCGCCGGCCGTCGCTGAACCGTTTGATTTCGCCGCCGGTCGGGCCGCCCGAGGATGCGAGGCGTTCGAACTCCATCGCGGTCAGCACGTTGCCGAACCTGCCGTACCCGAACTCGGTCACACCGACCGGGTCGAACGATTCCATGCCGGTGGCGATGACGATAGTGCCGACTTCGAACTCAAGCTCCCGGTCGGTTTCGTCCAGGTCGATGCATTTCTTTTCGCAGGCTTCGGCGCACTTGCCGCACGCCCGGGGATTGTTGCCCAGGCAGTCTTCCATATTCAGGACGTAGGCGGAAGGTATTGCCTGGGGATAGGGCTGGTAGATGGCCTTGCGATGGATAAGGCCGAGGTTGAATTCGTCCGGTTTCAGTTGCGGGCAGACTTCGACGCAGTCACCGCAGGCGGTGCATTCCTTCTCGTCAACGTACCGGGCGTGCCGGAGCACCTTGACTCTGAAGTTGCCCACGTACCCGGAAACCTCCCTGACTTCGGACAGGGTGAGGAGTTCGATATTGGGATGTCGACCGACATCCGCCATCTTTGGCGCGAGTATTCATATCGCGCAGTCCATCGTCGGGTAGGTCTTGTTGAGCTGGGCCATGGTGCCGCCGAGGCACGGGCTCTTTTCGACGAGATAGACTTTTCGCCCGGTGTCCGCGATGTCGAGCGCGGTCTGGATTCCGGCAATCCCGCCGCCGACCACCATCGACGCCTGCTTGACCGGGAATTTGCGCTCGGTCAGGGGCTTGAGGAGCCGGGCTTTGGCTACCGCCATCCGCACCAGGTCACAGGCCTTACGCGTCGCTTGCTCCGGTTCCCGGAGATGAACCCACGAGCAGCCTTCCCGGATGTTGGCCATTTCGAGCAGGAACGGGCTCACGTCGATCTGGGCAAGGCAGGCGCGGAAGGTCGGCTCGTGCATCCGGGGAGAACAGGCGGCCACCACAATGCGGTCGAGCTTGTGCTCGGTGACAGCCTGCTGGATTTCCTGCTGTCCGGGGTCTGAGCAACAGTACTTGCTGGTGGTGACGTACTCGACGCCGTCGAGTTTCCGGGTGACTTCCGCCACCTTTTCGACGTCGACTGTGCCCGCGATATTGGTGCCGCAGTGGCAGACGAATACGCCGATGCGGGGCGCTGTCGGAGAACCGTCAGTCTTCGATTTGTCAGGCACTTGTCTCGTTTCCTTTCTCGCCGGGAACAGCCGCTGCCTCCGGTCCGGAAGGCTCGGACAGGCCGACCGATTCGGCCAGGAGGTCAACGATGTTCACGATTGCCGGTCCATCATACTCGGAGTCGGCAATGGCGCAACTGAAATGAATGTCGCATTTGGGGCAGGCGGTGACCATCCGGTCCGCTCCGGTTGAGCGGGCTTCGCCGAGGCGCTGGTTCTGGAGTGACTTGACCGCTGCGCCGCATTCCATCCAGCAGGTCCCGCCGCAGCAGGTTGCGGTCTCGCGGTTGTGTTTCATCTCGACCAGTTCCAGGCCGGGGATCGATTCGAGCAGCGTTCGCGGCGGGTCGTAGATGCCGAGATGACGACCGAGCCGACACGGGTCGTGAAACGTGGCCCTGGTTTTCAGGAAGCCCGGGCGGAACCGGTCCGGTTCGAGCCCGGAGAGCAGTTGGGTGATGTGCACGACTTCGAAGCCGAGCGGGCCGAACTGCTTCGGATAGTCAATCTTGAAAGTGCGCAGGCACTCGGGGCAGGAGAAGACTACGGTTCGGACGCCGGTCGCCCGGATGCTTGCCAGGTTGCGTTCGGCGAGCTTCCGGAAATTGTCGACGTCGCCCTGCCAGAGCAGGTCGTGGCCACAGCACCGCTCGTCCGGGAGCAGCACCGGCTCAATCCCGACGTGATTCAGGAGCCGGATTGCGTTCCGGGCCGAGCGCAGGGGCCGGACCCCGAGGTGGTTGAAGAGCGGCTCGAAGTACGGGGCGCACCCGACGAAATAGAGGACCTCGCCGCTGCGTGAGACTCTGAGCGAGGAGTCCACCCATTCCAGCCGGTTCTGCGGAACTTCGCTGTCGGCCATCATTCGCATCAGGGTCTGGAGAATGCCGGCGTGCGCCGGTTCGCCCGGGATTCCCTGCTTGAACGCCATGGCCCGCAGTCTCAGAATCAGCGCGGTGATGCCGATTCCGGACGGGCAGACCGTCGTGCAGCGGTCGCACCCGAGACAGGCGAACAGGACGCGACTGGAGAGTATGGAGTCGACACCCTTGCGGATTGCCTGCTGGAAGAACCGGCGCGGAGAATAGCCGAGCCCGGTCCGGGCAACGGGGCAGACTGCGGTGCACTTGCCGCAGTCCAGGCAGGTCCAGAGTTCGGGCAGCGATTCGCGGTTGCGCGGGACGGCTTTCGGCGCTGCGTTCCGATTCACGATGGCTCCCCGGAAGTTCCGGCCGGGGCGATTGAACGAGATGTGCCGGTCCGGTCGACCAGCTCCAGGGATACGGTCCCGCGGTCCAGGCCGAGCGTGTGCATCAGTTCCCGGGCAAGCCCGACCTGTTCCTCGGCCAGTCGCGCGCCGGTCTGGTGCCGGCAGGACGCTTCATTGCAGGCCAGGACGAGAACCCTGCCGGAGTTTTGCTCGACGGCCCGGAGAATCATACCGGCATTGATGCGTCCGGCGCACAGCAGCCGGGTGAGTCTGATGCCTTCCATGGCGTGGACTTCGGGCAGCCGGTCAAGGGCGGCGGTGCAGGCAAAGACGGTGACGGCTTCGGTTCGGGTGGACGAGCCGGTTCTACTCATCGGGGTTGACCTCAATCCGGGGCCGGTCGTGAAGCGCACCGCTGGGGCAGACGGTCAGGCAGTTGCCGCAGCCGTGGCAGCGCTCGGCATTCACTTCCGCGACTTCGCAATCGCTGCGCCACTTGACGAGTTTGATTGCTTCATGGAGACAGGCTTCGATGCACCGGCCGCATCCGCGACAGAGTTCCGGGTCCACCCAACTGAGAATGGGGATTGCGTCCAGGGCTACCGGCTTCGCGCCCGGACGGCTGACAGTGAGAGTCCGGGGCCGGGATGGGTCCGGAAAGACCGCATCGAACGCCGGTATTCTCACCAGCAGTTCCTGTTCCGAGCCCGGAACCCGGAGCGCAATTTGCCGCCGCGGGCATTGCGCGTGGCACTGAACGCACTCGCTGCACGGGCCACAGCGCAGGCAGCGGCCGGCTTCGGTAATCGCTTCGGATTCGGAGAGCGGCTGTTCGATTTCGTCGAACGCTTTCATTCCCCGCTTCGATGTCCGGCGCGGCGTGACCCGGTCCACCAGCACCGCGGTCAATCCCGGCGCGAGGAGTTCGGTTTCGTGGGCACCGGTGGCGGGAGTCGGGAGCGGGGTCCGGCCGTGCGCGACGTAGGAGTGGATGCCGCGTGCGGCCTGATGTCCGGTGGCGATAGCGCCGATAACAGTGGCCGGGCCGGTTACCACGTCGCCGCCGGCAAAGAGCCCCGGGATTCCGGTGGCGCAGGTTTCAGCGTCGGCCTCGACGGTTCCCCACCTGGTCAGCGCGACCCCGGTGTCGGCGAGTGAGCCGGTGTCGGGCCGCTGACCGATTGCTTTGACGATGAGGCGGGCCGGCACGTCGAATTCAGAGCCGGGTATGGGCACGGGCCTGCGCCGGCCGCTCGAATCGGGCTTGCCGAGCCTGGTCCGGATGCAGCGGAGTCCGGCAAACCGGCCGTCCTTGTGCAGCAGTTCCACGGGTTGGACCAGGTACTGGATATCGATGCCTTCGGCGAGCGCGTCCTTGATCTCCTCTTCGTCGGCCGGCATCTCCTTGCGGGTGCGGCGGTAGAGAATCTGTACTTCGCGCGCGCCCAGGCGCCGGGCGACGCGCGCCGAGTCGATAGCGGAGTTGCCGCCGCCGATGACAAGAATCCTGCCCTGGAGGCGTTCGGCTTCGCCGAGGTTGGCGGCGCGCAGGAATCGGGTGCAGTCAACGATGCCTTCCAGTTCATCTTCGAGCGGCAGTCCGAGTCCGATGCCGCGGTGAGCGCCAATCGCATAGAAGACGGCGTTGAAATCGCGGGCCAGGAGTTCGGTGGGATCCTCAATCCGGGCATTCGTCTCCATGTTGACGCCCAGGCCGGTGATGATTCCGATTTCCTGGTCGATGACGTCGTGCGGGAGCCGGAACCGTGGAATGCCAACCCGGAGCATGCCGCCGGGTCTTGCGAGTGCTTCGAAGACGGTTACCCGGTAGCCCAGCCGGACCAGGTCGTTGGCCGCGGTGAGTCCGGCCGGACCGGAACCGACGACTGCAATCCGCTGCCGGCGTTTCGGGGTCTCCGGCGGGAGCCGAACCGGCGGGGAGTCAAGCGCGTAGTCGGCGATGAATCGCTTCAGGGTGCGGATGGCGACCGGCGCGTCGATATCGCTGCGCCGGCATTCCGACTCGCACGGGTGGGTGCACACCCGGCCGCAGATTCCGGGCAGCGGGTTGGTTTCGACTACCACTTCGAGCGCCCGGTCGAACCGGCGGGCTGCAATCAGGCCGACATAGGCTTTGACATTGACCCCGGCCGGACAGGCGACCCGGCATGCGGAGTCGGGAATCGACCTGACTTTGAACTCGTGGTCGGTCCCGGCGGCGGCGAGCGTGGCTTTGCCCTGCTGAAATGCCCGGCTGATTCGGGCCAGGGCGAGGTCGGCGCTGTTCAATTCAGCCTCCGGTCGGTAACTGCCGGGGAGAAAAACCACCGGTCAACACCGGCAGATGCAGGTCAGACGACGGGCCTTTCACGTTCCAGCCCCGGCCGAGCCCGGCTTGTCATCCGTGTGCATCGGTGGTTTTCTGTTTCTTTTCCAGACCGAGTCCGAAGCCCTGCTCCAACGCCACCAGGTTCTTTTCGAGCGACCGGTCAGGCACCAGTCCGGGCAGCGCCTTGCGGAGCGCTTCTTTGTCAGCAATCCCGGTAATGGCAGCCATGAAGCCCAGCATCACCAGGTTGGCGAACATCCGGTTGCCCATTTTCTCCGCGATGCGGGTGGCCGGCACCGAATACTGCCTGATTTTCTTGCGGGGAGGAAGGGTACGCACCAGGTCTTCTTCGGTCAGCAGGATGCCGTTGCCCTTCAGGCCGGGTTCAAACCGGTCGTAGGCTTCCTGGGACATGGCGACGAGAACCTCCGGTTTGCTCAGGTACGGGTAGAGTATCCGGTCTTCAGATACGATGAGCTGGGCCGAGCAGGCACCGCCCCGAGCCTCCGGTCCGAAGCTCTGAGTCAGGGTGGCGTTCCTGTCGCCAAAGATGGAGGCAGCCCGGCCCAGAATCAGGCCCATCCGGATGATGCCCTGGCCCCCGAACCCGGAGAACTTAATCTCCATCGCTCATCGGCCCCTGGTAGGGTACGTAGCGCTTGCCGACCGACCGCTGGAGGTAGCCGGTCATGGTGTCGAGGTAGGTCGGTTTCTCCACGTCAACGAACTTGCCCAGTACGAGCTGCTCCTGGAACCTGATGTCGCATTCCCGGGTGTCGACGCCGTTCCTGATGACCGAGTTCTCACGGTAGAACTGCAGCAGGTCGAGGCCGGTGCCGAGCCGGTTGCGCCGGGCGTAGACGGTGGGGCAGGGCGAGATGATTTCGATGAAGCTGAAGCCGCGGCGCTGCAGGGCCTCCTGGATCGAGGCAGTCACGTGGCGGACGTGGAGCGCGGTCCACCGGGCGACGTAGGTCGCACCGCACGAATCGGCCAGGAACGGGACGTTGAACGGGTGCTCGAAGCTGCCGTAGGGGGTGGTCGTGGTGCGGGCCGTTTGCGGGGTGGTGGGACCGAACTGGCCCCCGGTCATCGCGTAGTTGAAGTTGTTGACGCAGATGATATTGATGTCCATGTTGCGGCGGGCGGCGTGAATCAGGTGGTTGCCGCCGATTGCGACCAGGTCGCCGTCGCCGGATATGACCACCACGGTCAGCTTCGGGTTGGCGAGCTTCAGGCCGGTCGCGAACGGGATGGCGCGACCGTGGGTGGTGTGGAACGAGTCGAGGTTGACGTAGCCGGCAGTCCGGCCGGTGCAGCCGATGCCGGACACGACCGCAATCTCCTCCCGGGGGATGCCGCTGTTCTTGATTGCGGTCAGGAACGCGTTGAGGACGGTGCCCAGGCCGCAGGTCGAGCACCAGATATGGGGGATGCGGTCCATTCGGAGGTAAGGCTCAAGCGGGTGGTGCTGGTCGTGGTCGAGCGGAACAGCGGTATGTTTCATTACTTCACCCCTTCGACGATTGCCTTGAGGATGTCCTTCGGGTCATGCACCCAGCCGCCGCAATGCGGCACGAGCCGGGTCCGGCAGTAGCGGGCCGCACAGCGCTCCATCTCCAGATAGACCTGGCCCATGTTGATTTCGGGCATCACCAGGCACTTTGTTTTCTTTGCCAGTTCGATAATCCGTGTTTCGGGGAAGGGCCAGATGGTGACGAGCCGCATGGTGCCGACTCTGATGCCTTTCTTCCGTGCCAGGTCAACGGCCCGGGTGGCGACGCGGTAGCTGATGCCGTAAGAAACCACAACCACGTCGGCACCCTCGACCTGGTCCTCTTCGATAATGGCTATCTTGTCGGTGTTGCCTTTTATCTTGTCGATGAGATGGGAGACGCACGTCTTCTGGCACGCGGCGTTGATGACCGGGTAGCCCCGTGCGTCATGGGTCAGGCCGGTGACATGGAACCGGTAGTCGTCTCCGGCTTTGACCATGGGCGGGACTCCGTCTTTCCCCGGGGCATAGGGCTTGTACTTGTCACGGGCGCCGCGGTACCAGCGCCGGTGCTGGACGTGGATTTTGCTCGGCGAGGGAACCACTACCTTTTCGGTCATATGGCCCACGCACTCGTCCATCATGAACATCACCGGAACCCGGTAGCGCTCGCTGAGGTTAAACGCGGTCACAATCAGGTCGAAACATTCCTGGGGAGAAGAAGGGGAGAGGGCGATAATTTCATAGTCGCCGTGCGAGCCCCAGCGGGCCTGCATCATGTCCTGCTGGCCGGTCAGGGTCGGCAGCCCGGTCGAAGGGCCGCCCCGCTGGACGTTGACCACTACGCAGGGCGTTTCGGTCATGACCGCGAGCCCGATATTCTCCTGCATCAGCGAGAAGCCCGGGCCGGACGTGACCGTCATCGTCCTGGCTCCACCCCAGGCAGCGCCGATTATCGCGGCCATCGATGCGAGTTCGTCCTCCATCTGAATGTAGGTGCCGCCCACCAGCGGGAACCGGGCGGCGATGTGTTCGGCGATTTCGGTCGACGGGGTTATCGGATACCCGGCCAGGAACCGACACCCGGCGGCAATCGCTCCTTCGGCGCAGGCGTAGTCGCCGTCCCAGTAATGGGGACCGGTCAGCAGCCCGCTATCCTTTTTGCTCACCAGCCTTCTCCTTTTCCGGCTCAGGGTCGGGGGTGACCCAGATAGCGAACTCCGGGCAGATTACTTCGCACAGCCCGCAGCTCACGCAATCATCGGGACGGAGCACCAGCGGCGGGTGATAGCCCTTGCGGTTGAATTCCTCGGAGAACTCGAGGACTTTGCGCGGGCAGTACTTGATGCAGAAACCGCAGCCCTTGCAGCGGTTGATCATGATATGGACTGTGCCGTGGGGCGGCCGGACCCGGTCAGCATCAAGGGGTTTGCGCCAGTAGTTCATTGCAGTACTCGACTGTGAAGGCTGCAATTATAGGCTGTCCGTTCCGGTCGTCAACTCCGGCCGGCCTACTTGATTTCGTAGGTGATATTCACCGTCAGTGAGAGTTTCACCTCGCCGGGTTCGAGCGAAATCCCGCCGCCGTACGTTGACGTGGCATCGAACGCGACATTGGCCTGGGCAGCGAATCGATTCCAACCGCCGGGTTCGTACTCGGAGATTGACATCGGCTTCAGCAGCGTCACTCCCGCGGTCTCGGCCATCAGTTCCGCCTTCTTGCGCGCTGCCTTGATTGCCGCGACCCGGGCGTCGACGAGGTACTTCTTCGGATTCTCGACCGTGTAGTTGACGCCTGAGACCTGGGTCGCGCCGGCGGTGACCGCGGCGTCCAGGATATTGGATACCTGTTCGAGGTCGTGCACTTTCACGAACAGGGAATGCGATACCTCGTAGCCTTCGAATACGTTCCGGTCCCGGTCGTCGTCCCAGTAGTACTCGGGCGTGATCGTGAAGTTCTGCGTCTGGATGTCCTTCGATTCGAGTCCGATATCACGGATGGCGTCGCGTACTTCGGTCATGATGCGGTTGTTTTCCCGGTACGCTTTGACCGCGCTGTTCTTGTGCTCGGTGGCGACGATGAAGGTCATGTGGCAGATATCAGGCGACACCGACACCTGGGCGGTGCCGGTCACAGCGAGCGTGCGCGGATTCTCGGCCGCAGTACCGAGTGATGCGGCCATCAGCACGGCCGCGGCGGCGGACAGCAGGCTTTTTCTCACAGTTACCTCCGGTTTTGCGCTCAAGCTACCCGGGAACGCGGCGAAGTCAAGCGATGGGTGGACCAGATCGAACCCGGCGGTCGGGCGGGGCGTGAAGAGACAGCGGCGGCTTGCGCCGCCGCTGTCCGGATTCGGTCGGGCGTCCTAGTCGAGCAGGACGAGCTTCTGCACCCGGGATTCCCCGGTCTCGGGGGTGATGAGTTTCGCAAAGAGCACGCCTGCGCCTGGTCGCCGGTCCGACGTCTGCCAGGTGCACTGGTACTTGCCGGGCTGGTGGAGGCCGCTGGCGAGGCACGCGACCTGGCGGCCGGTGGCGTCGAAGAGTTTGAGCTGGACTTCGGTTGCGAGCGGGACTTCGTAGCTCAGGCTGACCCGGCGCGAGAACGGATTGGGCATCGGCGGCGCGAGTCGGAGGACGCGTTTGGCGGCGAGGTTGTTGCCGGCGAGGCCCACTTCCGGTGACTGGGTGAGGCGTATCATCCAGTCGTGCCTGGTCCAGAGCTCAAACGGGTCCTGGTTGGACGAGCAATAGGAGCGGAGGTCGATCGGCGCGGTGTTGTCGGCTCCGACGCCCATTGCGGGCGAGCCCGGGGGCCAGTGGCAGATGAGCCAGATGTCGTCAAGGTTGGCCAGGGTGATGTCGAGGTTGAATTCGGCCCAGCCGGGTGCGACCGGCGCCCTGACGTCGGCCACGGTCTGGAGCACGCTGTTGGTGTCGGGCAGGCCGCTGGCGTCTTTGCAGACCATGACGTAGTCGAACGGGGTGTTGGCCATGTTGACGTAGATGCGGCCACGGCGAATGGAGAGCGGCGCGGTCAGGGTCGGAGTGAAGCGGACGTAGAACTTGTCGTTGTCGTTGCGGCCGACCCAGTAGTATGCGTTTGCGCCACCGTCGTCGTACATGATCTCGAAGGTGACCTGGAATTCCCTGTTCAGAGTATCGTTGTCAGGGTAGAGGTCTTCGGGCGCGTGTGCCACGCCGATTGCGGTGTACCGACCGACGTTGGTCGGGATCCAGTCGGTGAAAGATACTGTCGCCGATGCCTCCGGGGCGATGTTTGCGGTCTGGCCCGAGTCGGTATACACCGGCGTACCGGCCGAGTCGTAGATGACGAGCAGGCAGTCCATCGCTTCGGTGTAGGAGCCGTTGTTGCGCACGGTCATCCGCGGGGCCAGGGTATGGTTGACAGTATTCTCGGCGCAGGGCGGGTTGACGGAAGTGGGCAGGGCGTCGTGGAAGCACTTGGCCCGGAGCGAGAGCGAGTCGTCGCCCGGATACTCGTCGCCGGCAAGCACGGTGTAGAACTCGAACCGGTACATGTCGTAGGCGGTCGGGGTCCAGCTTGCGGACATGACGGCCCGGGACTGCTGAGGAGGTAGGTCCGCTACTTCGGAGCTGTCGTGGTAGATCGTGGAGTCCGTGGTGTTGTGGATCTTGAGGTGAACGTAGAAGCTGGTCGTGTCGTCGCCGAAGTTGCGCACCGTTGCTTCCGGGAACACCTGGGTGCCGACCTGGAGGAACGGGTCCGGGGAAGTGATTGCCTGCATGCCGACATTGGTGGATTCGGCCGCGCCGATGATCACGGCGTACACTTCGCCGCCGTTGCCCATGATCTGGGCGTGGACCGCCTTGCCGCCACAGACCGCGAACTGGCCGTCGTCCGAGATGTCGCAGCAGAACAGGGAGCCGAGTTCCTGGTCCCGGATGATCGTGACGAGCGGTGTTGTGTCGGACCGGTTGTGAACCGTGAACACCTTGAACGTGCCCGAAGTGGCGCGGTCGCCCCAGGACGCGGCCGCAATCCGCGACCCGTCCGCGGACAGCGCGACCGAAGGTACGTATGCGCCCGCGCTGCCGTAGTCCTGGTAGGTCCAGAGCGGGGTGGCGGAACTGGAGTCGAACACGCAGAGCTTGCCGTTCTCGTACCCGGTGCCGCAGGCGATGGTCGAACCGTCACGTGAGATGCCGATGCCGGCAACCCACGGCGTGCCGACCGACGCGCTCCAGCGCTGCACGTAGGCGGACCCGGTCCAGCGGTAGAGCTTGACCCGGCCATAGTAGTCGCCGGTCACAAGCAGGTCGCCGTCGCCGGACAGCACGGCGGGATACTGGGTGCCGCAGTTGGACGCGCCGATTGGAACCGCGCCGCGGCGGGTTCCGTTCTCGAAGACCATGCATGAGTCATAGATGGTGACCGCGATGATCGAACCGCCGTCGGAGACGTCGAGGCCCTGGAGCCGGGAAGCCCCGGAGTACTCAGCGGTCCAGAGAGTTTCGCCCGATGCCGCGTCGAACGCGTAGGCGGTCGAGTACTGGACCGCGGCTACGACCGACCCGTCGTGCGACGCGCGGGAGCAGCCGTGGAAGGAAGTCGGGTAGGCGTAGGTCCAGTCCGGCACCGAATTGTTGCGCGACCATTTGTGACACCGGCTCTTCGAAGACAGGGAGAGCACGCTTCCGTCCACCGAGGCACCGGCCTGCCGACCCCCGTATGCCCAGCGGAATCCGCCCGGGCTTTCCCAGACCGGCACGTTGGTGGCCAGGGTTCGATAGTACCCGGCACGCTGGTCGTTCATGTTCCAGTTGGCGATGATGTGCCTGCCGTCGCCGGACAGGGCGATTGACTGGCAGATGGAGGCGCGGTGGTTGCGGTCCACCCAGAGCACGCCGGTATCGGCCGGGAAACGCGGGGGCGCGGCGGGTTGCGCCGGGAAGTTTCCAATCGTTCCGGAGCCGGTGTTGATGCGGTAGTAGACCTGTTCGGTTCCGTCCGCGCCGGTAACCGTCACCGGTTCGATTCCGACCGGGACCGCAAGCAGAACTCCGGCGGTGACTGCCAGTACTGTGAGGATTCTCATTGGTTGTGTCTCCTTCGGTTTGTCTTTAGGCCGGGCCCGTTTTCGACCAGTCGTCGGCAGCCGCGGGCCTTCGGTGCCGTCGGTATTCTAGCTGAAACGGAAACGGGGAGCAAGCCCGTTGTCTTGTCTACCGTCCATGCGCTGCGCGCGGGTTCAGTGCAGCAGCACGAGCTTGCGCACCCGGGATTCGCCGGTCTCGGGCAGGACGAGCTTGGCGAAGAGCACGCCGGTGGTTGGATTCCGGTCCGGCGTCTGCCAGGTGCGTTCGTACCGGCCCGGCTGGTGGAGGCCGTCGGCGAGGCACGCGACCTGGCGGCCGGTGGCGTCGAACAGCTTGAGCTGGACTTCGGTCGCGAGCGGGACTTCATAGTTCAGGCTGACCCGGCGGGAGAACGGGTTGGGTGCCGGGGGTAGGAGCCTGAGCCGGAGTTTGTTCTCCGCTGCCGGGGTTTCGACACCGACGTCCGGGGTCTGGGTGAGCCGCATCATCCAGTCGTGCCGGGTCCAGAGCCAGAGTGTGTCCTGGTTCGAGGAGAAATAGGAGCGGTAGTCCCGGGGGCCGCTTGCGTCTGCCCCGACGTGCAGGTCAAGCAGATCATCGAACCAGTGGGTGACGAGCCAGATGTCGTCAGTCGTGGTCAGGGTGATGTCCAGGTTGAACTCGACCCAGGCGTCGGGCTGGGGCGACTGGAGGCTGTCGATTCGCGCAAGGACGTTGTTTGTGTCCGGGCGGCCGGAGGAATCCCCGCAGACCATAACGTAGTCGAACGGCGCATTCGCCTGGTGGAAGAACACCCGGCCCCTGGTGATGGTGAATGGTGGAGTGAGCGTCGGTGTGAACCGGACGTAGAACTTGTCGTTGTCTCCCCGTCCGACCCGGTAGTATGCGTTTGCGCTGCCGTCGTCGTAGACGATTTCCCAGGTTACGGTGAACGCCTTGTTCACTGAGTCGTTTTCCGGATGGTAGTCGTCGGGCGCGCGCGCGCTCGCGGCCGCGGTGTACGGGCCGACGTTGATCGGGGTCCAATCCGTGAATGAGATGGTGGTCGAGGCATCAGGCGCGATGGTTGCGGTCTGACCCGAGTCGGCGTAGACCGGGTTGCCGAGCGAATCGCGGATTTCCAACTGACAGAACATCGACTCGGTGTAGGAGCCGTTGTTGCGTACGCTCACCTGCGGGGTTACGGTCCTGTAGATGGTGTTCTCCGGCAGGGGCGATGAGATACCGGTGGCCCGGGCGTCGTGGAAGCACCTGGCGTCGGTTGCGAGCGAGTCGTCGCCCGGGTACTCGTCGCCGGGGAGCGCGGTGTGGAAAGTGAACGTGTAGATGCTGTCGTACGCGGGCGGGGCCCAGTCGGCGAACGCGATGGCCCGGGATTGCCCGGGCTCCAGGTCATTGACGAATACGCTGTCGTGGTGCAGCAGGGTGCCGGCCGAGTTCTCGACGTTGACGTGGGTGTAGAAGGATGCGGTGCTGTCCCCGAAGTTACCGGCCGTGGCCTGCGGGGTCACTGCCGTATCGACCTGGACGTATTGACTTGGGGATTCAATCGACCGGATTCCGACGTTATCGGTCGGGCCGGACCCGATGACGAAAGCGTAGACCGAGCCGCCGTTGCCCGGCGTGGTGGCGTGGACCGCTTTGCCGCCGCAGACCGCGAACTGACCGTCGTCCGAGATATCGCAGGCGAACATCGAGCCGGGTTCTTCGTCCCGGGTGACTGCTATCAGCGGCGTGCTGCTCGACCGGTCGTGCGCGGTGAACACCTTGAACGTGCCGGACCCTGCCACGTCGCCCCAGGATGCGGCTACAATCCTGGACCCGTCTTCGGACAGGGCCACGGACGTAACCCGGCAGTTCGAGCTGCCGTAGTCCTGGTACGACCAGAGCGGGGTGGCGGAGCTGGAGTCGAACACGCAGAGTTTGGAGTTGTGCGGGCCGGTGCCGCAGGCGATAGTCGAGCCGTCGCGCGAGATGCCGACGCCGGCAACCCACGGCGTGCCGACGGCTGCGCTCCAGCACAGGTCGTAGGACGTTCCGTTCCAGCGGTAGAGCCGGGCATGGCCGGCCCGGCTGCCGATTACGAGCATGCTCGCATCACCGGAGAGCGCGACCCCGAACTTGCTGCCGGTTCCGATCGGGATGGCGGCGCGGCGCGCACCGGTCGAGTCGAAGACCAGGCAGGAATCGAACAGGGTGACCGCGATGACCGAGCCGTCGTCCGAGAGCGTGATGCCGTGCAGGTCCGAAGGGTTGCCGACCCCCGCGGTCCAGAGCGTGTCGCCGGAGGCCGCGTCGAAAGCGTAGAGCGTGCCGTTCTGGGTCGCGGCGACGACCGAGCCGTCATACGACCCGCCGGCAAGCCCGAACGCATGGGACGGGTAGTGCAGGGACCAGTCCGGCACCGGGCTGTTGCGCGACCATTTGAGGCAATCGTCCCGGGACGAGATGGCCAAGACCGAGCCGTCTTCGGACACCCCGAGTTGCTGCCCGTTATCGTCCCAGCAGCAGTTGCCCGGATACTCCCAGATTGCGACTTCGCCGGCCATGGTGCGGTAGTACCCGGTGCGGCTGGCGTTCATCTCCCAGCTTGCCAGGATGTGTTGGCCGTCGCCGGAGATTCCGAGCGACCGGAGAACCGACGCGCGGTGGTTGCGGTCGACCCAGAGTATGCCGGTGTCACTCGGGAAGCGCGGGGGCGGGAGCGTTCGTGCCGGCGGCGCTTGGTATGCGTCCGAACCGGCGTCGGCGCGGTAGAAACTCTGCTCCAGTCCGTCCGGGTCGGTGATTGTGGTTCGTTCGGGCAGGGCCGGCGCGGCGAGCAGGATGCCGGCCGCAGCCATCAGCAGGACGGCAACTCTCATCGGATTGTGCCTCCTTCGGTCAGTTTCCGGCGCGGCCGGAGAGTAGTTCGGCCAGCAACGCCCGCTGGGCGTGGAGCCGGTTCTCGGCCTGGTCGAGGACGACCGATTGCGGGCCGTCCAGGACTTCGGCGGTGATTTCGTCGCCGCGGTGCGCGGGCAGGCAGTGCAGGATTTTCGCGTCGGGTTTGGCCTGCTTGAGCAGTTCCGCGTTCAACTGAAAGGGCTTGAACATCCGGGCGCGCTGGGCGGCTTCGTTCTCCTGGCCCATCGAAGCCCAGACGTCGGTGTAGATGAAATCCGCGTCCCGGGCCGCTTCGGCCGGGTCGTGGGTCAGGGTGATTCTGGCCCCGCTTGCCGCGGCGTACTCCCGGGCCCGATTGATGATGGCCCGGGCCGGCTCGAACCCTACCGGCGTTGCGACGCGCAGGTTCAGACCGACGATAGCGCAGGCGAGCATCAGTGAGTTGCAGACGTTGTTGCCGTCGCCGGTCCAGGCGATAGTCGCATCTTCCAATCCGTGGTGCTCCTTGACGGTCAGCAGGTCGGCGAGCGTCTGGCACGGGTGCGCGCCGTCGGACAGCGCGTTGATGACCGGCACGGTCGCATGCTCGGCGAGTTCGGTAATCTTTTCATGCTTGAACACCCGGGCGATGATGCAATCCACCCAGCGCGAAAGATTGCGGGCGACGTCGGGCACGGTTTCGCGCACACCGAGTCCGATGTCGGTCGGGCCGAGATAGATGGCCGAGCCGCCGAGCTGGCGCATCGCCACTTCGAATGTGACCCGGGTGCGCAGCGAAGGCTTCTCGAACACGAGCGCCGCAATCCTGCCGTCGGCGACGGGCAGGCGGGGCCGGGTCATCAGTTCCCGCTTCAGCTCCCTGGACTTCGCGAGCAGGCCGAGGATATCGTCCCTGGTCAGGTCGGTGATTGCGGTCAAACTCCGGACTTTGGACTTTGGACTTTGGACTTTCGATCTCAAGCTCATAGTATGTACCGGCTCAGGTCCTTGCTCTCCGCAATTTCCTTCAGTCGGTCGCGCACGTAGGGCGCGGTGATGCGGAGCTGCTTCATCTCCGGGTCCGGCAACCGGAACAGTATCTCCTCAAGCAGGAACGTCATTACAGTGTGGAGCCGGCGGGCGCCGATGTTCTCGGTCTGCTCGTTCACCTGCCCGGCGATGCTGGCGATTTCCTTCACCGCTTCCTTGGTGAAACTGAGCTTGACGTTCTCGGTCGCGAGCAGCGCGATGTACTGTTTGATGAGCGAGTTCTCCGGCTCGAGCAGGATGCGCCGGAACTCATCCGCGCTCAGTGGGTCCAGTTCGACCCGGATCGGGAACCGACCCTGCAACTCGGGAATCATATCCGACGGCTTCGCTTTGTGGAACGCGCCCGCGGCGATGAACAGGATGTGGTCGGTCCGGACCATGCCGTGCTTGGTCAGTACGTTCGAGCCTTCGACGACCGGGAGCAGGTCGCGTTGGACGCCTTCGCGCGAGACGTCCGGACCGGAGCCGTGCCCGGATGCTTCCGCGGCGACAATCTTGTCCAGTTCGTCGATGAAGACGATACCGGCCTCCTCGGTACGGCACCGGGCTTCGGCGACCACTTCGTCCATATCGACCAGCTTCTGGGCCTCTTCCTGGACCAGTGCCCGGCGCGCCTCGCCGACATTCATCTTCCGGCGTTTGGTCCGCTTCGGGAGCGAAGAAGAGAGCATGCCCTGCAGCTCGATTGTCAGGTCGTCGCCGCCGCCCATCTGGGACAGCATGTCGGAGAAGGGGAAGCCCCGGGACGACGACTCGATTTCGACGACGCGGTTGTCCATCTCCCCGGCCAGCAGCTTCCGGCGCAGCTTCTCGCGGGATTCCCGGGCTTTCTTCCTTTCCTCGTCGGTCTTCGGCTTGAGCGGCAGGAGCAGGTCGAGCAGCCGCTCCTCGGCCATGGACTCGGCCTGGGCCATCACCGCCCGGGTCATTTCCTCCCGGACCATATTGACCCCGATTTCCATCAGGTCGCGAATCATCGACTCCACGTCCCGGCCGACGTAGCCAACCTCGGTGAACTTCGACGCCTCGACCTTGGTGAACGGGGCCTGGGCCAGGCGGGCCAGGCGGCGGGCGATTTCGGTCTTGCCCACGCCGGTCGGGCCGATCAGGATGATATTGTTCGGCAGGATTTCGTCGCGCAGGTCGTCCGGCACCTGGCTGCGGCGCCAGCGGTTACGCAGGGCGATTGCGACCGCCTTCTTTGCCTTATCCTGGCCGATGATGTAGCGGTCCAACTCGTGGACGACCTCAATCGGCGTCAGGCTGCGGCCCGGGCCGGGCTCAGCCGTCCGGCCGGGACTCGAAGCGGGCAGAGGTATTGCTTTCATAGCGAGTGGACATGAAGGATAGACAAAGCTCGATTACAGTCAAGCAGTTGCCGCGAGACCGGAAGAGAGAAACCACGGATGGACACGGGAGGAGAAGTCAGAGTGCAGAAGGCAGAACCGCAGACAGGAGATAACCGCCAAGACCGCCAAGACCGCCAAGAGGAGCTGTCATTGCGAAGGAGCGAAGCGACTGCGGCAATCTCAAGCGCGGAGGGGACAGACGGGACAACCGCCAAGGCCGCCAAGTGCGCCAAGGCTGAGGACCGGAGCGGAGAGGAGTCTTACCACGAAGGCACGAAGAGCACAAAGTCGGAGAGCTGTCATTGCGAAGGAGCGAAGCGACTGCGGCAATCTTCCTCGTTCCATTCGACATTCGCGATTCGGCATTCGACATTCCCTGATGGTCTGCAATCTGAAATCTCAAATCTGCAATCTACAATCGCACTCGGACCCTTGGACCCTCGAATCCTGGACCCCTTCCGTCCTTTGCCGTCAGCACGTCAGAATGACCTTCGCCCGGCTAGGACCGTCCCTGCAGGACCTAGAGGTATCCGGAGAACTCTTCGGCTGTGAGGCCGGCCTGCTTGAGAATGGACTTGAGGGTCTTGGGCGCCAGGGTCTGACCGGCATGGACCGGCACGGTCACCAGCACGTCTCTTTCGCGGTGATAGAGGTAGCAATGACTTCCGCGTGTGCGGACCGTCTCAAAACCGGCCCGCGCAAGAGCCCTCATGGCATTCTTGCCCGTGATGCGGGGGAGCTTGCTCAAAGACTGGCCTGCTCCAGCTCGACCGAAATCTCCAGCGGTATCGGCTTGCCCAGGTCTCTCATGGTTTCGACAAACCCGGCGATGGCCTCCTGAGCGTTGGCAACTGCTTCCTCCCAGGTAGCGCCCTGGGTAATGCAGCCGGGCAGGGATGGAACCGTGACCGTGTATCCGCCGTCCTCGTTCTTCTCCAAGTTTGTCAGATAATGAAGTTGCATGACATCAGGTTAGTCCAAAGAACGAGCGAAGTCAACGGGGAATCGGCGACGCAATCCGGAATCTGAGGTCGGAGCGGGCGGTCAGCGCGTCAGGATGACTCTCCGGCTTGGACCCTCGGACCCTCGACCCCTCGACCCCTTTCCTCTGATGAAGTAGACGCCGGGGCTCAGGTGCCGGATGTCGTTCTCGCCGGGCGTGAGGTCCATGACTTTGCGGCCAGCGGAATTCAGAAGGACGAACTCAGATTTCAGATTGCGGATTTCAGATTGCAGATTGAGCACACCGCGCACGATAGTGGCCCCGGCCGGCTCAAAGGCAACGGGCGGCTTCGGTTCCGCGATTGCGACGTTCCCGTCTGGGTCGGTCTTGATGAGGTAGACGTCGTCGCTGCCGGCACCGAAGGACCAGGTCCAGCCAGCGATGACGTAGCCGCCGTCTGCGGTCTGCGCCACCGACCGGCCTTGGTCGTAGTCCGCGCCACCGAAGGTCTGGGCCCACATCATGCCGCCTGAGTTGTTGGTCTTGATGAGCCAGACGTCGTATTCGCCAGCGCCGAAGGAGTTGGTGCAGCCGGCGACGACGTAGCCGCCGTCTGCGGTTTGTTGGACCGAATGGGCGACGTCAGAGGCCGTGCCGCCGTACGTCCGGGTCCACATGGTGTTGCCCGAGGCGTCGGTCTTGACTAGGTAGACATCCTCGTAGCCGTCGCGGTAGGACCAGGTTTCACCGGTGATGACGTACCCGCTGTCTGCGGTCTGCTGGACCGAGTAGCCCCTGCTGTCGTTCCACCAGCCGCCGTAGGTTCGGGTCCACATGGTGTCGCCCGATGCGTCGGTCTTGATGAGCCAGACGTCCCTGCCGGAGCCGAAGGAGTAAGTGCAGCCGGCGATGATGTAGCCGGCATCTGCGGTCTGCTGGACCGAGTTGCCGTAGTCGTAGCCCGTGCCGCCGAAGGTCCGGGTCCAGATGGAGTCGCCGTTGGCGTTGGTCTTGATGAGCCAGACGTCCCAGTAGTCGGCGCCGAAGGACCGGGTCGAACCGGCGATGATGTAACCACCATCTGCGGTTTGCTGGACCGAGCGGCCCCAGTCCCAGTTCGTGCCACCGTAGGTACGGGTCCACACGGTATCACCTGAGGCGTTGGTCTTGATGAGCCAGACGTCGTATTCGCCGGCGCCGAAGGAACAGGTGTAGCCGGTGATGATGTACCCGCCGTCTGCGGTCTGCCGGATCGACCGGCCACGGTCGTCGTTCCCGCCGCCGTAGGTCCGGGTCCACATGGTGTCGCCCGAGGCGTCGGTCTTGACCAGATAGACGTCGCTTCCGCCGGCGCCGGAGGAATAAGTGTAGCCGGCGATGACGTACCCGCTGTCTGTGGTCTGCGCCACTGAGTTGCCCTCGTCGACCGACGTGCCGCCGTAGGTGCGTTGGAAGGTGATTTGCGCGGTCAGGGGTGCGGTGAGGACGAGGATGAGGAGAGTAGCAGACGACAGTCCGAGCATCGATGACTTCCTCATGGGTTGATTGTGCCTCAGGAACGGCCGGATGTCAAGGGCGGAGGGGACGGATGGGACAACCGCCAAGGCCGCCAAGTGCGCCAAGGCTGAGAACCGGAGCGGAGAGGAATCTTACCACGAAGACACGAAGAAGGTAGCCGGAACGGAAGGAATAAACACCAAGGCACGAAGAGGAAGTAACCACGGATGGACACGGATAGACACAGATGAGAGCCGGGAATCCGGATTCGCCATTCGCAATTCGGCATTCGACATTCCCTGGTAGTCTGCAATCACCAATCTGGAATCCGCAATCGCCCTCGCCGTCTAGCCTGACAGCCAGGCCGGGTTTTAGGCCGACGAGTAAAGACACATCTATGCTCACAAGTATGCCGACAAGTACGCTGACAACTACGCCGACAAGTATGCTGACAACTAGGCCGACAACTATGCCGACAATTATGCTGACAACTATGCCGACAAGTATCCTGACATCTATGCTGACAACTGGCGCGACATGTATCCTG
>CBDUVZ010000035.1:0-24800 GCA_965370805.1 uncultured bacterium | reverse complement strand
CGCTGCGCACGGTCCAACTGGACAACCCTTCAGTGAGCGGATACACCGGGATGACGGCCCTTGTCCCGGAGAACTCCCCGTCAGGCTGCAGGAGTTCGTAGTCCGGGTTCACGAACTGCACGGTCCGGTACGCGGTCACTTTGCCCGAGAGCATGATCTCCTGCCCGGCCTGGAACCGGTCCTTCAGGTCCGAACGGTTGAACCAGACCGCTTCGACCATCCCGGATTCGTCCTTCACCATGCACGAGACCAGTTGCTTGTAGTTGCGGGTCCGCCGTGCACCGGCCGCGACGACTCTCCCGAAGACCGTCACTTCATCGCCGGCGGTCAATTGGCGGATAGGCAGGGTCGTGGACCGGTCGACGTAGCGGTGCGGCACGTGAAACAGCAACTGGCCCACGGTCTCGACGCCGAGCCGGGCCAGCAGCCGCGCCCGCTTCGGGCCGATGCCCTTCAGGAACTGAATCGGGGTATCCAGTCCGCTACCGCGCTTCAACACCCTGTGCTTCCCCTTGTGCCTTCCTGGCAGGAATCACTCTTTCCGCCCGATGAGTTTGAGGAGTTGCTTCTCATTGATGACCGTCACACCCAAAGCCCTGGCTTTGTCATACTTCGACCCGGGCGCACTGCCGACCACGACGTAGTCAGTCTTCCGGGAAACCGAGACTGTGGCAATGCCACCCAGCGAGACTATCCGCTCGGTTGCCTCCTCGCGCGTGAGCCCTGCCAGGGTCCCGGTCAACACGAACTTCCTGCCCGCCAGCGGCTTCGGACCGCTCGCCTTCTGCTCCTCAAACCTGAGTCCGGCCGCCCGCAGTCGCTCCACCAGTTCGACGTTCTCCCGGTCCGCGAAGAAATTCCCCACCGACTCGGCAACGCTCGGGCCGATGCCGGGAGCGGCTGCAATCTCATCGGAACCGACTTTGCGCAGCGCCGCCATCGACCCGAACTGCTGCACCAGGATTCGGGCCGCATGAACCCCGACGTGGCGGATGCCAAGCCCGTACAGAACCCTCGCAAACGGCCGGCTCCGGCTTTCCTTCAGCGCATCGAGCAGGTTCCGGGCTGACTTCTCCCCCATCCGCTCCAGGCCGGTGAGCTGTTCGAGCCCGAGTGAATACAGGTCCGCGAAGTCCTTCACCAGTTCCCGGTCCACGAGCTGGTCGACCAGTTTCTCCCCGAACCCTTCAATATCCAGCGCTCTCCGGCTCGCAAAATGGAGCAGTCGGCCTTTGAGCATCGCCGGACACGAAGCGTTTACACAGCGCCACGCCACTTCATCCGCGGCCCGGAAGAGCTTCGCGCCACAGGCCGGGCAGGCGGTCGGCATCCGGAACTTCCTCGCGCCCCGCTTCCGCTTCTCTTTGACGACACTGAGTACCTGCGGGATTATCTCACCCGCCTTGTGAACGACCACCGTATCGCCCTTCCGGATGTCCTTGCGCTCAATCTCGTCGATATTGTGCAGGCTGGCATGGGTAACACTCGTGCCCGATATGAACACTTGGTCCATCTCGGCAACCGGTGTTACCGTACCGGTCCGTCCGACATTGACGGATATCCTCCTGACAACAGTTTCCGCCTGCTCGGGCGGGTACTTGTACGCCACGGCCCAGCGCGGGCTCTTCCCGGTTGCGCCCAACTCCTCGCGGTCCTGGAACCGGTCCAGCTTCACCACCATACCGTCAACGTCGCAAGCCAGTCCGGCCCGCTTCCCGGCCCACTCCTCGCAGTGCTCGATGACCGCCTCAATCCCCTTGAGGCGTCGGGTCTCGGGCACGGTCCTGAACCCGAGCCCGGCCAGAATCCCGAGCATCTTCCAGTCGCTGTCCGGCTTGCGGGAAATCGGCTGCGGAATCGTATGGATGAAGCAGTCCAGGCCCCGCTTGCTCACCGCCTTCGGGTCAAGCAACTTCAGGGTCCCGGCCGCGGCGTTGCGCGGGTTGGCGAACACCGCCAGTCCCTCCTCTTCCCGCTCCCGGTTGATAGCCGCGAACCGCTCGCGCGGAAGATACACTTCGCCCCTGACCTCGAACTTCTCAAACCGCTTCTTCTTCCTCCGCAGCCTGAGCGGAATCGAACCGATAGTCCGGGCGTTCGCGGTGATATCATCGCCCCGCACCCCGTCGCCCCGGGTCGCGCCGCGCGCCAGGCAGTAGTCCTCGTACCGCAGCGACACCGCCACCCCGTCAATCTTCAACTGGACGATGTAAGCCGGGTCGGGCACAACCTTGCGCACCCGGACGTCGAACTCACGCAGTTCGTCGTAGGAATAGGTATTGTCCAGCGACAGCATCGGCGTCTCGTGCGTCACGGTCGCGAACTCCTTGAGCGGCTCCCCACCCACCCGCTGCGTCGGCGAGTCCGGGGTCACGAGTCCGGGAAACCGGCACTCCAGTTCATCGAGCCGCTTCAGGAGCAGGTCGAACTCATAATCGGAGACGGTCGGCAAAGCCAAGACGTAGTACCGGTAGTTGTGCTCGCCAATCTCCGCCCGGAGCCGTTTCGCTTCTCTGCGGGCCTGCGCCTCAGTCACGGCACTATTCTTGCCCGGATTGGGGAATTGTCAACCACCTGGCTGTCCTGCTGCGCTTGATTGGCAGGCAGTCCGGATGTAGACTTGCAGGGAATGGCTGATTCGGTAATCGACAGGCTTCCGCTGTCAAACCACTGAACCGGAGCAGGATTGATGCAACTGCTATTGATACTCGCTCTGCTCGTTCCGATGGGTCCCCCCGAAGGCATAACCGTCACTCGCTGGATGAGCCCGGACTCCTCAAAGCCGCTATCCCGCCGGGAATGGCTGGACAACTGCAACCGGAACAGAACCTGGCAGACCCTTCGGCTCGACCGCGGAACCGCACCGGGCGAATTCCCCACCGGTCCGTTCTTCGGCGACCGGGTGGACATCCTCATCGAGGACTCACTCGTCCAGCCGCTCGCCACCGGCATCGACACGATGATGGCCGACCTCACGCTTGAGGGATATGAAGTCGCCGCGTTCTCAATTACCGGCAGTTCGCCGGAATCCCTCCGGGCCTTCCTGCAGGCGGAACACGACTCCGGACTCGTCGCCGCGGTGCTCATCGGCGACCTGCCGGTCGCCTGGTTCCAGATAATCAACGACTTCAACGGGGTCGGGGCCAATGACGGCTATGAGGAATTCCCCTGCGAACTGTACTTCATGGACCTCGACGGAGTCTGGCTGGACAGCTTCATACAGCTTGACAGCCTCGACAGCCTGGTTCCGGGCTGTGACAGCATCTTCGACAGTCACACCGGAGATGTCGCGCCGGAAATCGGCATCAGCCGGCTGCCCGCAGCGGTCTTCGCCAGGCCGGACACCTTGCTGCCCGCCTATCTGGACCGGGCTCACCGATACCGCACGGGTCAGCTTGTCGTCACCAACCGCGCCCTGGTCTACATCGACGACGACTGGTACAATGCCGCCTGGCGCTGGGACCAGGACGTCGGCCTGCTCTATCGCCGGCGGGTCTCAATCTGGGACCGCGAAACCACGAGGGCGTCCGACTACCGGCCCTGAATCGACTCGGCCCCGTTCCATTGGATTCAGCTCTGCGCCCACTCCTGGCTCGGCGGCCACTGCTTCTACTACGACAACCACCAGCAGACGGACTGGTTCTACGCGACTGAAATCCCCTTCCTCGACATCGAGGCCTGCTTCTACAACCTCTTCGCCTGCTCCAACGCGCGGTTCGTTGAGAACGGGTTCTGTGCGGGCCGCTACGCCATGGAGACCGCTGCCGGCCTTGGCGCAATCGGCTCAGCCAAGACCGGCTCGATGCTGGAGTTCGACGACTACTACCAGCCTCTGGCGGACGGCAAGCCGCTCGCCCTGGCTTTCCGCGACTGGTTCTGCGTGCGGGCCGCCGACAGCATGGAAGTATGGGAACGCTCGTGGTTCTACGGGATGGCCCTGATTGGTGACGGCCTGCTCCGACCGGCCGCGGTGCACCGGGATGCTGCTGTCGAGGCGTTCCTCCGCCCCACGTCGCGGGAGACTCTGGAACTGAACGTCCCGGTTATCCCGCAGGCCCGGGTCGCAAACAACGGCGAGATGGCCGCGGACTTCGATGTCAGGCTGACCATCGGCGCCGACTACTCGGACACCATCCGGGTTTCGCTCCAGCCCGGCGCAACCGACACCGTCACATTCAGCGAGTGGAACGCCCATCCCGAAGGTCTGGTCGTCCTTACCTGCTCAACGATGCTCGCCAACGACCAGCGCGACTGGAACGACCGACTCGCGCTCCAGGTCATCGTGGAACCGCCGCCCGGAATCAATCACGACGGCTCGCTGCCGTTCAAGCCCACCGACCTGCGGCTTCTGCAGTCCCCGACTCGGAAGACGTTCAGGCTCCAGGTTGATGTGAACCGGAGCGGACCGCTCCGCATCCAACTGGCTGACCGCGCCGGCCGCGTTGTCGAGACCGTCTTCTCCGGCCGGCTCGCTGCCGGCACTCATCGGCTCTCGGTCGATGCAGCCGGTCTCTCCCCGGGCGTCTACTTCCTCCTGCTCAACGCCGGCGACGTCCAAAGCCGACAGGCAGTCGCCGTCATCCGCTGAATCCACCGCCCTTTCGATTTCAGATTGCGTATTGCGAGGCCGCGCTGACGGCTGACGGCTCACAGCAGTACAGCACAAGACCTTCCGCGCTTGAGATTGCCGCGTCGCTCCGCTCCTCGCAATGACAGGTCTTCTTTGCGTTGCTGCCGTTTCTTCTCCCTTTCCCTTTGGCAGAGGAGATGGCGAGGGTTTGACTGGCGTTCTTGGCGGTTGTTCTTCCTTGTGCCCCGGCGTCCGGGCTCACCTGCCGGCCAGCCGCCGGATTGCCGCCCCGAATTGCTCCGGACTCCGTACCACGGCATCCGCGGCGCTGCCATCCGCTTCGCTGTCGATTACCAGCAGTATGGCCTTCATACCCTGCTGCTTCGCCCCGGCCACATCCCTCCGTTCGCTGTCACCGACGTGAATCACCTGCTCCGGTTTCACGTCCAGTGCTGCGCCCGCAAGACGGAACTGCGTCGAGTGAGGCTTCAGGAACCCCGTTTCATCCGAGAAGATAGTCGCGGTGAACAACTCGAACACACCGCACTGTCTCATCACGTCGCGGACCACATCGCCGGGAGTCAACCAGGTATCTGATATCAGGCCCAGCCGGTACTCCCCGGCCAGCCCGCTCAGCAGTTCGCTCACGCTATTGAAGGGTTCGAGTCGGTAGACGTCCTCCCGCACCTGGAGACGCCTG
Organism: uncultured bacterium; assembly: GCA_965370805.1. Taxonomy (GTDB): domain Bacteria; phylum Hydrothermota; class Tepidihabitantia; order Tepidihabitantales; family Tepidihabitantaceae; genus CBDUVZ01. The sequence goes on along the minus strand of CBDUVZ010000035.1, from coordinate 19,530 downwards.
ACCAGTTCGTCCGCGTCGTCCGGTCCGATATCGGCTCCGAGGGACTCGACGATATCCGCGACCGCCTCGGCAACCCGGGGTTGACGCAGGTCAGAATGCCAGTGCTCCAGGTGTCCGGCATCGGCCTGGTCGTAGGCGGCCCGGGACTGCTCCAGGGAGAACTCCTCTCCGCGCTCCGCAAAGAAGCTCCGGATAACCTCGGCCCGCAGTTCGGCCGGTCCCCGGCCCGTGTTCCTGCCCAGGACCGGAAACAGCGTGTCCCAGAAATCGAAAGTGACAGCGCTAATCACAAGGAAGTGTGTTAGCGGAGACAACGGACAAGTGAATCACAGAAGGCGCGGGCGGCAACCTGCGCTCGACTAGGAACGCAGGCCGCCGCCCATCCGAAACCCTCTGCTTTCAGCTCGCTACTCGATAACCACCTTGAGGCTGTATCTTGCGTCCACCCCGGCATCGATCCTGAGCAGGTAGACGCCTCGGGCCAGGCCCTCGGCATCGAGCCTGATTGCCCCGGTGCCGGACAGGACCCGGCCGGTGCAGATAGTCTTCACCGCACGGCCGACCGCATCGTACAACCGCAGGCTCAGCGGCACCGGGTAGGGCACCGAATACCGGAGCACGCCGCCCTTGCCGAGCGGGTTGGGCGCGACGGCGAAGTTCCACCCCGACCGGATGGAAACCGGGCTGCCGGCGACCCCGCTGCGAACCATGGAGGACCGGCCGTCCATCACATCGAGGCTCAATCCGTACCGCCAGAACTCCCGGGTCTTGTTGCCCTTCAAGGACCAGAACGCATAGAGTCCGTAAACGATATCCGCGCCGTACTTCACCCGTTTCTTCTTAGCGGTCGAGCCCATCGTCGGCATCGAGTCGATCTCGTCCCAGGTGTCTCTCGAAACCCGGTACTTCCAGAACTCGTTCGTGTTGCCGCCCTTGAGCGCGTAGATATCCCCGGCATACCAGTCTGCCGAGCCGCCGTCCTTCGACTTCTTCTTCCGGCCCTGCATCCCGACGAACGGCATGCCGGCCAGCGCGTCGTTCCAGGAATCGGCCGGCACGTTGTAGGACCAGAGCTCGTTGTACTTCGCCTTGTGGGCATAGAGCGTCGTGGCACTCGTGTCCTTGGCAACCAGCCAGGAACCCTTATCCCACTTGCCGCGCTTGCCGGTGGGCGCGTTGGCCAATGCTGCATCCCAGGTTCCGGTCTCGGTGTTGTACCGGTAGAACTCGCAGCGGTACCCTTTCAGGCAGTACACGAAACCGGTGTCGTCGATCATCAGGTACGTCAGGTCGGTGCCGCCCTTGACCTTCTTCCGGTCCGGGCCGACCGGCACGTCCTGCAGCTCGGTCCAGGAGTCCTGCAGGATGTTGTACCGCCAGAACCCGAGGGTGTTGTTGCCCTGGGTGACGTAGATGGAGTTGTCGCCGTCGGACACGCCCTTGGAGCCCTTGCGCGGCACTTTCCTCGCCCACTTCGGGTTTGAGTGCTTGGTGTAAGGCATCCCGGTCAGGTTATTCCAGGAATCCTTGAGCGGGTAGTAGGCAAAGAAATCCGTCGTCTTATAGCCCTTGGTCACGTACATCAGTTCGTCGCCCTCATTGAACGCAGCCCAGGCGCCGCGCTTCACCGCCTTGTTCCCGGGCGGAAGCGGTATCGGCTCCACTTCGGCCCAGCCCGGAGGCCAGGTGATACCCGGTGGCTTGACGAAGAACCACCCGGCCTGGCTGTCGTTCTCCGGGTGCATGTCATCAGACACCGCGCACCAGGCCGCCGTTTGCCACATTCCAAGTGCGCTCAGCGGGTCAGTCGACGGCAGGCTCACAAAGCTGTCCAGGCCCGGCGTCAGGATGACTTCGACTGACTCGGAATAGACCACCGCGTCCGAGCCGTCGTCCATCGTGAGCCAGGTCCAGAAGGTCGCCAGCTCGTTGCCGTAATTGATGAGCCGCACCTGCGGGATGACGACGACGCCGGAATCGACCGTATCGGTCGGTGCGACGATATCGAGCAGGGCGACGTCCACCACCCTGACCATGACCGACCCCATGGCCGAGTCATTGGTATCGTCGACATCGCCCGCGAGCATAGTCGAACAGGCGACCGTCCAGGTCCCGCGCTGCAGCGGCGTCCACGACGGGAAGGACTGGAGCAGACTCTCTGCCGCCGGGACGAGAACCACCGAAACCGTCTCGGCATAGAACGTGCCGATTGACAGCCAGCAGTCGAACGTCTCCGCCGCGCTCCCGAAGTTCGCAATCCAGGCCTGGGGCACGATCGGCGGGACGCCGGAATCCACTGTTGCCGTGGGCGAGACAATCTGCGTGCAGCCGACGTCACGCACCACGACGTACACCGAGTCCATCAGCGTGTCGCGCACCTCGATGCCATGGGCGAACATGAACAGGCTGCACCGGACCGCCAGCGTACCCGGGACCATCGGCGCGAACCAGGTGTCGCCGAAGACCGGTTCGCTCGTATCCCCGGGCAGGAGCCCGGTGACCGGGATCGAGTCATCGAAACCGCCGTCAACAGTCAGGAATACCTCGAATAGCGCGCGGGTATTCCCCTCATTGACTATCCTCACCTGGGGAAAGACCGTATCACCCGGACTGACCAGTCCGACCGGCGCGAGAATCGCGTCAATGCGCAGGTCCGGGTCAGGATAGAAGAGCCGGCTCGTGTACATGAAGTTGTACAATGCCGGCTCTCCTACTTGGCCGGCCAGGTAGACATGGTCGGTGTCGACAACTGCGATTGCGCTCGCCCCGTCGCACGCCACCTTGTGCTTGTACGTCCAGAGCGTGTCCTTGGCGACAGCCGCGTCGGCATCGGTGTAGCAGAGAGCGAGGGTATACCCGTGCCAGGCCATGACCCGGGCGTACTCACCACTGACGTATACCCGGCCGTCGTGCCAGCAGATATCAGTGCCGTAGTCGTCAATCACCTGACTAGTATTGGGGAACGGGTAGCCGAAGCGCGCCCCGCCGCCCCAGCGCGGGGTCAGGTTATAGGAGAACTTGTGGGTCAGGATCTCGTACCCGAAGTCGGAATCGTCGTAATTGACCATCCCGGTTGTATAGACATTCGGCGGGTTAGCATCGTCCAGGCAGATTGCGGTCGCGAAGTCATCAGACCCCTCGGCGTCGTAGTAGAACCAATCCTGCGCCGAGCCGCCGCTGGAGTACCACCCGACCGTGTAGTCGCACAGGTTGTTCTGGGGCTCACTCCCACCCGCGATGTAGATATCACCGCCGGCGTGCACCACCACGTCGAGTATCACGTCTTCCCAGTCCTGCAATCCACGGTGATGAGTAACATTCCAGCTCCGGGTCCCATCCGGCAGGAACTTCATCAGCCACATCTCACGGTACCGGTTCTCGTGCAGTCCGAAACCACCGGCGACGATGTATCCGGTACCGGGGTCGACCGCAAGGCAGGTAGCGCAGTTGTCCCAGTCCCACCAGTCATCGAGGTAGAACTCCGGCAGCCGGTCCTGGCCTCGGCCCGGCCGCTTCCGCCCGGCCCCCCAGTCGGCATCGAACGCAGAATCATCCAGACAGTACCGGTTGACCCATACCGTATTGCCGTCGGCCGGGTTTATCCTCGCCACCATGAAATCGGTAAGGTAGACGGAATTATCCATGCAGTACCCGCTGATGTAGACGTCCTCGTTCAGCCCGATGACGATATCCAGGGCCTGGTCTTCGTCCACCCAGTTGGGCGTGAACGACCAGAGAATATCCCCGCTACTATTGAACTTGGCCCAGGTAGCATCATACCCGGACCCGGTGTTCTCCGTCATCCCCGCGATGTAGACATTGCCGGCCGAATCAACGGTCAGGGCGTGCGCGATATCCGAGGAATCGGCCTGGTCACCGTCGACCGTACCGACCCACATCAGGTCGCCCCACTCGTTGTGCTTGATGACCAGCATATCCACCTGGGCAACCGAGTCAGGACTGCCCGAACCGCAGGTATAGACGTAGCCCTCGTCGTCCGCATAGTTATCGGTCGCCGCGGCCATGATACCGCTCCCGTCAGCACTTCCGTAGACCCGATACCATGCATCATCGACCCCCTGGCCCAGAGCCAGGACCGGCAGCAGAATCAACAGCAGCGCCGGGGCTTTCTTCGCAATTGACATCTTCCCCCTCCCTACCTCGCCAGCAACAGCTTCTTCGTCACTACCGCCGAGCCGACCTCGCCGTGCACGGACAGCTTCGCAAGATAGACTCCCGCGGCAAGCCCTTCATCGGTAAGACGGACCGTGTGGTCGCCCCGACCGCGCCATTCATCAACCAGGACCCGCCGGCACCTGCCGGTGACGTCGTAGACCGCCAGCCGCACGTGTCCGGGCTGCGACAGGCTGTACCTCAGCGCAGTCCTGCCGAGGAACGGGTTGGGAACCGCGGCCAGCCGCAGCCGGACCGCGGGCAGGAACGCCGCCGCAGCCTGCGGCCCATCCGTCGCGCCCGGGTTCAGCGGCAGATCGGCGTTATACCGGAGGAAAGTCAGGGTTTTGTTCCCGTTGAACGCATAGACCTTGCCGTCGCCGTACTCAAGGCACGCTCCGCTGTACGGCATACGTCGCGACCCCTCGGGTGTCGGTATCGTATCCGGGGTCTCGACCCAACTGTCCGTTGCCACGTCGTAGAACCAGAACTCGGTCAGCTTGCCGCCCTTGGTCGCCCACACCCGGTCGAATTCCAGGTCGTACGCGAGCCCGGCGCCCTTCTTCACTTTCCGCCTCCGGGTCGTGTGCTCGCTGTTGCGCAGGTCCTGCAACGGAACCCATACATCCGCCGAGATACTGTACGCGTAGAACTCGTACTTGCCGCCCTTCAGCAGGTAGATGGTATTGTCGCCGTCGTAGGCCATGCAGGTGCCGTACTTCGCCTTCTTGTTACGGGGACCCGACGGCACGTTCGCCATCGGCAGCCACGTTTCCGTCGCGACATCATAGGCGTAGAACTCAAACGTATTGCTGCCTTTGCAACTGTAGACCCGGTTCAGTGACGGCACGTATTCCAGGCCCGTACCTCCCTTTACCTTCTTTTTGCCGGTGGGATACGGAATCAGTTCGGTCCACGCGGTGTCGCCGGCGATGTCGTAGCGCCAGAACTCGTAGGTGTTGTTGCCCTTCAGGGCGTAGATGTGGTTGCTGGTATCCAGTGCCAGCCGGGCTCCTCTCTTCACCCGTTTCTTGCGTCCGGTCGACCCGTAGGCCGGAATGCTCTCCTTCTCGGTCCACGTGTGGCTGTTCAGGTTGTACGAGTAGAACTCGGTTGTGTTGTTGCCCTTGAAAGCGTAGAGCATGGTGTCGGGCATGAATGCCAGCGCCCCGCCGTCCTTGATATCGCGGCCCCGCGGGCCCTCGGGCAACGAAGTCAGGAACTCCCAGACCGGAAGGCCGGTCACTTCGCCGTAACTGGTATCGTTGGGCGCTTCCTTGTCGCCCGGCAGCATCGTGTAGCAGCGCACAAGATGGGTGCCCGAGTCACGCACCGGCCACCCGTCAAACTCAACCAGCACCGAATCGTACGCCGGCACGTTCACCGCGTTGCGGGAGTCGAAGTAGAAATTGCCGATCTCCAGCCGAACCGGGAATGTCAGTGAGTCGATCGCGCTGTAGTTGCGGATCCAGACCAGCGGCCGGACCGTCGCGTCAAGACGGAACGTATCCACCGGCTGGACAATCAGACCGGCACCGACGTCGTACTCCGAGTACTTCAACGTCGCGTAGTCCTCGTCTCCCTCGTAGGAATCGAACCCGGCCACGTAGACGTTGCCCATCCGGTCAACGACGATGTCGTTGGGCCAGTCGTCTTCCGTGACCAGGGTGGCGTGACGCACGTCCCAGATATGACTGCCCTGCGCGTCGTACTTGACCGTCAGCCAGTCGTGATCACCTTCGTATCCGTCGCTGCATCCGGTGACGTAGACATTGGAGTACTGGTCGATAGCCAGGCCGGTAATGCTGTCGGTCTCGATGTAGTTGGCAACCTGGAACCAGTCGGTGGTGCCGTCCGGCCTTATCCGGTAGGTAAGGAAATCAGTCTCGCTGTTCGGGTAGTACTCGCAGACGTAACCGGCGCAGTAGATGTACCCGTCGGCGTCGATGGCGATCTCGCCGGACCCCTCTTCGCCGAACAGACCGGCGTCGAACCGGTGGACCCACACCTCGGTTCCGTCCGGTGCGTACTTGACCGTGGTGCCGTCGTAACTCCGATTGAGCTCGCTCGCCCGCCCGGTAACGTACACGTTCCCGGAATCATCGACCACGATGCCGTTGGCATAGTCTGCTTCGTAGGCAGGTTGAGTCTCGCTGCCGTCATAAGTCCGGACCCAGGCCGTGTCGGCGGCCGCGATGTCGTACTTCACGGTCATGTAGTCGAAGACGGTGGCTGGAATCCAGGTGTGACCGGTGACGTACAGATAGCCCGAACTATCCGCTGCCAGCGCGGTAGCGTAGTCCGCACCAAGAACCGGGCCGTCGAAGTACGCGACCCACGTCGTGTCGCCCGCCGCAAGATGAACAAGCATGAAGTCGGCGGTCCCACTGCCGAATCCGTGACCGGCGATGTACGCGCCGCCCGTGCCGTCCGGAACTATGTCATTTGCAGCATCGGCCAGGGGGAAACCGGAACGGAAAGCCCAGTCTTCGGTTCCGTCCCCAAGGTACTTGATGACGACGAAATCAGTGTCCGGCGAATTCCAGGTCTTGCCGGCCACGAAGATGTTGCCCGAATCGTCGACTGCAATCGCGTTCGCCTTGTCGGTCATACCAGGCCCGGCCAGGTAGCGCCGGGTCCAGAGGGTCTCACCCGTCATCGGCTCGATTTTGACTGTGACGATATCAGCCGTGCTGTCAGGGCCGTAGCTGTAGCCGGTAACCACGACTTCGTCCGCCGGTGTCAGCGCCATCGCAATCACTTCGTCGAAACTGGTCCCGCTGTACCGGGACGCCCATATCTCTACTTGTGCCTGCCCGACTCCCGCCAGCAGGAACAGGAACACAGCCCCGCTGAGCAGGAATCCCGTAAACCGACATCTTAGCCTCATCGGAACCTCCTTGTGAGGTCGTTTGCCGCCTAACTTATTGGGGTGGTAACCCGCGCACCCGTCTGGTCTTCGGAGTAACTCGCCGGGTTCTCAGCCCACGCCCGGCTGCTCCCGCAATCGACAGACCTCTCTCGCCAGCGAGTGCCGCTCGCAGGAGTGCAAGATGATTATAGAACACCCCGGGGTGGATGTCAAGTTACGCAATGTCCGGAACTTCCAATCGCCGGCTCAGACCCTCAACGAACCCGAAATCACCGAAGCCAGGGTCGGAAACGCCATCCAGTCCCGTGACGGGGAATTCCATTCGATGGCCTGTTCGAGGCTGTGGCCGACAATCGGGACGAAGGTGACGACATGATTGGCGACGTGGTTGGCGACATCATTGACGACATGATTGGCGACATCATTGGCGACGTCATTGGCGACATCATTGGCGACGTCATTGGCGACGTGGTTGGCGACATCATTGGCGACGTCATTGGCGACGTGGTTGGCGACGTGGTTGGCGACGTAGTTGGCGACGTCATTGGCGACATCATTAGCGACGTGGTTGGCGACATGATTGACGACGTGTTTGGCGACGTAGTTGGCGACGTGTTTGGCGACGTGTTTCGGGACGAAATTGGTGAGGACAGGGGACGGTCCCCGGGGTCGGGCCAAACGTGGATTTCAGGTGTTATATCTGGCCGGTTTTGCGTGTTACGGAAAGTAAAGAAACCAAACGGAAAAGAGCAACCGCCAAGAGCGCCAAGGCCGCCAAGAAGAGGTCTGTCATTGCGAAGGCGCGTAGCGCCTGTGGCAATCTCAAACGCGGACAGAGTAACCACAGATAAACACAGATGAAAGCCGGAAGTCCGCATTCGCCCAATCGGAATTCGACACTCGGCATTGGAATGGACCGCCTGTTGCCTTGACTTCGGCTATGCGGCCGATACCATTTCGGCGTTGCAGTTGCTCTTACTTTTGCTGTTGATAGTGGAGACACCGACGACCCTGTTGGTGCCGCCGTTCAAGCATACCCTCGGATTCCACAAGGTAGGCAGATTCTACCTTGAGTTGTATCTTGGCAGAGGCTTCGAGGTCAATGACCCGCAGGGCATGTGCGGCGCCAAAATGGTCGAGGAAGACGACCCTTCCACCGGCCGCGACGACCACATCCTGACCTTGTTCACCGTCAATTCCGGCACCGGCCAGATTGTCTACAACGTCAAGCTGATTCAACCGCGGATATACGGCTCGGCCGGCTCCGATACCGGCCAGTTCAACCGGCCGCACGGTATCTGCTGCAACCCGGCGGGCGATGTCTACGTTGCCGATGCCGGCAACAACCGGGTCGTCCGGCTGCGCTATTCCGACACCGAATTGCAGTGGGTATCGGTACTCGAATCCGGCCTGTCTTTTCCCCACGACGTCAGCCTCGATTCCCGCGGCCGCGTCTACGTAGCCGATACGGACAACAACCGCGTCGCCATCTTCAACCCGGACGGAACGCTCAAAGCGACCTGGGACGCCGAACTCGAAGGCCCCACCGCAATCGCCGTGCTCGACCGCAATGCCGACTACAACGAGTTCGGCAGCGACTGCGCCGTGGTCGTAGACCGGGACCGGACGAGAATCAACCTGCTGTCCATCTCCGGACAACTGCTCCGCCGGGTGGACATGCGCCGCATCGGTGTCGACGAAGCCGGCTTCGCCTATTGCGCTTTTGACCGGCACGGCAATGTCTACGTCACCGACCGGACCGCCTCCCAGATTCACATGTTCGACCCCGCCCTCAAGTACATCGTGTCCTACGGCAAATCAGGCGAACTCGACTCGCCCCGCGGTATCGCCCTCTGGCGCCGCTTCGGCCAGTTGTTCCTGAACGAAACCGAAGGCGGCCATTACTACTGGGTGGGACTTGACGGCTATCTCATCGGCTGCTATCCTCCATCGTTCGATTCGAGGCGGCCGGGCACGACCATTGCGCTCTACGTCACCGAAGTCGCCAGCATCACGGTGCGGATCAACGACGCGTCCGGCGCAGCGGTTCGGACCCTCACGCCGCCGCACCAACAGCGACCGGGCGAAGTGCTCATCGTCTGGGACGGGCTGGACGACAAGGGCAATCTCGTGCCGGAAGGGGAATACGGAATTGCAGTGACCGTCAAGCCGACCTACAGCAAACCGAAGTACACCTTCAAGAAGGAACTGGCAGGGAAGGTCTGGCGGGTGCCCGACAATTGAGAGAAAACGATTGGAGCGAGTGAACCACAGATGAACACGGATAGACACAGGGTTCAGACCCGAGCGGAAAGTGCCATCGGATGGCACAACACGGATAGACACAGATTGAGCCATCCAATGGCACCTGCTCCTGCGTCGCAGAGCGGAATTCGGAATTCGCCATTCGCCATTCGCCATTCGGCATTCATCGCAGCTTTGCTGGTCCTGACGATAGCCATGACCGCCCGCGCGACCGAGTACGCGGGGGACTTCGAAGAACTCGGAACGTCGGCCCGGGCAACCGGAATGGGCGGAGCGGTAGTGGCCTCCGCTATCGGCCCGACCGCCATCTACTACAATCCGGCCATGGCCGGGCGCGGCGAACGGACTTCGGCCGTCTTCCTCCACTCCGAGGATTTCTCCGGCCTGCTCCAGCATAACTTCATCGGTATCTCCTTCCCGGCCGGGCTGCAGTCGTTCGGCGTCGCCGTACTGCATAACGGCATTCCCGGCATCAAGCTGACCAAGCTGCCGGTCGAGACCCTGCCGCCCGGGGAGAACAACCGACCCTACCTGGACCGCACCGTCAGCGCCAACCAGTTCGTCGGCTACGTCAATTACGCCCGCATCCTGACACCCCATGTGGCGCTCGGCGGCAACGCCAAAATCATCTACCAGGCACTGGGTGTGGATGGCGGCAGTTGCTTCGGCATGGGCATCGACCTCGGACTTGCCCTGACCCCGGGAGCCGGAATCGATATCGGTCTCCGGGTCCGGAACGTCAGCACGTCTCCCCTGTTCTGGGACAGTGGCACGCGGGAATACGTCACGCCAAAAGCCGCCCTGGGCGTGAGCAAAGTCTTCCGGTTCGGCCGGGACGCCCTCGGGTTGACCCTGGAGGTGGAAGCCGCGGTCGAGGATGCCGGCCTGAACCAGAACATGGGCCTTGAGTACTCGTTCCGCGACCGGCTGTTCGGGCGACTCGGCATGCACCAGGGCAATTTCACCTTCGGCATCGGTGCCCGGTACAAGAGGCTTTACATCGACTACGGCTACGCCACCGGCTATGCGTCCGGCACTCGCGACCTCGGCAGCGCGCAGCAGGTCTCCGGGGGCATCGAATTCTAGGTGCCGAGCTGGGCCGCAAGCTGGCTCACCTGCTGGCCCTGCTCATCCCGGTGCTCTACTATCCGCTGCCTCGCGGACTTGCCCTCATCCTGATGTCGGTTGCGACGATGACGTTCCTGGTGGTCGATTTCCTGCGCCTGCGTCTCAATCCGTTCAAGGGCATTTTCATCATCCTGTTCGGCTCGCTGCTGCGCCGCCGGGAACTGACTTCGCTCACCGGGGGCAGCTACCTGATGCTGGCGTCGCTGATCTGCATGTTCGTCTACGGCAGCGGAACCTTCGGCACCAGCCTGGCACAGGGCCGGGGCGTGTTCATCGCCGCGATTTCATTCCTGGCGGTCGGCGACACCCTGGCCGCTATCGTCGGCCTGTCGCTGGGCCGGATCCGGTTCTTCCGGAAGACCGTCGAGGGCACGCTGGCCGGACTTGTCGCATGCGTCGGAGTCGCCTACGTGGTGTCCGTCCTGCCCGGACTTGACCTTCCCCTTTCGGTCGGTATCCTTGGGGCTGTTTCGGCTGCGGTAGTCGAGGCACTTCCGATAGAAGTCAATGACAACGTGGTCATTCCGATCTTCTCCGGAGCCGTCATGATGGTCGCGCTCCAGTTCTGACCTGGAACGAAAGGAATGGCGAAGGACGAATGACAAATGGGGAATGACGAATGAAACGGAGTGGAGAATGCCATCGGATGGTACCATGGCGAAAGGCAGAGTCGGAATTCGACACTCGGCATTCGGCATTCATCATTAGACCAAGACAGGAGACGATATGAGAAGAATAGCATCGGCACTGCTCGTTCTGGCCGCTGTTGCCGGCGCGGCCAAACTGGGACCCGCCCTGGACAGCATCTACAACCACTATGTAGCCCGTGACTACGACGCCGCCCGTGACCTGCTCGGACGTCTCGAACTGACGTACCAGCGCGGCAACGACAACTTCCTGGTTCGACTGGAATTCGGCGACCTTTTCCTCGATAAGCTCGATGACTACGCCGCGGCCGAATCGGTTTACACCGGGCTGCTCGAGGAGTTTCCCCGTGACCGGCGTCGGTCTGACGTCATGTACCGGCTGGCCCTTGCCCAGGAACTGCAGGAGAAATACCTGGACGCGGCCCGCAACTACGAAATTGTCGCCACCCAGTACATGAAATCGACCTACGGCTCGGACGCGCTCGACGCCATCGAGCGCTGCTTCCGCAAGAACTACCAGGACCGCGTAGCCTATGTCAACGGCTACCCGATAACCCGGATCGAACTGGACGACCGCATCAGCCGCAACCCTTCCGCCTATGAGGCGTTCGAGCGGAAGCAGCAATTGCTCGACACGATGGTCGACAACCGGCTGTTCTACGAAGCTGCCCTGGCCGCCGGCATCATGCTCGACCCGGCGTTCCTCGATCCGTTCACCGAGGCTCGCGACCGCGCGCTGTTCGAGGAATGGTATCGCCGTAGCGTCACCGAGGAAGCCGAGCCGAGCGAAAAGCACCTGCAGGGACGCTACCGCAAGGACAAGGGCACGAAGTACACCACCCCGGAGAAAGTCCACGCCTACCAGATTCTGGTCGATACGAAAGAGATGGCCGATTCGCTCCGCCGGGAACTCCTCACCGACACGACCCTGGTGTGGGACGATGTGGCGAAAGAGCACTCCATCGCTCCGGACAAGGACCGGGGCGGCGACATGGGACTGTTCGCCCGGGGAGTCCACCCCAAACCGATCGAAGCAACCGCGTTCAAACTCAAACCCGGACAGATCAGCAAGCCCGTCAAAACCGAGGACGGCTACGTCCTGCTCAAGATAACCGACCGGAAGCCGAAGCACGTCCGGCCCTACGAGGAAGCACGTAACCAGATTCTGTCCCAGGTCCGGCAGGAGAACGTCAACCGGCTCTACGAAGAAAAGACCGAGGAACTGAGACGCAAGACCTCGATTGAAATCGATTCCACCGCCATCGAAGAGAACCGGACCCCGCTGGCCGTCATCAATGGCATTGCTATCGACCGGCCCGCGCTTGAAGCCCGCATCAATACGATACCGCCGATGTACCGGGGCCAGTTCCAGTCTCCCGAGGGCATGCAGCGGATACTCGAACAGATGATTCTCGAAAAGCTGATTCTCTTCGAATGCGAGAGGCAACAGGTATGGCTCTGGAACCGGGTCGTGGACCAGTTCATCACCCGCCGGGACCGGATGCTGCTCGATACCTACAAACGCAAGATGGTATTCGAGCAGGTCTCAATCGACTCCGCCGAAATCCACGCCGATTACAAGGCAACCATCACCGAGTTCAAAGTGCCTGCCCAGGTCCGCGCGCGGGAAATCGTGGCCCGGACCAAACCCCGCGCCCGTCAGCTCAGACGCTGGGCGGTCGCCGGCCGAATCCCGGCAATGGTCGGAGGCCGGGCGCTGCTCGTCCGCGACGCCGACCGGGCCGCGGAACTGAAGGACGTTCTGGCGACAACCACCGACACCGATTCCCTCATCCGGCTCTTCAGCATGGCCGACCCGCCCGCGCTGCTCCGGAACACCCCGGTCATGCCGATTGGAAGCCGGAAAGTGCCCGACCTCGGCAGACCCTGCCCGCTCGCCGGTCCCTATCACTCGGATGACCTCGGGTTCGCCTTCGTTGACGTATCGAAAGAGGACAAGCTCTACCGCCCGGATTGCAGGCAGGCCGACACCGAGGAAGAGCTGGTCGAACTGCTCGGGCCTCCTGTGGTAACGGATTCAGCCGCCACGCCGGTTCTCGATTCCGCTGCACTGGGAACCTACGTCGGCATGGAGAAAGCGCTCTCATCCGACTTCGTGGACGGACTGTTCGGACTGGACACCAACGACGTGTCCGAGCCCGTCGAACTCCCCGACGGCGTCCTGCTGGCCAAAGTCACAAAGAAGGACACGGCCCGGGAAATGTCCTTCGCCGACCTGGCGAAGAAATTCTCCACCGCGGGCAGCAAGTGGAGCGGTGGCGACATGCACTGGCTGAAGAAAGGTGACGAGTCGCGCGACAAGAAAGTCGTCAACGCGGCGTTCGCCCTGTCCGAGAACCGGATATCGCGGATTATCACGCTGGACGATTCGTCGTACACTTTCATCAGGGTTGAGGAAAAGAAGAAGGCCTACACCCGTCCTCTCTCCGAAGTGCGCGGCAAGCTGGAGAACAAGCTCCGGCGCGCCAAGGAGGAAGAAACTTATGCCGCGCTCGTTCAGGGGCTGCGCGCCGAAGCCGACATCGATATCGTGATGGAGGAGTCGGACTTCATCTTCGAGACCGAAGAACTGCTGCCCGAAGAGGGCACCGAGATCGAAGCCGAACCGAGCCCGGATGAGGAGACGACGCCCCTGGAAGAGTAGAAGCCCCAGCGCGCATCGCGGTCCCGAGGCCGGCGAATCGGCGTATCACGAGCGACTAACCGGCACAAGTCCGGACTTCATCAGGCCGCAGGACGAAATTGAGGAATCGGGGACAGGCTCTGAGACGGCTCCGGCTACTCGAACTCGAGTATCCGGATATCCAGCTTCCCGACGACGGATAGAATCCGCGCCTGCTCTTTGAGCCCGCCTTCGTGCAGCTTCAGGCGCAGGGCCCCGGCCGGGAACTCCCCGAACGTGGCATCAACCGGAACCCACCGGCCAAGGAACACTTCATTCCACGCGTGGTAGTAGAACGCGCCGTCCATGTACACCAGTCCGACCGCAACCTTGGCCGGTATCCCGACCGCACGGGCCAGCGCGGCAAAGAAGACCGCGTGTTCGTTGCAGTCGCCTTCCATGTGCTTCAGCACGTCCAGCGCGGTCGGGAAAGACGCGGTCGGCACCTTGTCCATAACGGTGAAAACCCATGACACCAGTTCCCTCGCCCCGGATACGGCATCCTCGGGCCGGCCGACGGCTTCGAATGCCTTCTCCCGCAGCGCAGGGTCATCGCACTGAATCTCCAGTGACGGCTTGAGGAACTCGGTCTGAACCTGAAGCGGCAGTTTGACCGGCTTGTCCGGCAACTCGGGCATCGTAATCTCCACCACCAGGGGATTGTGTTCCAGTATCCGCTGATTGCCGTCCACGAAAACCCCTTCGTCATCAATCCCGCTGATTGCCAGTTTGGCCCGCCTGACCTCCGCCGGGCGCGGAACCGCACTATCCACTTCCACCCGGAACATCTTCAGTAGGTCGAGGCTTCCGCCGGCGACCCGGGCCACTGCCTTCTTCGGAGTCGTCCGCTCCGACCTGATTCCGGGCGGTGACTTCTCTCTCAACACCATCCCCTGGCTGTCCAGCCATGACTCGACTTCAAACCCGGCTATCCGGGTCCGCACTTTGAGCGCATCGTATTCCTCGCCCGCAACGGTAATACTCTCCCGGCCGTCGACAACAATCTCGACCGGCACGACCGCCATCACGGTCGCGTCGAACACCTGGAACCGATGCGTGGTTCCCGGCTTCAACTTCCGGTCCACCGCCAGCCTGCCCAGCGCCGACATCGGATACACCTGCCCCTTCAGCTTCAACACCCTCGGCTTGTCGCCCTGTATCCTGATTGTCAACTCGTCCCCCTGCACCGTTCCGCCGGCCGCGAAGCTGCGGGTCTGGGACTCGAAACTGAAAGTGAACGACCGCAACTCAAACCCGGGTCCGACAGTCACAGCACTGTGGGAACGCACCTTCTGGACCCGGCTCGCCATGGCAATCTCCATGCTCATCAGGTTCTCGAACCGGTAGCCGCCACCGTCCCGGCTGCACCGCGAAATCGTATACCCGATCTTCCGGTCTCCAAGCCAGGTCGAAAGCCACGTCTCATCCGTCTCCGCGACCGGCAGGCTGGAACCAGGCCATCCGCCGCAGGCCACCAGAACAAGAACAACAAGGCACATCCGCCAATTCAGTTTCATGGCCCGAGAATACCAGCCGGCAGCACCGGTGTCAACCGACCTTGACTGCCCCGGCGTCAGTTCTACAATCCTGTTGCTATCCTCGAAGTAGCGGAGCCGAAGTGGCGGAACTGGCAGACGCAGTGGACTCAAAATCCACCGTCCGGCGACGGACTTGTGGGTTCGACTCCCACCTTCGGCATTCTCCTGATCACAGTTGGTCGGCCGCCCACTGTCTGGCCCGCGTCCACATGAATCATCCCGAGTCGTCGCCCTTCGGATAACGCCTCCCACCTTCGGCATGGTCCGAATTCGTACTTCGTCATTCGCCGTTTCCCTATTTCTTCCGGCCGAGCGGCAGCGACTCCACAACCTGGAACTTCGTCTGCCAGTCCGGCCGGGTGTACACCAATCTGCTGACCGCGAACCTGCCGCCGCGGACCTTGCTCTTCAGCTTCTCAAACAGCCGCCCGGTCTCCTCCGCATCCGGAGCGCCATCGGTTATGCTCATGTGGGGAACAAACCCCCTGGTAAACGGCAGGTCGGTATTGAAGAGCCCGGTGGCGTGCAGCGCCTTCCGTATCGCCAGCACCTTGTCCGCGGGTCGGACATCGAACCAGATGCACGGATGCGGCAGGAAATTCCGCAGCGGTCCGTACTCCAGCCGGAAAGGCTCGAACTGCGCCAGCACCTGCTTCACCATCTTCAATTCCTCATCACCCGGCTGGTCCCGGAAAGGCTGGGCCACGGTTATGTGGGCCGTGACTCGCTCGGCGGACGCGGAGTCGTGCTTCCGGCGCAGCCGGTCCACTTTGCCTCGCGTGGACTCGGGCGGCACGATAATCAGCGCGCCGGGAAGATACGGCATCTCCCAGCCTTCCGGCTTGCCCCTGATCGTCCTCATCGACTTCCAAACACCGGGAAGCAGGCCATCACCGGCCGGTGGTCCGAAACCACGTTCTCGTACTGACCGACCTCATCATCCAGCCTCAGTGTCATCGTCGTCCCGCCTTCGTACTCATCCAGGACCGCGCTCGTCACCATCAGGTGGTCAATCAGGGAACTGCTGCTCCCGCCGATGTAGGAACCGTGCCGGCTGCTTCCCCGCAGCGGCCAGGTCAGAAACCGGTAATCCAGTGTGTCGTCGAGGAACGGCGCGAAGACGTTCACCTCCGGCGGGTCATCGAGCAAGTCGTTCCAGTCGCCGACGACCACGAACTCCCGCTCCGACCCGTGCTCAAGCTCATCGTCCAGGTACTCCTTCAGCAGCCGACACGAAGCCGCACGCAGAGCCCGGTCGTCATCTCCCCACCCGGCTTTGAAATGGAGCACAATCAGCTTGAACTCGAACGTCCCGCCACCAAGACTCGCGGACACCACCATCTCCAGCGGCGGCCGGGTCACGGAATCATGCCACCAGAACAACTGGCGCACATCGCTGACTGTGATGATATCGCTCCGATAGACCACCCCGGTTTTCTGGTAGAACGAACCGTAATCATCCTGCGAGTAAAGCCCTTCGTATCCGTCCAGCCCGTCCACGAACCGGCTGAACGCCAGCGTATCCTCAATCTCCTGGATTGCGTACAAGTCGATATCCAGCCGCACCATCATCGCCCGCAGCTTGTTGATCGTCTCGTCCCCCTGCTTCGGAAAGTTCTGAATGTTCCAGGTCGCTATTTCGAGGGTGGTATCGCTCCCGCGCCGGGCAACCGCACTGTCGTACTCCACCCGAAACGAACGAACCGCAGCCGCGGACCGGGCGCCCGAATCATCCTCGGCCCGCACGTAGAACTCGTGCGAACCGAACGCCACCCCACGCAGCACCACCGCGGAATCGCCGGTCCAGGTATCCGGGGTCGAATCATCCAGCCCGTAGCAGAACCCGGCCAGGTTGCCGTCCACGTCCTGCCCGGTCCAACCAAAAGTAACGCTGTCAACCGGAACAACGTGCTCCGGCGCTGACGTAATAACGACAGTCGGCGGGCTGTTGCCGACCGCCGGCCCGTCGCAACCAACGAACGCCGCACCGACCGCGACCAACAGCCTCAGAACAACAAGAAAACGCTGCTGCACAACCACTAAGGCTAGCTTCTCATCACCCCCCTGTCCAGTCAACAGTGCAGCACCCCGGCACCAGGTAAGTCGCCGGAGTGGAAGAACCGTAACAAAGAACTCACCAGGCTCACTCGGCAATTCCTGCCCGCCTGCACTGCGGCTATGAATGAACGGAATGCGGAGTTGTCCTCAGCAAGCCCGTCGGCTTCTTGACATCTCGCCCCAACCGCTCCATACTGCATTCGTGAGACGGACACGGCTCCTCCTCTTCGCGTTGGCGGTGGCTACTGCCGCAACGATGGCGCAGGCAGAAGTAGGGATCATCAGAGGAAGTGTGACCGACACGAAAACCGGCAGCCCGCTTCCCGGGGCCAATGTCGTGCTTGGAGAGCTCCAGATGGACGCATCCACAGACGTGCACGGTCACTACATGATTCCCAACGTCCCGGCCGGGAAGTACACCCTGGAGGTCAGCTATATGGGATACCCCAGCGGGAAAAGGAAGTGTGCCGTCAGCAGCGCTGCTACCACTGTCGTCGACTTCGCCCTGCGTAGCCGTGGCTTGAACTCGGAGGTGCTCTACCTGGTTGGTCCGGTGAGAGCATCCGACCGACGGTACATGCACTTCCAGCTCGGGCGCGCGAGCGTCGGCTGGCCCGGCTTCGCCGCCGGAAACACGGACAACACCGGCTGGACCACCGGATGGGTCGGCACACAACTCGAAGTCGGCGGGTGTGCGTGGGGTCGTGGTCTAACCTCGGACTTGGGCTACCTCCTCGGGTTCAAGCTGGCCGAGTGGTACGACGAGGGAGGCACCCGCGACGGATTGCCCGCGATTCTACCGGTCTACCTTTATCTGGCCAGCGCGCCGCCCTACCTATTCCCGGTGTCCTGTCAGACCAACACATTCGGGTACGTCATGGGTTCGATCTCGGGCAGTGTCGGGGCAGGAGCGGGAATCCACTGGGAATGGCGGGATGTCATGCCCGGCGTCGAGCTGAACTGGACCCATAGCTGGCGAGGCTCGGACTACCATTCAAGTATCACGCTCAACCTTGGAGTCGGCATCGGCTTCTGGTATCGCTCGAGACCCGGATACATGTAGCCGGCCATTCATGACCTTCCCGGGAATCCGGGACCGCCACCCGTAATCCGCACTTTGGCCGTTGACTCCTGGCTTTCGGCCTTCGGCTTCAACCTGCCTGTCGCTCGTGCCGCCCCTCTACGCTTGGGATTGCCGCGCTTCGCTCGCAATGACAGCTTTCCTCTTCGTGTCCTTGGTGCCTTGGTGTTTACTCCTCTCCGCTCCGGTTCTCTACCTTGGCGCTCTTGGCGACCTTGGCGGTTGTCTCTTCCGCTCCTGAGCCCCTGGTGTCCTGGTGTTTCAGCCCGCAATCCGGGCCAGGATCATCTCCAACATCTCGCGGGGTATCCGCGGCGACTTCAGGTACTCGGCCATCAGCCCTTCGCAGTAAGCCCGGGACTCGTCCGGTTCGAGCCGCGCTATTGCTTTTGCCGCCTTGCGGGCGAAGTTGAGATAGGGCACGACCAGGGTCACGATGCGCCCGTGTGTCCGCACCAGGTCGCCGACGTCCCCGGTCAACTCCTCATACGTCGAGTAGCGCACCCGGTTCCGGTACGGTCCGACTACCCGCATCACGGCCTACTTCTCTCCGCCGGCTGCCGCGCCCGGCGACCCGCAGTCGCACCAGTACCAGTCGTCGTCAAAGAACGTCGTGTACCGACGCACCTGGCTGCGGACGTAGTCCAGCAGCTCCTTGAGCTTCTCCACCGGCAGCTCGAACTCGCGGGCGAGGGCCGCGTAGCTCTTCCGATGCGCCAGCCTGCCCATCACGCACCGTCTCGTCCACGGCGGCATCATCGTCAGCGCCTGTTGCAGGCAGTCCATCGCGCTTCGCCGCTTCGCCAGATCGAATTCGGTTTCCTTGCCGATGTCGACCTGAAGCAACTCGCTCGAAACCCGGTCCACTCCGAAAGCATGGCACGCTTCCTCCTCATTCGGGTGAGGCACCGGCGGCCGCAACTTCGCCCGGCACAGTTCGAGCAGACGCTCCGCCTCCTCGTCCGGGCAGTCCGGCACCAGTATCCGCCAGCAGGCGGTGAAAGCCTCCAGCGCGGCTTCCTCGTCCAGACCCCGCTGGACCCGGGCTATGACTTCGCAGGTCATTTCCGCTGCCCAAGTCCGGC
>CBDUVZ010000034.1:0-25055 GCA_965370805.1 uncultured bacterium | reverse complement strand
CCACAATCATACTTCATGAACCCAGTATAATATATAAGGCACGAAGAACACGAAGCCAGGTAGCCGGAGCGGAAGGAATAAACACCAAGTGCACCAAGAAAGAACACGAAGAGGAAGTAACCACGGATGGACACAGATGAGGGCGGAAGTCCGAATTCGTCATTTGCCACTCCCTGATGGTCTGCAATCACCAATCTGCAATCCGGAGTCCGGCGGGCGGTCGTAGCGGGCGGAAATGGGTGGCTGAGTTATTCCCTTCCGGCCCAGCCGGAGCGGGCCGGGTCGTGGTTGTAGGTCGGCCAGGGCGTGTCCGCGAGCCGGGCATCTCCGAACGAGATGCATGCGATACCAAGGTCCCATCCTGCCGTGTAGATGTTGCCGTCCGGACCGATGATCGGGGAGCCGCATTCATTACCTTCGTCCCGACCGGCCCGGCTGCGGAGGTCAGGATACAGTGAGTCGTATGCCCAGAACTCCCACAGTTGTTCGCCTTCGGTGTTGAATCCGTAGAGAATCTCGCATTCCGGGTCATAGACGATTATCGTGCTGTCGGCAGCGATGACCGGCGTGTTTTCCCATGCGCCTTCCCTGGGCTGCACCGACCAGAGTACGTTGCCGTCCCGGTCTACGCACGTGAGATAGAGGTCTCCGTCGGTGAAGTAGAGCCGGTTGTCGTGGCCGACCGCCAGACAGCCCGGATAGACGTCGGCTTCCGGGCAGGACCAGGTCAGGGTTCCGTCCGGGTTGAAGCAGTAGAGCACGCCGTCGTCGTCTCCGACGATGACGCGGCCGTTGCCATCGATGACCGGCGGATAGTCATAGCAGGTGGAGGCGGTCGAGTCCTGCCAGCGGACGGTTCCATCCGGGGCTACGGCAGCCAGCACTGAGTGGTACTCAGGCCATTCGAGCATGCACGTTACATAGACCGTTCCGTCCTTGCCGAGCGTAACGCCCAAGCCCATGTAGCAGGACAGTTCCAGGCGCCATTCGATGCGGGCGGAATCGCCCAGGTCGTCTATCTTGAGGAGTCCGCCGTAGCAATCGTCGGTCAGGTAGATTTCGCCGTTCGGGCCGACCGCAGGAGTGCAGTCGGGGTATATGGTGCCAAGATGCCACAAGACGGTTCCGTCGTCCGCATCCAGGCAGAAGAGACCATAGCAATCGTCTCCTGCGTACAAGCGTGAGCCGTCCAGGCTGAGTGAAGGTGCGAACCCACCGTCCAGGTCCAGTTTGGCGGCCCACTTCAGGCTGCCGTCATCACTGAAGCAGTGCACTTCGAAATCGTCTGAAATCGCATAGATGACGGTACGTCCGTCCGCGGTGCCGAGGGTCGGCGACGAGTAGTAGTACGTTTCTTCATCCGAACTGGCCCAGAGCACGGCCAGCAGGCTGACTTTGACTTGCTTTGCTCCCAGCGGGCCTGATATTGTGTTGCCGTTGTCCCGGAGCAGGACCTGGACTGTCAGGCTTGCCGGACTCGTGAACATCAGCGAGTCGCAGATGGTGTCCCCGCTGGCGACGAAAGCTGACCAGTCCGTACCGGTGCCGTTGTCGGCGATGAACTTTGCGGAGACGCTGTCGCCGTCCGGGTCTTCGACTTTGACCGAGAACCGGCAGTAGCGACCGGTGCCCCACCAGTCCGGCCCGCTGATAGTGTCGGCCAGGGCCGGTGCCTGGGACCAGCGGAACGGGCAGGGTTCCGACCAGTCGGACTCGTTCCCGCGTTCATTCACGGCCCGGGCGCGGATTGAGTAGGAGCCGGAGTCGGCGAAGCTGTGGCTGCAGTGGGCGGTGTCGCCGCTGGCGAAGAACGTGGTCGTGTCGGTGCTGCCGTCGCCCCAGTCGAAGACGTACTGGATGTACCTGCCGGCCGGGTCGGTACTGGTTGTGAAGAAGCAGAGCGAATCGCCGCGCAGGTCAGGAAACGGGGCAATCGGCACGGTGGGCTGGTGCTTGGCGCAGTTGGTCAGTGCAGCCAGTACCGCGACGGTCGTGAACAGTAGTCTTCTCATAGTCAACTCCTTGTCCGGTAACTCCGGGGCGGGTGTAGACCGGCCCGGAGGCGGGACGCTGCCGGTTCCTGTCCGTTCGGGGCAGTCCTTTACTATCACGTAAGTAGTATCCGAATCGGGCCGGGAGTCAAGGACGAATCGGATTCGGGTCTGCCTCGGACCGCCCCTTTTTGTCGGAAAACGTGAAAAAGAGGGCAACGGGGGGCGCAACGGGGGACGCAACAGGGGGCGCAACCCGCAGGGCAACGGGAGATACAACACGGGACGCAACCCGCAGGGCAACCGGAGACGCAACCCGGGATGCAACCCGCAGGGCAACGGGAGATACAACACGGGGCGCAACCCGCAGGGCAACGGGAAATACAACCGGAGTCGCAACCCGGGATCAGGACGGTGACTGCCCCCGGGACCGTCCCCCGGGCAGTGGGTTAGCGGAAATCTGAGCAGCTAACTGAGGAGGGAAGTATCATGACCGAATACGATAAGATGACGGAAAAGCACCGGCGGGCACGCCCAGAAGGAGAGGGAACGGAAAGGAAGCAGCCCTTGGAGTGCGGCTGTCGCAGCCGCACTCCAAGGGCGGGACGCGGCTCCGGGCGGAGTTGGGGGCGTTCCCCCGGGTCGGGCCAAGTGCGGATTTCGGGTGTTGCATCTTGTAGCAACCGGAAAGGAGAAGGCCGTGCCGGGCCATTCCGGGGGTTGTGAGCCGTGGTGCGGTTGACTTCGCCGGTGGAATCGACTATCATGTCTGCTTGGTAAGCCTAGTCTTTTCCGGATGTTGCGATATGACGAATCAGTTCAATCTTGCGTAGGAACGGTGCGGCCATGGGCGTAGATGTTCCTCGTTTGTCGGTAGTTACCCCGGTGTATGGGGCCGAAGGGTGCCTGCGCGAGTTGTATGCGCGGTTGACGGAGGTGCTCGGGAAGCTCGTCCCGGATTACGAAATCGTCATGGTCGAGGACGGCGGGGGAGACCGGTCGTGGGATATCATCAGCGAGCTGGCGTCGAAGGACCGGAGGGTGAAGGGCATCAAGCTGGGGCGGAACTTCGGTCAGCATCACGCGATTGCCGCGGGGCTGGACTACGCGCGGGGCGAGTGGATTGTGGTTATGGACTGTGACCTGCAGGACAGGCCCGAGGAGATTCCGAAGCTCTACCGGAAGTCGCAGGAGGGGTTCGATATCGTTTTCGCCCGCCGGCGCGACCGGAAGGACAACTGGTTCAAGCGGTTCCGTTCCAAGGCGTTCAGCCTGGTGTATAACTGGCTGGGCGACATCAAGCTGGACAACTCGGTTGCCAGTTTCTCGATTGCATCACACCGGGTGATTGATAACGTTCGCCGGTTCCGGGAACGGGACCGGTCGTACCCGATTCTGCTGAGCTGGGTGGGGTTCAGAAGAGGCTACGTCGATGTCGAGCATTCCGAGCGGTTCGAGGGCAGGAGTGCTTATACGTTCCGCCGGCTGGTCGATTTCGCGGTTGCGAGTATCGTGTCTCAGTCCAACAAGCCGCTGCGGCTTTCGATCCGGTTCGGGTTCCTGCTGGCTTCGGCATCGACCATCTACGGGGTCTATCTCGTCATCAGGTATTTCGTGTACGGAGTGCCGGTGGCCGGATGGACGAGTGTCATCGTTTCGGTGCTGCTGATTGGCGGTATGCTTTTCGCGAACCTCGGGATACTGGGTCTGTATCTGGGCAAGGTCTTTGACGAAGTGAAGAACCGGCCGCTCTACATTGTCGAGCGGACGCGCAACACCGGGGACCGGGCGGAGTCTTAGGGTGCAGGCCAACGTACTGGA
This sequence comes from uncultured bacterium, assembly GCA_965370805.1. Lineage (GTDB taxonomy): Bacteria > Hydrothermota > Tepidihabitantia > Tepidihabitantales > Tepidihabitantaceae > CBDUVZ01. The sequence goes on along the minus strand of CBDUVZ010000034.1, from coordinate 21,243 downwards.
GTATTTCGAGAAGGGGGCGCTGGCCGGTTGCCCGGACAAGACCGCAATCATCGACGGTGGGGAGTCGCGTACTTTCGCCGAGCTTGAGAAGTTTGCCAAGCGGTGCGCGTCGCTGATTGTCGACCGGAAGGACGTCATCCGCCGGCCGATAGCGGTTTTCCTGCCCAAGAATACGGCGACGGTTGTTGCGGACCTGGGCATCGTCTACAGCGGCAATTTCTACGCCAATCTGGACGTGAAGCTGCCGCCGCAGCGGGCGAGAAAGACCTTTGAGAACGTGGACCCGGTTCTGGTAGTCACCAGCCGGGAACTGGTTGAGACCGTTGCTTCGTACGGCATCGAACCGGACCGAATCATGCTGATTGAGGATGCGTTCGGTGAGGACGTGGGGTACGACAACGACGCAATCCTCGCCCGGATGGGCCGGATTGTCGATACTGATCCGCTGTGCATCATCCACACTTCGGGTTCGACCGGGGTTCCCAAGGGCGTTGTCCTGAGTCACCGCGGCATGATTGATTTCATGGACTGGGCGTTCGACCGTTTCGGGTTCGATGGCCGGGAGAGAATCGGCAGTCTCTCGCCTTTCTTTTTCGACATCTACGCCATGGAGTTGTGTATCTGTCTGGCGAAGGGCGCGACTATCGTCATTATCCCGGACCAGCTCGCGGTGTTCCCGGCGAAGCTGGTGCGTTTCCTTGCCGACAATTCGGTCAGCTTCATCTTCTGGGTTCCGACAATCATGGTGAATGTCGCGAATATGGACCTGCTGAAGGGTGTGGACCTGGGTTGTCTGAAGCAGGTTCTGTTCGCCGGGGAGGTATTCCCAACCAGGCAGTTCAATTACTGGCGCCGGCACATTCCGGACGCAACGTACGTCAATCTGTACGGGCCGATAGAGATTTCGGTCGATTGCGTGTACTACGTTGTCGACCGGGAGTTCGCGGATGATGAGCCGCTGCCGATCGGGCAGCCGTGTCGCAATACCGACATCCTGGTGTTGAACGGGAGGAACGAGCCGGTCGAGCCGGGTGAGACCGGTGAGTTGTGCGTCCGGGGCAGTTCACTTGCGCTCGGATACTGGAATGACCCGGAGAGGACCGCCGGGTCATTCGTCCGGAACCCGCTGAACAACTACTATCCGGAGTTGATCTACCGTACCGGCGACCTGGTTTTCCGCAACGAGCGAGGGGAGCTTGTGTTCGTGGGTCGGAGGGATCGCCAGATAAAGCACCTCGGGTATCGAATCGAGCTGGATGAGATTGAGCATGCAGTGACGGGCATCGGCGCAATTAGCAATGCGTGCGTGCTGTACGACAAGGGCAGGAGGGAGATTGTCCTGTTCTACGAGTCCGGGGAAGACCTGACGCCGGCCGATATCCGGCGGCGGCTTGCCGACGCGCTTCCGAAGTACATGCTCCCGACCGTGTTTCACCGGCTGGATTCGCTGCCGCGGAATCAGAACGGCAAGGTTGACCGCCAGCGACTGACCCGGCAGTTCCTGAAGGAAGAGCCATGAAACTCCTGCGTGACATTGGCAGCGTATACGACTTGGTTCGGGAACAGAGACAGAAGAGCAAGGGATTCGTGACCAATTTCTACCCGGACCGGAGGAGGATCGAATCATGGGTCGGCCGGAAGGAATTGTACGTCCGGCGTGTGACCGGTATTCTGTTCTTGTTGCGCGAGGACGCGGATTTCTATCATCTGTACTACTGCGCGAGCGGTGCGGATGTGCTCGGAAGTGCACTTGAAGAACTGAACCGTACCAGTCCGGGCCGGCTGGTAGTTGATATCGTGGGGAGAGAACCGGACGTGGACGCGATGTCGGCTCCGTTCCGGCAGAGCGGGTATCGGGACCATGCGTTGCTGCGCCGGATGATGCGGCTCGCCGGGCGGGCGGAAGTGGAACACACGAGAGACCCGGAGGTCGTGTTCGCCGAGGCCGCTGACGCACAATGCATCACCGGGATGCTGCACGATTCGCTTGACCGGTTCGCGGAGCAACTGCCGCATCTGGATGAGATCCGGGCGGCGGTTGGCGATTCGAGCATCCTGATTGTGCGCAGAGGAGAGGATATCGCCGGACTGCTCTACTTCGAGGTAGCCGGGCACACTTCGATGCTTCGCTACTGGCTTGTCGGCGAGGAGTACCGCGACCAGCGGCTCGGTTCGAAATTGCTCCGGGGCTACTTCGCCGAGAGCAGCGGGGCCCGACGGTTCATTCACTGGGTGATCTCGACCAACAGCAATGCAATCGCCAGGTATCAGCATTTCTGCTACGGATTCGACGGTCTGTTCGACCGCGTACTGGTGAACTGAAGGAGGTTGTCATGAACAAGGTTCTTGAAATCCTGAAGGGAATCAGACCGGAGTTCGATTTCGAGAAGTCGATCGACTTCGTCGGCGACGGGATGCTCGATTCCTTTGATGTGGTTATGCTGGTCAGCGAACTGGACAAGGCCTTTTCGATATCGATCGACGGCACCGATATCGTGCCCGAGAATCTCTGCAGCCTTGAGGCAATCACTGCGCTGTTGCGGAAACACGGGGTGGAGCTATGAACTTCAAGTTCCGAAACAAGCGAGTGGCCGGCATGCTCACCGTTTTCCCGGTATGCGAGCGTAAGTTTGTCGATGACATGAGGAATTTCGACTTCTCCGAAGCGCAGTCACGGAAGCTGCAGAAGGTGATGGGGTACGACCGGCACCGGCTGGTTGAGGAGGGGACTTGCACGTCGGACCTGATCGTGTTCGGGCTGGAGTACCTGTTCGCGAAGGGAGTGCTTGACCGGGACGGATTCGACGTCCTGATCGTCGTGACTCAGTCACCGGACTATTTCATGCCGCCGACAAGCAATGTCGTGCAGGGACGACTGAACCTGAAGCATGATATGCTCTGCATCGACATCTGTCAGGGTTGCGCCGGGTTCCTGGTCGGATTGATCCAGGCATTCGCGCTGCTCGAGCAGGATTCGGTCAAGCGGGTGGTGCTGGTCAATGCCGATATCCTGAGCAGGAAGGTGTCACCCAGAGACCGGAACAGCTACCCGCTCATTGGTGATGCCGCCGCGATAACGATTGTCGAGAACGAGGAGAACGGGTCGGACATTCATGCCAACCTCAAGATGGACGGCACCCGGCGTGAGGCTTTGATTATTCCGGCCGGAGGATTCAAGCTGCCCTCAAGTCCTGAGACAGCGGTGATGGAGGATGCCGGCGACAGCAACTACCGCAGCAAGGACAACCTCAAGATGGACGGCACCGCGATCTTCACGTTTGTCCAGAGTGAGGTTCCGCCGATGGTGGACAGCCTGCTTGAGTTCGCCGGTGTTGCCAAGGACGACGTTGACTACTACATGTTCCATCAGCCGAACCGGTTCATGCTGCAGAAGCTGGCCGACAAGATGAAAGTGCCCCGTGACAAGATGCCGAGCAATATCGTCGAGAAGTTCGGCAACAGCAGCGGGGTGACGATCCCGGCCGTGATTGCGTACAATCTCGGGGAACAGCTTGTCGCCGGGAGATACAGCATCTGCCTGGCCGGGTTCGGCGTCGGGCTGACCTGGAGTTCGATGCTGATCGAGATGGGCGACATGGGTTTCTGCAGGACGATTGACTATGAGAAAGGAGCTTGATTGATGGAGGAGTTCTATCGGAAAATGGCGGAAATCCTTGAAGAAGACGAGGTTAGCAAGGATGGTGTGCTTGAGGAGTTCCCGGCATGGGATTCGCTGACCGTGCTGTCAGTAATCGCGATGATTGACTCAGACTACGGCGTCAGTCTCGTGGCAACGGATCTTGCGGGCATCAAGACCATTGGTGATCTGGAGAAGCTCATGCTGGCAAAGAAGGGCGGCTGATCCGATGCCGGATGTAAGTCGCTACACTCTCGTGACCGGGGCTTCGTCCGGAATCGGGCGGGCGATTGCGGTCCGACTGGCACAGAAGCGCAGACTGATACTGCACGGCCGGAACACTGAGCGCCTGGAACAGACCGGCAGCAGGTGTGGTTCTGGCAGCCATATCACGTGGCAATTCGACCTGCGGGATGTCGGGGGGCTTGCGGTTTCGCTCGAGGAACAACTCGCCGCAAACCGGGCCACGGTTGACACTTTTATTCACTGCGCCGGCATGGTCACGATCCTGCCGATGCGGAGCGCCGGGCCCGATACCGTTCAGGAGATAATGGACGTCAACTTCGCCTCGGCGGCCGAGATCGTCCGCGTGCTGCTGAGGCGGAAGGTGAACGCCGGGCAACTCCGGAGCGTCGTTTTCATATCAAGTATCTGGAGCAGGTTCGGGGCCAGGGGACACAGTCTGTACTGTGCGAGCAAGGGAGCGCTGGATGCGCTGATGAGGGCCCTGGCGGTGGAGTTGGGGCCGGATGTCAGGGTGAATTCCATCCTGCCCGGGGCGGTCATGACCGAGACGGCTGCGCCCGGGTTCTCCGACACCGAGATCGTCGAGAAGATGACCAAGGACTATGTGCTCGGTGTCGGCAAGCCGGAGTACGTCGCCGGTGTTGTCGAGTTCCTGGTGTCCGACGAGGCGAAGTGGATTACCGGCCAGCAGATCGTAGTGGACGGCGGGCGCACCGCCAACATGTCGCTGAAGTAGGAATGACGTCGGCATGAAGGAAGTCAGGCTGTTCAGAAGCAGGGAGGGCTCGTGGATTACCAGCACGAGCCTACGGGCGGCAATGGATCAAGTGGGAGCTGGTGATTGTGAGGTTCTTTACATGCATACCGAGCTGTCGTTCGGGATGCCGAATCCGGACCTCAGCAGGCAGGAACTGCTCGGAGCGCTCTATGAAACTGTCGGAGAGCTTGGAGTTCCGACTCTGTGTGTGCCGACGTTCACGTTCAGCTTCTGCAACGGCGTTGACTACGACGTCCGACGGTCGAAATCCAGGATGGGCGTCCTGAACGAATACATCAGGAAGCAGGATGAGTCGGTCCGCTCGGTCGACCCGCTGATGTCGGTAGCGGTTGTGGGTAGGGAAAAGGACCTGGCGGTGGGGCTGGGTCACCACTCAATCGGAGTGGATTCGACGTTCGACCGGCTGCATCACAAGAAGGGCGTCAAGTTCCTCTTTTTCGGCGCCAGTCTCTCGAAGTGCTTCACCTACACGCACTACGTTGAGGAGAGGGAGGGGGTTCCGTACCGCTACCAGCGGGAGTTCAGCGGCAGGATTACCGATGCTGAGGGCAGGACCTGTCAGGACAGCTACGTGCTCTTCGTGCGATACCGTAACGTCGTTCCGTCAGCCGAAGGGAAGCTTGAGCAACTGCTGTTGGAAAGGGGTTTGCTCCGCAGGGTCCGGTGTGGAGATTCCTTCGTGTCCTGCGTCGACGAGCCCCCGGCGTACGAGACCATCGAGTCACTGCTTCGTTCTGATATCGATGTTTTCCTGGCCGAGCCTTATCCTCGAAAGGACCTTGACCGGACTTTCAAGGTTCGCAACATGGTTGCATTGTAGGAGATGATTATGAGAGTGGAGCGTCTGGACGTCGATTCGCTTGTGTTCGAACGCAACGCGCTGGCGATAAGGGATTTCTCCCGGGACGTCGATTTCGCGGAGTTCGAGCGTGGATACGTGGCGGAGCACAGTCCGTTCTACGTAGTCTGCAAGGTCCCGGTTGAGAACATCGAAGATGTTCACGCCCTGGAGGGGTGTGGCTTCAATCTCATCGAGTGTCAGATACGGTCCCGGATCAGACTGCTGAAGGCCTTTGATACGTCACCCTATCCATACCGATTCGAGCCAGTGACGTCCAAGGAAGACCTGAAGGATGTGCTGAGTATTGCCGGGAGTACTTTTGTTCATGATCGGTTCAGCCGGGATCCGCTGGTCGGGGAGCGGCTTTCCGGCGAGCGGTACAAGCGATACGTGATGAAGTCCTTCCTGGCTGACGATGAGGCCGTGTACCGGTTGTGCGATCCGGAGAGCGGGTTGACGCTTGCGTTCAAGACCCACCGGTACATCGGCAACGACGAGGTGCTTTTCCTGCTCGGCGGTGTGCACCCGGACTACAAGACGCTCGGGATCGGGATTATCAGTGAGTATTTCGAGTTCAACGAGCTGATCCGCAAGGGGATCAGGCGTGGCTATACCCACATATCGGCAGCGAACTACTCTGTCTTCAATCTTGAAATCGGCAATCTCGGCTTCCGGGTGCTGACTACCTATGCCGTGATGCGGAAGGTGTATGACTGAAGGCGTCAAGTCCGGCCCGGCTGTCCGGAACTGCATTTGCGTTGCCTGCGGATCGCGGTGTCATTTCTTCGGAAAGCGGGAGGGATACCGTTATTTCGCGTGTGAGCGCTGCCGGACGCTCCAGCTCAATCCCCTGCCTGAACCGGAGGAGTTGGCCAGGACGTACCGGGACGAGTATGCCTGCGCCGGCCACTACGCCACCAGCTATGAGGACTCGATGCGCGCCAACAGGCCTTTCTACCGGTGGATACTCGATATCCTCGACCGGACGTCGCGTCCAGAAGGCAAGGTGCTTGATTTCGGCTGCGGGTACGGCGGGTTGTGCGAGATGGCCCGGGCGCGTGGTCTCGAGTGTGTCGGGGTTGATCCCTCCACGGAGGAGATAGCCATTGCCAGAGCCCGGGGTCTGGATGTGTACGCCGGCGACGTCAGTGCCCTGCCGAGTGGAACCCGATTCAGTGCAGTGGTGATGCTGTTTGTTCTTGAGCACCTCGTGGGACATGATGCGCTGCTTGATGATGTGCGTGGCGTCGTTGAACCCGGTGGTCTGATCATAATCACTATTCCAACGTCCCCGTTTGTGGTCCTTGCGGGCAGGGCACTGCGGCTGTTTTCACCTGCACTGGAGATGCCGAAGTTCAATGAGACGTTGACTCCTCCCTGGCACACCGTCATTTTCTCAGTGAAGGGCATCAGGGCGTTGATGTTGCGTCACGGCATGCCGGTGGAGAGGGTACTCCGGTCTCCCAAGAGCAAAGCCACCGGCTTGTTGGGAGTGGTCAAGCGAGTGCTCGGGATTACCGAGGCGGTGGGGTTCCGGATCTTTGGTGACAAGTTCCCGTTTATGACTTCACATACGTTTGTCTGTCGAGTTGGAGGCTAGCCCGATGGCACCGGACTGCAATTGGCGGGATAACATCGAGCCGGCCCGATTCCAGGGCCGGGTGTTTGGCGTCAACTGCCATGTCCCTGCCGGTGGAGAGTGCCACGGCGCGGTCTCCATCGACCCGGAGGATGCGAACCCGCGGGTTGTCCCGGGAATGAAGGAAAGGTCGGTTTCATGAAGAGGATTCCGTTCAACAAGGCGTCACTGGTCGGCACTGAGTTCGATTACGTCCGGCAGGCGATTGACAATGGTCACATTTCAGGTGATGGTCCCTACACCCGGAAGTGCCAGACGCTCCTTGAGGATGCTCTCGGGATTGAGCGTGCGTTCCTGACTACGTCGTGCACTCATGCACTGGAGATGGCCGCCCTGTTGCTGGACATCAAGCCGGGCGATGAGGTCATCATCCCTTCCTTCACTTTCGTCTCCACGGTCAACGCCTTTGCGCTCCGCGGTGCCCGACCGGTGTTCATCGACATCCGCCCCGATACGCTCAACCTGGACGAAGCTCAACTGGAGCGGCTGATTACCGGGCGCACCAAAGCAATCGTTCCGGTGCACTATGCCGGTGTGGGCTGTGAGATGGATGCGATCATGAAGATTGCCCGGGAGTATCGTGTCCCGGTCGTGGAGGACAACGCGCACGGCCTGTTCGGGAAGTACAAGGACAGGTATCTGGGGACGTTCGGCTGTCTGGCAACCCAGAGCTTCCACGAGACCAAGAACTTCACCTGCGGGGAGGGTGGCGCGATGCTCATCAACGACCCGCAGTATGTGGACCGTGCTGAAATAGTGCGCGAAAAAGGCACGAACCGCAGTCTTTTTTTCCGGGGCCAAGTGGACAAGTACACGTGGGTAGACCTGGGGTCCAGCTATCTGCCTTCCGATATCCTGGCCGCATTCCTGTTCTCCCAGCTTGAGGCACGTGAACGCATCCAGAAGCGGAGGCAGGCGATATGGGAGTGCTACTTCGAGCAGTTGCAGAACTGGACTGAGGACAGCGGTGCCCGCCTGCCCGTCATCCCGCCGTACTGCCGGCAGCCGTATCACATGTTCCATCTGCTGATGCCTTCGTTGGAGAAACGGCAGGCGCTGATTGCCCATCTCAAAGAGCGGGACATCCAGGCCGTTTTTCACTACCTGCCGCTGCACCTGTCCGGGATGGGTCGCCGGCTCGGCGGGAAGGAAGGTGACTGTCCGGTGACCGAGGACATCAGCGACCGGCTGTTGCGCTTGCCGCTGTATCACGGGATGACCGATGAGGACCAGTTCCGGGTTGTGGCGGCGACTCGCGAGTTTGAACGGTAGCCGGCGGCAGGGCCCGGGCATGAGAAAGGCCCGTTGTCTTGACAAGTCCCGGCTGGAAAAGATAATTGCCCGGCTCGTAGTGCAGCCACGGACTGCCCGGGTGCGATTGGTTCTGTCGGTCAGGCAGCTAACGTCACGGAGGAAGACAAGCGATGAAAGGTCTGGTTCTCAGCGGTGGTAAGGGCACACGGCTGCGGCCGTTGACGTTCACTACCGCCAAGCAACTGATTCCCGTGGCCAACCGGCCGATACTCTCTTACGTTTTCGATCACCTGCAGGACGGTGGGATTCGTGACGTCGCCGTGGTCATATCGCCCGATACCGGCGAGGAGGTGAGGAGTTTCCTCGGAAAAGGCGAAGCCTGGAGCATGTCACTGGATTACGTTCTGCAGGAAACTCCGGGTGGACTGGCCCACGCGGTCAAGGTTGCCCGACCCAGCCTCGGTGAGGAACCGTTCGTGATGTACCTGGGTGACAATCTTCTTCAGCAGGGAATCCAGGAGGCGATTGGGGTCTTCGAGAAGGAGAATGCCGACGCGGTAATCATGCTCAAGGAAGTGGCCAACCCCGGTGCGTTCGGCGTGGCGGTGCTTGACGATCACGGCGGCGTGGTGAAACTGGTGGAGAAACCCAGGGACCCGCCTTCGAACCTGGCCCTGATCGGGGTGTACGTCTTCTCGCCCAGGATTCACGAAGCCATTGCCCGGATCAAGCCTTCCGGGCGCGGTGAGCTTGAGATTACCGATGCCATCCAGGAGTTGATGAGTATCGGGGGCAAGGTCCGGGCGGAAGTCGTCCAGGGTTGGTGGCTGGATACGGGCAAGAAGGATGACCTGCTTGATGCGAACTACATCGTCCTTGATACGTACGTCCGCCGGTCACTGCTGGGGGAGGTGAAGGATTCGGATATCAGAGGCAGGGTACTGATAGAAGAGGGTGCACAGGTACGTGGTTCCAAGGTGCGCGGTCCGACCGTAATCGGCAAGGGAGCGGTGATTGAGGATGCTTTCATCGGACCGCACAGTTCCATCGCCCCGAACTGCCGCATCACGCGTTCGGCGATTGAGCATTCGGTGGTCCTTGATGGCAGTGTCATCCAGGATGTGGAGCGGATCGAAGACAGTCTGATTGGCCGGGATGTGAAGATCTGCGGCCGGAGCGGCCGACACGGAGCGATGCGCCTACTGCTCAGCGATCTGAGCGAAGTGGAGTTGTGATGGAACTGCTGGTCACCGGAGGATGCGGGTTCATCGGCTCCAACTTCATTCGTTTCCTGCTTGCGGAGTATCCGGACTGGAAGGTGGTCAATCTCGATGCCCTGACGTATGCCGGCAACCGGGACAGCGTCCGGGACCTTGAGAGCGATGCCCGTTACCGGTTCATTCACGGCCGGGTAGAGGACGCGGCGGCCGTCGCGGAGGCGATCTCCGGGGCCGAGGCGGTTGTGCATTTCGCTGCCGAGAGCCACGTGGACCGGTCGATTCACGATGCCGCTCCGTTTGTCATGACGAATGTGGTCGGCACCCAGGTCCTGCTTGATGCCGCTCGCGGCAAAGGCGTCGAGCGTTTCGTTCACGTGTCCACTGACGAAGTGTACGGCGCGCTGGGCGAGGACGGGGTGTTTACCGAGGACTCGCCGCTTGAGCCGCGCTCGCCTTACGCCGCCTCGAAGGCCGGCGGCGACATGCTGGCCCGGTCGTACCACGAGACCCACGGCCTGCCGGTGTGCGTGGTCCGGCCGTCAAACAACTACGGTCCGTACCAGTTTCCCGAGAAGCTCATTCCGCTGATGATTACCAATCTGACGGAAGGCAGGAAAGTGCCGGTGTACGGCAAGGGGCTGAACGTCAGGGACTGGCTCCACGTGGACGACAATTGCCGTGCTATCGACCTGGTACTGCGCAAAGGCAGGCCGGGGGAGTGCTACAACATCGGCGGTGACTGTCAGAAGCGGAACCTGGAAGTGGTGAAGTCCGTGCTTGCCCTCATGGAAAAGGGCGAGGAATGGATTGAGTTCGTCCCCGACCGTCCGGGCCACGATTTCCGCTACGCCCTTGACAGTTCCAGGATTGAGCGCGAACTGGGATGGCGTCCGGTCGTCGGCTTCGAGCAGGGGATTGCCCGGACACTGCGGTGGTATCAGGATCACTCGTCCTGGTGGCAACCGTTGAAGGAAAGGTTGCAGCAGGAGAGCAGCGGTTTCTGGACCGGGAAGTAGACGCCGGTCCGTGCCGGGTCAGGGCGTGCGTTCCGTTTCGGGTCCTCCTGACCGGACCAGGTCCCGCCGGATGAATACATCGACAGTCCTTGACCCCCAGACTTCGAAGCGCAGCGGGAATTCCTGGACTTGGACGTAGGTCCGGGCGAACCAGTCGCTGTCGTAGAGACTCCGGATTGCGAATGTCACAAGCGTAACGACGACTTCGGGCATGAACTCCCGGACCATGTCCACGCTGATTGCACCGCTCTTGGAACTGAACCGCTCCTCAAGCGGAACCGGCAGGAAGGGCACGGCTTCCGGGCTTACGAGCCCGCAGGCATCGAGTATCGGGCCCTTGTCGTAGTAGAACCCGAGCGAGCCGATTTCCGGCGAGGCAACGACGGTTCCTTCGGGTACGACCGTATTCAACCATTCGGCGGTCTCCCGATAGACCTGAGTTCGAGTCCGAATCTTGTCCTGCTCGAGCTCCAGGTTTACCGGGGTTTTGCCGGAGGAAATCCGCTGGATGATGGGTTTGAGCGCCGGGTAGCCCAGGAGGAAAAGGACGAGCAGGAGTATTACGGGTCGGGTCCACTTCGCTCTGCGGCCGAACCGGTCGGCAAGCCAGACGGTGCCGATTGCGAACGATGCGAACCAGAGCGATTCGAGCGGGGGATAGTACCAGAGAAACATCATCGGGTTGGCGAACAGGTAGAAGATCCCCAGGGCGCCGAGCAGGGCAGGGACCGGCCATGCGCGTCCGCCGGGTCGGCGGCGCAGGTAGTAGCCGGCACCGGCTATCGCCAGCAGCACCAGGGTGACCGGGACGCTTCGTTTCATCAGCCCGGCAGTGGTCCAGTCCATCACCGAGCGCCAGACGGCCCTGATTGCGGTGCCCGGCGGCAGTGGATACAGCGGCGCGGACTTGGCGGTAATCGACTGGTAGACCGGTGTGCCGTAGTAGACGAAACCGAAGACGAGCCAGATGAGCCCGGGCACCAGGAGTCCGGCAAGAAACGGGAGCGGACGGCGTCTGCCGGCGACCAGCCACGCGAGCAGGACGATTCCGGCAAGGAACAGCCCTTCGGGTCGGACGAGCACCGACAGTCCGGCGAGCGTGCCGCTCAGGACGAACCGGTCGTCGGCCAGAGCCCAGAGCGTCCAGAAGACGAAGGCGATGAACATGAACGATTCCATTCCCCCGGTCGAGGAGCAGGCCAGGCCGCCACGCAGCACGAGCAGCCCGGCGAGCAGCGCGGCCAGCCAGCCGGAACGGAGCAGTCGCTTCAGCAGGAAAAGGAGCCCGACCCCGCCGGCGACCTGGAAGACGAAGTTCATTCTTACCGCGAGGTCGGGTGTGGCCACCGGCCGCGCGAACGTCTTCAGCAGGATGAGCCAGAGCAGGTAGAGCGGGGTGGATACCCCGAAGACCCGCTGGCCGGCGTTGTAGACCAGGCCGTTGCCCGCGAACAGGTTGTCGACGTACCGATAGATGATGTACCCGTCGTCATAGGGGTAGACACCGTTGACCAGGTGGACGACTACCGAGTAGCCGAGCGTCAGGCCGAAGAACGCCAGTGCCAGCCACCATCCCGTTCTCGCGGGAAGCGTTTCGGGCCGGTCGGGCGGTCTGTCGGTTGAGCCGGTGTTCATCGATTCAGGATGTAACTCTGCCGGTTCCGGTCTGATTGTCAAGCCGGGAGGTTCGCTATCGTTGACAGCAATCCGACCTTGTTCTATTCTGGTCTGATGGAAGCAGACAGCAGGATCGGCCCGGTGGCCCGGGTCTGGCTCGTGGTCGCGGGCCTGGTTCTGATGGCCCTGGCCGCATTCGCCAACTACACCGATTCGTGGCTCTACGCCGCGTGGCAGGAGGTGTACGTCCGGGTTCCGGGGATGGCCGAAGGCGAGTATCGGTCCTTCCCGGTCTGGTGGGTGGTGGTCGGTCTGCCGGCTGTGCTGTTCGGGATGGGGCTGTTGCTTCCGGCGTTCCGCCGGGCGATGCTTGCGCCCTGGCGACGTCCCGGGTCGGCGGTGCCGTTGGTGGTTGTCCTGGCGTTCTGTGCGTTCAGCATGTTCCCGTGGGAGCAGGAGACCGCGTTCGCCTGTGACACCGGCACGCGGATGGTTTTCTACCTGGTGCCGGCCGGGAGCGGGTTCGCACTCCTGCTCGCCGGGACGTACGACAAGCTTCGGTTTCTCGACCGGCCGCTGGAGCGCGGCTACCAATGGCTCATCGGACTTGACCGCCGGACGTACCTGCTGCTGCTGTTCGGCTTCACATTCGTCGTCGCCAACCTGATATCCCTGTTCGCCTTCGAGCACATGCCCCACAACCACGACTCGGTCGCCCAACTGTTCCAGGCGCGGATATTCGCCACCGGCCGGCTGTTCCTTGATTCGCCGCGGTTCCCCGACTTCTTTGACCTGTTCCATATCATCAACCACGGGCAATGGTATTCGCAGTATCCTTTCCTTCACTCGCTCCTGCTGGCACCGGGCGTCCTCATCGGCATGCCGTGGATTATCAACCCACTGCTCGGCGCATTGACCGTACCGGCAATCTACCTGCTGGGCCGGGAGGTCTACGACGAACGGACCGGCCGGCTGGCCGGAATCCTCGCCTGCTTCACGCCGTTCATCTTCAACATGTCGGGCGAATTCATGAACCACTCGAGCGCGCTGCTCTTCACAACCCTGTTCCTGCTCTTCTACTTCCGGGTCCTGCGCCAGGGGAGATGGCGCCAGGCCCTGCTTGCCGGGGTATTCCTCGGCCTGGTGGTCAACATCAGGCCCTACACCGCGCTCGGGGTGGCGCTGCCGTTCGCGGCCTACGGTCTGTACCGGGCAGTGAAAGACCCGAAGAGGCTGGTTCCCCGGTTCGGGCTGATGGTTCTCGGTCTGGCCGCGGTTTCGAGCCTGACATTCGCGTACAACTGGCTGACGAACGGCGACCCGCTGCTGTTCGGATACGTGGTCAAATGGGGTGCCGGACACGGAATCGGCTTCGGCAAGAGCGGCTGGGGCATGATTCACACTCCTCTTCGGGGTCTGGTGAACGCCGGGAACGACCTGAACCTGCTGAACAAGGTGCTCTTCGAATGGCCGATACCGTCGCTGCTGCCCCTGGCTGTCCTGTTCGCAGCCGGAACAAAGGACCGTCGGGACTGGCTGTTGTTCCTCGGGTTTGCCGGCCTGGTAGTGGCCTACTTTTTCTACTGGTTTCACCACGCCTTCTTCGGTCCCCGGTTCCTCTACGAATCCGCGGCGTGCCTGGTGATTCTGACGGTGCGGGGCGGGATGCGGCTCGGGGATTTCCTGCGCGGGACGTGCGGGATGCGGGTCACGGACCGTGCGGCATTCCGTTTCATCGGTCGAGCTCTCCCGCTCATGACCCTGGTGATGATACTGGTCGGTCTGTATCCGGTTCTCGTCTGGTATCACACCCGGTGGGAGACCAGCAGCACCGTCGTGCGGAACGTACGCCGGGCCGGGCTCAGGAACGCGCTGGTTTTCTGTCACCGACTTGATAACGTCTTTCATGCCAATGCGCTCGGGCTGGACGGGGACGTCGTCTACGCCAATGATTTCGGGGTCCTGAATCCGGCACTGACCCTGGCCTATCCCGACCGGGCCTGCTACTACGCGCACAAGGACACGCTGCGACGGCTCCACGGCATCGGCTATGCCGGCTCCCCGTTGAAGCGGGCGCTGGATGAGGTGAACGCCCGGCTTGAGACCGGCCGGTTCGGTGATTACCGGTTTGTCATCGGGCCGCTCCGGGACGTCCCGCCCGCGGCGCTGGACGTCCCGATACCGGGCGGCACTGTGCGGCCGCAGCTCGTCGATTTCCGTGAGGTCTCGCGGGAAGTCTCCAGCGGGCGGCGGACAGTTGACGACTACCTGCCGGCCCTGGTCTGCTGGGTGGTCGGGGACAGCCGCGAGTCACTGCGGTTGTTCCCGGTGATGAACGAACTGCGGAATCTCATTGTCGGAGGGTATAGATTCACACTGCTGGGCGTGACGACGGAGGGCACGGCAGCGGTGTACGACTTGCGGCGTGCCACCGGCGATGAGAAGTCGGAGCCGGACCAGCCGCCCGGCGGCGGGCGCTGAGTCCAGGTCCGGTCCGGTGGAGTCGCCGGTAGTCGCGGTGAGTGCCGGCGGGCTCGAGACTCTTACCCCCGGGGCTTGCGGAGCCATCTGACCAGCGCGACAATCCCGGCGAACACGGCAGCGACCAGAACCAGGGCGACCGGACCGTAAATCACCCACAAGTAACCGGCCATGTCAGTGAAAGTCGTGCACGTCTGCTGTCAGCCGCTACTCGGCCAGCTTGAGGTTCACCTCGCCGACCCCGGTTTCGACTTCGATGCTCAGGTTCACTTCGGCTGTGCCCCACGCATCATTGACGTAGGCGTCATCCTCGATCTTCAGGCCTTCGGCACGCACCGAGCCCAGGCCGGCTTCGGCGTGCACCCAGACGCCTACCTGGTTCGGCAGCACGATATCCACCGTGCCGACCCCGGTTGCGATTGTGGCATCGAGATTGCGGGTCCAGTCGCCGGTGAGGTCAACCCGGCAGTCGCCGACGCCAAGCTCCAGGTCGAGCGCGATCAGCGTCATACCGGCCGGGCGCAGGTTCAGTCGGCCGACCCCGAGTTCGACGTTCAACTCGGTCGGGACGTCGGTCTTCAGATTCAGGTTCCACCGGTTCTCCGATTGCTTGAGCCTGCCTTCCTGATCCTCTGGTTCGGGCTGCTCAATCTCCAGGAACCCGCCGTCGTCCTCGATTTCGTACAAGACCTCGGGAACCAAATTCTCGTCCGGACAGATGAACTCGGCATTGAGCGTCATTCCGGGGCCGCCGACAATCTCGAGCACTCCGACGCGCATCGCCACTTCTACCTCAACTGTCTTCGCTGCTCCGAGCGCGACGTTCAGGGTAGTCGGCTCCGGCTCGGCTACCCGGGCACGGACGAAGGTGCAGGACGCGGCCAGGAACAGAGCCGCAATGGAAACCGACGCGGACAATTTCCGTTTCACTACGTGTCTCCTTTCTCCCGATTGCATTACGGGTCAGACTACAACGCCGGGACCTTCATGTCAATGCAGACCTCGGTCCGGAAGAGCAACGGCTCCCTCGAACAGGGAGCCGTTACACACATGGTGCTACTGAAGCAAAACCACGTAGGGTTCTCTCTCGCAGGGGTATCTAGTCCACCCCTAGACTAGTACTCCAAGAAACATACCCGTTCAGGTCCGGTTGTCAAGCAGGATTCGGTCTTTTCCGGTCAGGGTTATGCTTGCGCATCCGGCGGCCCGGGCTATAATGTCCCCATGGAGTCGGGTGCGGTTCCTAACGATGAATTCGGTACTAGCTCGAACAGTCCACCCCCACGAACCCACCGTATCCGGCTCCCAGTTTATGTCCAGTACTGAAAACCGCCGAATCCCGATACTGCCTGCAACCTGATTCTTTCCGGCAAACCTTTGACCGGTTCCGTGCGTCATAACAGATGGAGCCGAGACGCAGGCAGCCCACTCAGCCCTTCTGGTTCTGCTCACCGGTCTTTTCACCCGGGACCTGCGTCCGGCTCCGGCAGGCCGGCGGACCGAGATGGACCACAGATGGACACGGATAGACACAGATGAGAGCCGGGAATCCGAACTCGTCATTCGGAAATCGGAATTGTGATGGCCGCCAAGGTTGAGGACCGGAGCGGAGAGGAGTCTTACCACGAAGGCACAAAGAGCACAAAGAGGAGAGTCGTCATTGCGAAGGAGCGAAGCGACTGCGGCAATCCTCCTCGTTCCATTCACCATTCGCAATTCGGCGTTCGGCATTCCCTGATGGTCTGCAATCACCAATCTGCAATCCGGAGTCCGGCGGGCGGTCGTAGCGGCGGAAATGGGTGGTTGACCCTAGTTGATTCTCCAGCTAATTCCCTTGACAGAGGGCGAGTATATGCAAGTATATGCTTGATGCTCAGAATCCACCAGGTCGCGGCCTTGGCGGGCGTCCACAAAGACACACTGCTCAGGTGGTTGCGTGCTGGCGTTGTGGCAGAGCCTCGTCGTGACATGAGGGGGTGGCGTACATTCTCCGAGCGAGAAGCGAAGGCGATAGTGGTGTTGGCCAAGAGAAGCACGAAGCCCGCGGAGAGTGCTGATGGGGCGAAGACGCCAATCGCGGGCAGGCTCGGCAGCATCAACTGGGATTTTCGTGACGCCAAGACAGATTACCTGACGCACGGTATCCACCCGTATCCGGCGAAATTCATCCCGCAGATACCGAATGCCTTGGTGCAGGAACTATCGGGATTCGGGGATACGGTCGCTGATGTCTTCTGTGGTAGCGGCACAACACTGGTGGAAGCTCTGCTTCTGAGGCGGCACGCCATCGGTGTTGATGCGGGACCTCTGGCGTGCCTTATCAGCAGGGCCAAGACCGCGCGGCTGGCTCCGGACGAATTGGATGAATTGCGGGGGCTGTCCGCGCGCGCGAGGGCTCTTGCTGCGGCACTCACTACTCGCGGCGTGGGGCTGTTCAAGTCCGCAGGGCCGTTTGTATCGACCGCGCCGCGCCCCGCCGATCCCAAGCTGGCGTTCTGGTTCCAGTCCCAAGTGACCGAGGAATTGGCAGAACTGCTGTTGATGTGCAGAGCTGTGCGAAGCGACAACGGGAGGGACCTAGCACTGGTTTCTTTCTCCTCCATTGTGGTGGCCGTGTCGAACCAGGACTCTGATACGCGGTATGTCCGTCGAGCCAAGTCCATTCCGGAGGGGGAGACGTTTCGTCGGTTCGCCCGCGCACTCGATGCAGCCATATCGGCGGCTGAGAAGCTGTGCGCGCAGTGTGACCCGGGATATGCGTGCCGCGTCATCTGTGCAGACGTGTTGGACGCGCCCGACTTGGGTGTCGTCGATATGGTCGTCACGTCACCTCCATATCCGAATGCCTACAGCTACCATCTCTATCATCGAACAAGAATGCTCTGGCTGGGGATGGACGGCAAGCTCTTCAAGGCACGCGAAATAGGAAGCCACCGGAAGTACAGTAGCACCGGACCCAAGGCTGCGACAGTAGAGACGTTCAGGTCTGAGATGCGAGCCGTCTTTCGGTGGCTGCATGACACGATCAGACCCGGGGGGTTCGCGTGTTTTGTTGTAGGTGACTCCACGATCCGAGGGCGGCGTGTGGACAATACCGCCCTGCTGACTGCCGTTGCCCGAGAGAGCGGCTTCAAGAGAACGGGAACCTACACCAGGCTCATACGAGCAGACCGCAAGGCGTTCAACCCTGCGATAGGTAGCATTCGGCAGGAGCGAGTGTTGGTACTTCGGAATGGCTAGTCGATCCGGAGGCCGCCGGGAGTGTACGTGTCACATGAAGCCCTACATACAGCCGTTTGAGCGCCGACTCGCGATTGAAGAACTGGCAGCGCTGGCAGCCAGCAGGCCCGTTGCAGCCCAGGCAGGCGAGAGCTCAGTGATGTACTCAGTCCAAACAAGCGTGCCGCATTCCACGCTTGTGCGTAGACTCGCGTATTGGGAACGAATCGAGGAAAGTCCCACGCAACAGGTCCGTCGCGAAGCCACGGCCAATCTCGTGCGTAACTCCCCGGGCATTGCGGAGGTGCTCGCCACAAGATTCGACCTTGTCCACATGCCTCCACCCAGCAGGCGGTGCCTCAGATACGGGACCCACGGTCTACACGAATACCGGGGGAAGTTCTTTCCTCAACTGGTGCGGGCGCTGCTCAACATGGCCGGAGCTGGGCCACACTCCGTGGTAGCTGATCCCCTCATGGGTAGCGGGACTACCCCGGTCGAGGCTATTCTTTCCTCCTGCTACCCTATCGGGTTGGACCTGAATCCGCTCTCGGTCTTCATGGCACAGACGAAATGTGAGATGTTGGCTGCGTGCCCGGAGGCGCTTGCAGAGTCCTACGCCGCGCTGCGCGAGGCAGTGTTGAAGGCCCGCCCGCCGGCCACGGTAGAAGCTGCGCCGTACTTTCGTCGCCTGCCGGAAGCCGACAGAACCTACTTGTTGAACTGGTTCCCAAGAGAAGCGCTCTTGGACTTGGACCTGATAGCCTGCGAGATAGAGGAGGTGCATTACAAGGCAGCAAAGCAGTTAGCGTGGCTTTCGCTGAGCAATGTGCTGCGTCGAGTATCTTGGCAGAAGGTGGATGACTTGCGGGTGCGCAGGGAGCTGAAGCCAGCGGAGGAGATAGACGCGGTGAGGGAGTTCCTTGCAGAGTTGGGTCGGAACGTCCGTACAGTGCTCTCATTCGTGGTCCAAGAGACGCGGAAATCCCCCGTTCGCTGCAACCTGCGCCTGGGCGATGCGCGGGATGTAGGGCGCGTCTGGGCTCGCTATAAGGGTCGGGTCAAGACAGTGATCACTTCGCCGCCCTACGCGACAGCGTTGCCCTACTTGGATACTGACCGACTGAGCTTGGTATATCTGCAGCTGCTGACGAGGCCCATGCATCGCCAAAGGGATGGACTGATGATCGGGAACCGCGAAGTGACCGAGAGACTGCGTCGCGAGTATTGGCAGAGCTATGAGAGAAACCGCAAGTCGCTCCCGCGGTCCTCAACTGAACTCGTGGACCGGATTCATCACCTCAATTCGACCCGGCCGACCGGATTCCGCAGAAGGAACCTGGCAGCGTTGCTTGGTAAGTACTTCCTCGACATGAAGGCGGTGATGCGGGGCATCCTGGGCCTGATGGAACGAGGGGCGAGTGCCTTCGTGGTGGTGGGGTCCAACCGGACGACGGCGGGCGGAGAGGTAGTCGACATCAACACGCCGGGGCTGCTGGGTGATATCGCAGAGGCCGCGGGGCTTGAGCGCAACGGCGAGATTCGGATGGAGATGCTGGTATCGCGCGACATCTTCAGAAAGAACGCGGTGCCCAGCGAATCGGTCTTGTGGCTACGTCGACCTAAGCGCTAGTAGTAGCCCCATCTCTTTTGTGAGTTGCGGACCGCCTCCGAGCAGAGGGCAAGGAAGAAGGAGTGCAGGCTTGTGCCGAGGGGAACAACTTCAGCATAGTAGTCGTAGGGAGCCCCGCTTGGCGCCATCTCCAAGCGCAGGATGTCTCCGATGTTGCCGGCACTCCGCAGAGGCTCGCTCCGAAGCCGGAAGTCATGCTTGACGGGCCACGTCATCATGTTGACGTGGACGGTTGCTGTTCCTAGCCTGAAGGCGACGCCGGTTCTGTCGAGCTTGCCGGTCCTTGATGGATCCGGCACGAACAGCGCCGGCCAACCCCAGAACGACGGGGAATAATCTCGGGCTGCGAGAGGAATGAATACTTCGGGGGACCTCCGCGATGCACCGGGCGTGACTTGGCCGATGCCGACATCCGTGCGCTGGAGGGTCATGACGAAGCCTCGGTTGGTGGGTCCGGCGGGACCTGTGGGCGCTTCCCCGGCTGTATCTTGTACGCGTCTCCGCGCTGGCGCGCGGAACTGGTGGGAGCCAAACAGGGCCGCACGTTCCGTCCCGGCGGTGGGAGTGCGGGGGGGCGTCGCCGGTGAGGCTCCGCGTTCCGATTCACGGACTATGTATCCCTGCGCTTCCAGCTCGGTCAGCTGGCGACGATCAAGCCGCATGGAGTACGGTGTTTGGTCGTCCATCCACGAGGCCATGTCGGCGTCCAGCTGATTCAGGGCCTCGGCGTGCTGCGGGTCGGCAAGGTCGAGACGTACAACCGCGGCGGCCTCGTAGTTGGTGAACAGCCCTCCTTCGGTCAAGTTGTTGGAGCCGACTAGGACTTCCGCTCTCGATGAGTTTCTGAAGATGTACAGCTTGGGGTGAAATGTCGATGAGGACTCGTTGTGGAAGGCAAACACCGCACCCCGTCGGCCCACCGACGCCAGCAGACCCGACAGGCCCTCCACACTCGTCCCCCGCAGGTCGACGCCAACCACGACCGCGGCAGTTGCCGTCCGAGAGAACTGCGCGATTGCATCCCGCAGGTGGTCCACTCCAGACGCTCGGACGAACGCTACCGCCGCTTTGAAGTCCGTCCAGTCCCCAGACAGGAGTTGAGCCTTGAGGAAGCTGCCCACGGTCTCTGTGCTAGCAGGTTGAAGCAAGAATGAGGTCATACAGCCAATCCCTGTTTGGTTGCCCCGGCGTATCCCAAGCCACTCGTTGTCATCGCCCGCCAGCATAGTTTTCGTCCGGCCGCCGTCAAGCACCTGTTACCCGCTTCCTGCAATGACCCGGTAAGACCCGGGGCACTTTCTCCTATACGCATTTGCGATTCCGGTGCGGTCATGTCACCCATCCGACTTCGTCTGCCCGTCCTGCCGCCTGTCAATCTTCATGGCGGGGGGCGTTGCGGATTTGAGATTGTGGATTGATGATTGTGGATTGCGGAAGCGCCGGGCTGCGCGAAATCCCTGGGACAGTCCCAGTCGGGCAAGGTACGGTCCCGGATTTCGCTAGCTCCATTGATAGGACGATAGGCCGAAGCGGCGCGATGTCAAGAGGCGAAGCGGATTTCTGATTGACAATCGGAGAGGGGGTTGGTATAATCTGGGCGTTCGAAAAGGAATGGAGAAAAACGAAAGAAGGGTAAATGACACTTGCACGCGACGGCAAAAT
>CBDUVZ010000033.1:0-25819 GCA_965370805.1 uncultured bacterium | reverse complement strand
CAAGCGCCCGCCGCTGAACGCTGAAGACAGGAAGGATCCCAGGATTCAAGGGTCCGAGTGCGATTGTAGATTGCCGACCGTTGATGGTGGTTGACTCGTCTCGGATTCCGCATAGACTGGTTACATGCAAAGCTACAATCTGCCTGTCATCATCCAGAAGGATGAGAGCGGGTACTTCGCCTACTGCCCGGAACTGCAGGGCTGCTACACGCAGGGCGAGACGTACGAGGAGGCTCTGACCAACCTGAAGGATGCAGTCGTCCTTCACGTTCAGGACCGTCTGGAGAACGGCGAGTCCATTCCCAAACCGGAAATCCTGAATATCGCCACGCTGGAAGTGGCGGTATGACGCCCCGGCTGCCACGCCGGACCGCCGCCGAGATTCGCCGCGCAATCGAGAAAGCCGGCTTCAAGTCTGTGCGCCAGTCCGGGAGCCATCAGATATTCCGCAATGAAGCGGGCCGCCGGATTACCTTGCCGATTCATGCCGGCAGGATTGTTCACCCCAAGGTCCTCAAGCGCATCCTCGCGGACGCTGAGTTGACTGTCCAGGAACTGGAGCAACTGCTCTAGCCCCCGAAGACCAGCCCGCTGTCGACCGTCCTCTCCGATTGTAGATTTCAGATTGGTGATTGCGGACCATCAGGGAATGCCGAATGCCGAATTGCGAATGGTGAATGAAATGAGGAAGATTGCCGCAGTCGCTTCGCTCCCATGCCTCGGCGGCATCGACCCCAGTCCGTCGTGCGCAATTGACACGACCTGAGAGACCCCTCCGCTCCGGTCGGGGTGACAGTTCCTGCCGCTTGGCGGCCAAGACAATGGCGAATTCCGAATGGCGATTGCCGAATTCGGACTTCCGCCCTCATCAGTGTCCATCCGTGTCCATCTGTGGTTACTTCCTCTTCGTGCTCTTGGCGGCCAGGACAATTCCGAATGCCGAGTGTCGAATGACAAGAGGAAAGAGTCCAAGGATTCCAGGGTTCTGGGGTCCAAGGGTTCAAGGGCGATTTGAGATTTCGGATTGCAGATTGAAGGAGGGAAGATTGCCGCGCTCCGCTCGCAATGACAACTCCTCTCTTGGCGTGCTTGGCGGCCTTGGCGGTTATCTCCTGTCTGCGGTTCTGCCTTCTGCATTCTGACTTCTCCGTCCGTGTTTATCTGTGGTTACTCACTCCCGGTGCCGTCTTTGCGCAGGACGAAGCTGAGGTATTCCCAGTTGCCGCTGCGGAATGACTCGAAGGTCGGCGTGCCTTCCGTTGCCGCGAACTGTCTGAATATCGCCCGCAGCAGGCCGGGCACGCGTTTCTGTATCAGCGCGAGTTTGCGTTCGTTGTCCAGTTCGAGTGCCCGGAAGATGTTCGGGGTTATCTTCTGTTCCCGGACCAGAACGAACCCGGTACGCTTCAGGAGTTCGCGCAGGGGGCGAACGTGTTTCCTGCTCCGGAAGTCGGCGAAGAGGAAGTGGCCGCCCGGGCGCAGGGTCCGGTGGACTTCGTTGAGGAAGCGCCGCATCGAGCCGTAGCAGTGGGATGACTCGACGTTGATAATGACGTCGAATGAGCCGTCGCCGAAGGGCAGGAATTCGCCGTCGCCGCGCCGGAAGGTTAGCCCGGCGTCGGCGTAGTGCCGGTTGCAGAATTCGATCGCCCTGGTATCGATGTCAATCCCGGTTGCCGAGCCCGGGTTGAGCGAGCGGGCGATGTAGGATGCGCCGCCGCCTCTGCCGCAGCCGATTTCGAGAACGTCGCGTTGTCTCAGGTCGACCGCGCCGGCGACGTGGTGGTAGAGCTGAATGCAGTAGCGGTTGACTTCGTCTTCTTCGCGCAGGTCGGGCTCCCGGGTCCCGGGGTCGAGCGGGGCGTAGCCGTAGTTGGTGAAGGTCGCTTCGGCTGCTTTGTCCAGCCCGGTCAGGTGGTGATACCAGGCCCGGTAGACGGTCCTTCGGACCGCGGGGAAGACGCGGTAGACGCCTTCAAGCATTCTCATCAGCGGCAGGCGTTCGGCGGCATGAGACGCGGGATTGAACCGGCCGCGCGGCCCGGGGCGGAAATTATTGCCGGACATAGACAGGCATTATACAGTAAGACCCGGTCGGGTGACAGCCCGCCGGGTGAGGAAATGACCAAGGTCCAAATCCCAATGACCAAGGCGGAAAAGACAACCGCCAAGGCAATTGCGAATGTCGAGTGTCGAATGACGAGTTCGGATTCCCGTTCTCATCCGTGTTCATCAGTGGCTGCTTATTCTTGGTGTTCTTGGTGCCTTGGTGTTTACATTCCGCTTCGGTCCTCAGCCTTGGCGGTTGGTGTCTGGATTCCGTCCGGTCCGGGGTGTTTAGAGCCAGCCGGTGGCGCGCCAGGCCATGCTGACCGCTTTCTGGAGTTTCATGCCGTTGAATCCGGACTCGGGGATGACCCAGGTCATCGATTTCTGTTTGCCGCCGGTCGGGGCGAGTTTGACCTGAACCCGGAGTTCGGTCTTCTTGGTCAGGAAGAACGTCGTCTTGATGCGTTCCTGGATGGCGATGAAGAACCCGCCGCCGCCGCTGGGGAAGACGTAGAATTCATGGAAGGCGTTCCAGTCGTTGAGCCGGCGGTCGAGGATGCGGGAGAGGTCCCGGTCGTCGGAGCGCCAGTCGGTCTCGCGGGCGAACTCAATCGCAATCTGCCGGCATTGTTCCACGAGCATCTCTTTGCGGCGGAGGACGGGCTGGCCTTTGTGGCGTCTGCCCTGGACTTTGGCGCTGACTTGTGACATCTTCTCGTCGCGCCGCGCCTTTTCTTCCTCCAGCCAGTGGAGTGCCATGAGGGCATATTAGCGCAACTGCCGCGGGTGTCAAGCCGACGCAGGAGAAGACTGAAGAGACAACCGCCAAGGCCGCCAAGAGCGCCAAGGCGGAGGAGCGAAGCGGAAGGGAGTCTTACCACGAAGACACAAAGAACACAAAGGGAATTGTCATTGCGAGGAACGGAGTGACGCGGCAATCTCAAGCGCAGAAGACACCAAGAGAAAACAACCACAGATGATTGGAGCGAGTGAACGAGCGGAAAGTGCTCTCGGAGGGCACAACACGGAGGAGAAGGCAGAAGGCAGAGTCCGAACTCGCAACCTGCCTCTCGGAACTGCAGTATCAGTCGGGCAGGCGGACGCGGAACTGCCAGCCGTATTCGCGGTAGCCGACCGAGTGCGCGGTTTCGACCGAGGCGGCGTTGCGGTCCGAGGTGAGGTAGACCGGGACGCGGTTCCGGTCGATGACCGCGCCGGTGGCGTGGGAGACCGCGGTCCGGCCGAACCCGCGCCGGCGGTGCGTTGCGATTGTGCCGGGGATGTGCATGTCCGCGACCGAGTCCGCCATGTGGGGCACGGCGAGTGTCCCGGCGAGCGATACCGGCCGGCCGTCGTCGAAGGCGGCAAAGCAGGTGCCGTCCGTGACGCTCTGTTCTAGCGACGAGTCGTAGAGGCCGGTGGCCCGGACTGCGGGCAGGTCCGCGGGCGTCACCGGCCGGCAGGGGTGGAGTCGCGCCGGACGGAGCGTCGTGTTCGTGCAGTAGAGGACCGGGCCGGAGGTGGAGGAGATGCCTTCGCGCAGTCCCAGTCCCCGGGTCACGGCAACGACGAAGCGTTTGACCGCGAGCGGGTGGCGGAATCCTTCGATGCCGAGGCCGTGGGCGATTTTCGATACCGTTCGGAGCAGCGGGCCGTGGACCGAGATGGCGCACCGGCTCTGGGCGATGAGCATCCAGAGCGCGAAGCTGTCCGGGTGGTGGAGCTCGCGTTGTTCGCGTCGGGGAGTGGCCGTGATGCAGGTGTGGCCGGGCACAATATCCCGGATGTCGCACCCGAGGTACTCGGAGAAGAAGGCGTCCAGGACCGGGATTGCTTCATCCATTACGTTCTCCTACCGGTTCCAGTCGTGAACGAAGACCAGGTAGCCGGTGCCGATGCCGAGCAGGTCGGCAGTGAGGTCTTTCCAGGAGAAGAGGTTTGAAGGTCCGGCCAGGTCGTGGAACTCTTTGGTCAGGCCGAGCGCGAAAGTGCCCCCGAGGGCGATGCCGGTTGCGGGTGCGTGGTCGAGGCCGAGCCGGTTCGCGCCGAGGTGATACCCGGCGCCGACCGTGGCGAAGCTGGCCGAGAAGTGCCAGAATTTGTCCATCGCCAGCCAGCGGTCCGGGTCGACGCGGCGGGCCGGCGGAAGGAAGATGGAGTCCGGCAATGTCTGCGGCTCGGCTTCGACCGCGCGAGCAGGAAACGGCGCGAGGCGCGGGGTCTGGACGGTGACCAGGGCGAACAGCAGCAGGAACATGATACAATTGTGGGCCGGAATCCGGGCGGGTCAAGCAGAAGGATGAACGTGATTCGACAAGCAGTCGGCATGGGATTCGGGTTGTCCCTGCTGGGCGGTTTTTTCTCTTGACATCCGGATTGGCTTCTGTAATTTCAGCGTCCAAGTGAAAGCGAGAGTACTCTTTCTCTCACAGTCCGGGCGCAATCAGTGGCTGTCCGCCCTGATTGCACGGGCGGGGGTGTTTTTCCCGACGGTGATTGAAGACGGAGTCCACTGGCGGCGGTTGGTCGCAGACGACCTGGAGGCGGATGCCGAAGGACCGGACTGGGGGCTCGAGCGCATCCGTGCGAGCGAGCCCGTCAAAAGCTTCTTTTTCAGCCCGCGCGAGCGGGTTGCTTCTTTCCCGGAGAAGATGGCAGTCGGTGACGCGGAGCCGCGGATCCTGTTCGGGGCCAAGGCGTGCGACGTCGCGGCCCTGGAGGTGCACCGGAAGATGTTCCTCGAAGGCGAGTTCAAGGATGAGTTCTACGAGCAGCGGCGGAAGAACACGCTGATTGTCACCGCTGACTGCCCGGAGCCGGCGGATACCTGTTTCTGTAACCTGGTCGGGAATCACCCGTACGCAGCCGACGACAAGCAGGCCGGGTCGGATGTGGTGCTTTCCGTGGTCAAGGGCGGATGGCTGCTTGAGGCTATAACCGAGGCCGGGGCGCAGTTGCTTGTGAGCGCGGCCACGGTCGAGGCGACCGAGGCGCAGAAGGCGGCCCGGGCCGACAGGCGCAGGCAGGCCGACGCAAAGCTCAAGGAAATCAACCCGAATCCGTTCGTCGCGGACCTGCCGGACCGGGTTGCGAAGCGCAGCGAGGACCACGCGTTCTGGGCCAAGCATGCGGCGGACTGCGTCGAGTGCTATGCCTGCCTGATGGCGTGCCCGACCTGCTACTGCTATTTGCTCTACGATAAAGCGAAGGAGCAGGGCATGGAGCGGACCAAGGTGTGGGATGCGTGCTATGTCGCGGCCTATGCCCGGGTCGGCGGCGGCGCGAACCCCCGCAGCGAGTTCGTCAAGCGGTTCTACAACCGGTTCTTCTGCAAGTTCAGCCATTTCAAGACCTGGCAGGGGATGTACGCGTGTACGGGCTGCGGCCGGTGCACCGCGGCCTGCATGGGCAAGATTGACGTCCGCAAGGTGCTGCTCGACGTGTGCGGAAACCGCCAAGAGCGCCAAGGCCGCCAAGAGCCGGAAGCGTAGCGCATGGGCAATATCTTCCAGCCGATCAGCGCGGAAATCCTCAAGACGATTGACGAGACTCCGAACATCCGCACGTTCGAGTTGAAGCCCGAGCAGGAGGTTCCGTTCCAGGCCGGCCAGTTCATCGAGCTGACCATGCCCGGGTTCGGCGAAGCGCCGTTCACGCCGTCGTCGTCGCAGTTCAAGCGGGACACGATTGAGATGACGATCATGAAGGTCGGCCGCGCGACCGGGGCGCTGTTCGACATGAAGGTTGGCGACAAGGTCGGAATCCGCGGGCCGTACGGCAAGCGGTATCCGCTCGAGAAGTTCGAGGGCAGGGATATCTACATCGTGGGCGGCGGCGTCGGGCTCGCCCCGCTCCGGGCCTTGTTCCTGGCCCTGACCCACGAGATCGACAAGTACAAGCGGGTGTTCCTGCGCTACGGCGCGCGCACGTCCGCGGACATCGTCTACAAGTACCTGCTTCCCGGATGGGAGCAGATGGACAAAGTGGACGTGGACCTGTCGGTCGACGTGACCGACAAGAAGTGGATTCGCAAGGTCGGCGTCGTTACCTGTCTGATGGACGAGATACCGTGCGACCCGGGGACCAGTATCGCGGTCGTGTGCGGGCCGCCGATCATGATGAAGTTCGTCAACATGAAGCTGCTCGACGTCGGGTTCAAGGGCGAGAACATCTACCTGTCGATGGAGACGAACATGTCGTGCGGCCTCGGGCAGTGCGGACACTGCAAGTTCGGACCGTTCTTCTCGTGCAAGGACGGCCCGGTATTCACCTGGGACCAGATCAAGGACCTCCCGGACCCGTTCGTCTAAGTCATGGAGATCAAGAAGACCATCTGCCCGTTCTGCCTCAACGGCTGCACTTCGGGCGTGGTGTTCGACGGGTATCAGTACCGGATGGAGTACCCGGCCGACGGGCCGGTCAATGCCGGCAAGCTGTGCCCGCGCGGCAACAGCGCGAGCATCGTCATCGACCACCCGAAGCGGCTCGCCTACCCGCTGCTCGACGGCAGGCCGATTTCCTGGGACGAAGCGAACAGCCTGGCCCGGGGTTGGAAGGCCGCGGTCAAGCCCGCCGAGATGGCACTGGTCTACAGCCGGGGACGGAGTATGAGCGAAGTCAGGCGGATGCACGGCCTGGCCCTGGAACTGGGCACGAAGAACCTGGCGTGCGGTCACGTCGAACCGGAGAACAGCTTTGAGGCCCGGGTCGAAGGCGTGCAGGACGCGACTCTGGAACAGGTCGAGAACGCGGAGTCGATGCTGCTGGTCGGCGACGTGTTCAACACGTCACCGGTTGCGGTCGGGCGTATGTTGAACGCGCGCTACGCGAACCGTAAGAACCGGCTGGTGGTGATCGACTCGATCAAGACCCGGCAGTCCGGGTTCGCACACTCATTCATCCAGGTGGCTCCGGGCACCGAGCCGTTCGCCCTGGTGGCGCTCGCGGCCATGATTGACGGCTCACTCGCCGGGGTGGACGTTGACCGGATGTGTAAGGTTGCCGGCGTCGAACGCGGGCAACTGGCGGCCGCGGCCGCGATGCTTTCGCCCGAGGTGCCGGGGTTCGTGGGCAGCGCAGCCCATACCGGGCGCGTGTTCCACCCGCTGCTGCACAGCCTGGGGTCCCAACTGGTGGCGGTCAAGTCCGGCAAGCCGTTCGTCGGGTTCCGTGAGACCGGGCTGCCGCAGGGACTCGCGTCGTTCGCCGAACTGCGTGCCGCGATTGCCGATGGCCGGATCCGGCTGCTGTTCTGGACCGGCGGTCTGTTCCCGTACAGTTACGGCGGCCTGATGCCCGAACTGGACCGGGTCGAATACCGGGTGGCGACCGCGATATTCATTCCCGACCCCCCGGTCCCGGGCCTCATGTTCCCGGTGACCGCGGAACTGGAGAAGGCGTCGTCCGGCATTTCCTACTGGGGTCCGGTCAAGCGCGAGCCGGTCGCCGAGCCATACAGCGGGACTCGGGATTTCGCGCGGGTAATCGAGTTGTTCGGCAATGCAAGTGAGGCACAGCTTCAGGCACCGAAGCCACACGCGCCGGCCGTGGTGGTCGAGATGGCCGGCCGGGCCGCTGGCATGACCCGCAGCGACGGTGAGTGGCTGTTGATGGGTGAGAAGAAAGCAATCGGGCTGCGCGGGTTCCATGACCCGGAAGACCGAGTCGCGGTCAACCCCGCGGACGCGGCGAAGCTCGGCGTCGACGACAGCGCGGTCCTGAGTATCGCAAGCCCGGTTGCGGAGCTGGAATTCAAGGTCCACGTGACCGACGCGGTGCCGGCGGGCGCGGTCATGGTCGGCACCAACGTGCACCGGAACCGGACCCTGTTCCCGCTCGGGACCGACGAGGTCACGGGCGACGTTACGGTCCAGCCGGTGAATGTCAAGATTGCGAAGGCGGCCGGCATCGTGCAGCCGCCGACCGAGTATCGACCGAGCTGACATGGCGAAACGACTTGTGCTGCGGATGGACTACTGCATTGGTTGCCGGTCGTGCGAAGCGGCATGCCGGAGCCGGTACAAGGGTGAGGCCCGGGTCCGGTACGGCGAGCTTGCGGCCCAGGTGTACGTGCCGCTCTCCTGTCGTCACTGCGAAGAGCCGCTGTGCGTGGCCGCGTGCCCGTTTGACGTCATCCGCAAGGACCCGGAGACCGGCATCGTGTCACGGTCGAGCTTCCACTGCGTGGGATGCAGGTCGTGCGTGCTGGCGTGCCCGTTCGGAGTGA
The DNA here is from genome assembly GCA_965370805.1 of uncultured bacterium. Lineage (GTDB taxonomy): Bacteria > Hydrothermota > Tepidihabitantia > Tepidihabitantales > Tepidihabitantaceae > CBDUVZ01. The sequence continues at coordinate 17,544 of CBDUVZ010000033.1, read as the reverse complement.
TGGACACGTACCTGCTGCGCAGCACGTCGCAGAAATGCACCCTGTGTGATGACCGCGAGGACGGCCCGCGCTGCGCGGCGACCTGTCCGACCGGGGCTCTGCAGTTCGTTGAGGAATCGGAACTGGATGAGAAGAAAACCGGGGTCGGGTTCGCGGCCCGGTTTCCGCACCGGAGGCGGCCATGATCGGCTGGACCGGCTGGCAGTTGGCGTTGGCCTTCCTGATCTTCCCCGGGTTCCTGTTCACGGTCGTGGTCGGGCTGGTCCTGACCTGGGTCGACCGGCTGGTTTCGGCCCGGGTCCAGTACCGCAAAGGACCGCCGTTCTTCCAGCCGTTCGCGGACATGTTGAAACTGACAATCAAGCAGACGATTGTGCCTGCCGGTGCTTCCAAAGCGCTTTTCCTGTTCGCGCCGATGCTGGGACTGGTTTCAATGTGTCTGGTTTCGGTACTGTTGTTCTACGCGAACTTCAACCCGCAAGGTTCCTTTGTGGGTGACCTGATAGTGCTGGTCTACCTCTTCGCCCTGCCGCCCTTGGCGCTGATTGTCGGTGCTTCAGCCAGCCGCAATCCACTTTCCGCGGTGGGCGCGTCGCGGGAGATGATGCTCTACCTTGGCTACGAGTTGCCGTTTCTCCTGGCATTGGTGGTACCGATTATCAAGTCCGGCGGCTCAATCAGAATCGGCGACCTGGTTCTGGCCCAACAGGCAGGAGGTCCGTTCCTGTACTCGGTATCGGGCGTGATTGGGGCCATTATCGTCCTGCTGGTGATTCAGGCCAAGCTTGGCGTCGTGCCGTTCGATGCCGCCGAGGCGGAGCAGGAGATCATGACCGGCGTGTACGCCGAGTATTCGGGCATGGCCCTGGCGATGTTCAAGATTACCCGGGCGATGATGATGGTTGTGCTGCCGCTGTTTCTGATTACGCTTTACTGGGGCGGGTTCGGGGACTGGTGGGCGATTCTCAAGTTTCTGTTGATTATCGTCCTGGTAGTGCTGATCAAGAACACGAACCCGCGACTGCGGATTGACCAGGCGCTCAGGTTCTTCTGGTTCGGTCTGGGCAGCCTGGGCGTTGTCGCGGTGCTACTGGCGTTTGCGAGGCTATAGAGACATATGAGCAAACTCGGACTGTGGGGCCTGAAGAAGTCACCATGGGTGTACCACTTGGCGGCGGCTCCCTGTAACAACTGCGATATCGAGATACTGGAACTGCTGACCCCGCGTTATGACGTGGAACGATTCGGGATCGTGCTGGTCGGGTCACCGCGACACGCGGATGCGCTCCTGGTGACGGGTGTGCTGAACCGCAAGAATCTGCCCCGGGTGATGGAGGTGTACGAGCAGACGTCAAAGCCGTGCCTGGTCATCTGTGTCGGCACTTGTACATCCAACACGCATATCTTCCGACACTCATACAACGTCGTCGGGCCTTTCGACAAATACCTGCCGGTCGACGTCTACATTCCGGGCTGCCCGCCAAAGCCCGAGGCGATGATTCTGGGCGTGGTCAAAGCATTGAGCAAACTATGAGAGAAGCTGAAACAAAGCTGCGCGAGCGGTTCCCGGATGCCGATTACTTCCGGCACAACGAGGACCGGCTCTACGTCAGGATTCCGCGCGAGAAGCTGATCGAAGCCGCACAGTACCTGCACCGGGAGCTCGGGCTGCGGCTCGCGACCTGCACCGGCATCGACACGCGCGAAGGTTTCGAAGTGCTGTATCATTTCTCGGACGACGTCAGCGGTGGGATGTACACGCTCAAGGTGGTCGCGCCGAAGGACGACCCCAGGATCGACTCGCAGGCGTCATGGTATCCGGCGACCGACTGGATTGAGCGCGAGATGCACGAGTTGATTGGTATCGACTTCCCGGGCCATCCGGACATGCAGCCGTTGCTGACTTCGGATACGGATTGGGACCCAGAGCAGCGACCGTTGCGGAGAGACTATGAACGACGAGGCGAAGACCATGAGCGCTAGTCCAGCCCCGGGCGGCAAGCAGCGGCGGATCGTCCCGATTGGTCCGTACCACCCGCTGCAGGAAGAACCGGAGTTCTTCAAGCTCGTGGTCGAGGGTGAGAAGGTGGTGGACATCGAGATCAACATCGGCTACAACCACCGGGGCCACGAGTTCATTTCGCCCGAGCTGACTTACGACCAGGTGCCGTTCCTGGTCGAGCGCATCTGCGGTATCTGTTCGAACTCGCATCCGATGGCCGCAGTGATGGCGGTCGAAGACATCTGCAATATCGAGATACCGGAGCGGGCCAAGTACCTGCGCGTCATCGTGCAAGAACTGGAACGGATTCACTCACACCTGCTCTGGCTTGGTCTGGCCGGGCATTTCGTCGGGTACAATACGGTCTGGATGTGGGCGTGGAAGTATCGCGAGCACGTGCTGCAGGTATTCGAGATGCTGGTCGGCAACCGCAACCACTACGCGATGAACAAGCCGGGCGGGGTGAGGCACGACCTCAAGCCGGACATGGTCAAGCCGATTCGGGACGCGATTGATCTGGTCGACAAGAAAGTGCGGATGTTGACCAATGCGATCCTCGACGACCCGGTCATGCGGGCGCGACTTGAGGGAGTCGGTATCCTGACCAGGGAACAGGCGATTGCCTATGCGACGACCGGGCCGACTTCGCGCGCTTCGGGCCTGCCCGGAGACGTGCGTCGTGACGAGCCGCATGCCGCGTACGGCCTGGTTGACTGGGACGTTATCTGCGTCCCGGAAGGTGACGTGCTGGCCAAGGCCAAGGTTCGCTTGCTCGAGATGATTGAGGCGGTCAGGATAATCCGGCAGTGCCTGGACAAGATCCCGGACGGACCGATCGAGACCCGGATTGAGCAGGTTCCGCCAGGCGAAGGTTGCGGTCGGACCGAAGCGCCGCGCGGTGAGGTATTCCACTACATGCGGTCCGATGGTTCGAACCGGCCCCTGCGGCACAAAATCAGGGCCCCGAGCTACATGAATGTTGCTTCCAACAAGGTGGCTTGTGTAGGCGGTACGATTGCGGATGCGGCGTTGACGCTGGCCGCGGTCGATCCCTGCTACTGTTGCACCGAGCGCATGGCCGCATTCGAGGACGGCAAGCTCCGCTACACATGGAATGACCTGTTGAAGCTGTCCTGGGAGAAAACCGAGCGGCTCAGGGAAAGGTTGCGGAGATGAACGGTCTGGTTGCGGCGGCGATTCTTGTTCCTGTTGTGCTGGGCGTGCTGCTGCTGATTCTCCGCCGGCTGAGCCCCTGGGTACGGAATCTCATCGCTGTTTTCGGGAGTGCGGCTACCCTGGGGCTGGCAATCGTGCTGTGGGTGACAGCGGGCACAGGTTCCCACGGGGTCTGGTTCATGACTGTTCTCGGTGATGTGCCGGTACCCCTGCTGGTAGTAGATGGACTCGGACTGCTGCTGACTGTCCTGTTCAGTTTTGTATGGCTCCTGGTGACGGTTTTTTCCCTGGGTTACCTGAAGGGCTATCCATTCCAGGACGACTACTACGGATTCCTGCTGGTGATGCTTGGCAGTATGGTTGGATTCTGCCTGTCACAAAACCTCCTGACGATTTACGTGTTCTGGGAAGTAGCCGGGATAGCGACGTGGCGTCTGGTTGCATTCTACCGGAATGACCGGGAAATCCGCGCAGCCACCAAGACGCTGTTCATGACGTTCACCGGGTCGGTCCTGATGCTGGTGGGGTTCGCAGGCATATTCGTGGAACACCAGACTCTGAACGTGAGCAGCCTGGCCGGAACCGACATCAGTCTCTGGGCGTCGTTGCTGATACTGGCGGGTATGATTACCAAGTCGGCCAGCCTGCCATTCTACATCTGGCTTCCGGATGCCCATACTGTGGCGCCTTCACCGATGAGCGCGCTGCTGTCCGGCATCATCGCCAAGATCGGGTTGATTGCCTATCTGCGGATTTTCATCCTGAGTCAGGTCGGTTTGCCCGGCTGGTGGCCGTTGCTGATTGGCGGTCTGGGCGTGGCCGGGGCTCTGGTCGCGGGAGGATGTGCCCTTCGGGAAAGCGATTACAAGAGGCTGCTGGCGTATTCAACGGTGAGCCAGTTGGGGTACGTATTCATCGGGTTTGCTTTCGCAGCCAGCCTTGGGGCCGCGGCCGGGGTTATCTATCTCGTTGCTCACTGCCTGGCCAAGGCAGGGTTGTTCCTGTCGATGGGAATCGTCGAGCGCGTCACTCACAAACGGAGGATCGACGAGCTGGGTGGGTTGGCCCGGTCGATGCCGGTTACCGCAGTCTCGGTGGCGGTGCTGATGCTGTCGATTATCGGGTTGCCTCCGCTTCTTGGATTCTTCGGCAAGTTCTACGTTATCCTGGCTGCGGTCCGAGGTAACCTGATGATTGCGGTCGGCGGGGTCATCGCCGCAGTACTGACTGTTCTCTACATGCTCCGAATGTACCGTATATTCGTCGGCGAGCCGCGAGAAGGCATCGCCGGTCGAGACCTAGGAGTCATGACCGCGACCGTGGTGGTGCTGGCGGCTGCTTCAGTTGCGCTCGGCCTGCTGTTTCCGTGGATGAGCGGTTTCCTGAACGGCGAGACAATCGGGGTGGTACTGTGAGCCCGGTTTTGCGCATGGGAGTGGCGTAGTGCATTCATTTGGACTGATCGTTCTGATTCCGGTCATTGCCGGCCTCATGGGCTATTTCGTCCGGCGGCTGCGGAACGAGTTCAGCTTTATCGGAGCCGTGCTGAGCCTGTACTTTGCGGTCAGATTGTTCTGGCAGTCCCGAAGCACAGTGATCGGGTGCGATTTCCTCAAGGTAGGGGACCTGCCGGTGGCGTTCAAGCTGGATACCCTGTCCGGATTCGTGTTGTTGTTCGTAGCGATGTTCGGGGTGCTCATTATCCTGTTTTCGTTCCGGTACATGAAGAACTGGAAAGGCGTGCGTGGCTACTACCTGTATTTGCTCCTGGCGCTGGCCGGGGCCAATGGGGTACTGCTGTCGGCGAATCTCTATACCCTTCTTTTCTTCTGGGGTTTCCTGCTGGTGATACTGTACGGGTTGCTGCTGGTGGGCCGGGCCGGAGCCTACAAGGCGGCACGCAAAGCCCTGGTTGTTGTCGGGCTGAGCGATTTCGCGATGCTGCTGGGCATTGTGCTACTGGTTGCGCATAACGGCTGGATTGACCTGATGCCGCGAGTGCCGATGGCCCTGTCCGACCCGATGATGATCCTGGCGTTCGTATTGGTATCGGTGGGTGCGCTGGCCAAAGCCGGCTCGATGCCGCTGCACACCTGGATACCGCAGGCGTCGGAGACTTCACCGGCCACGGTGATGGCGTTCATACCGGCAGCGCTCGATAAGCTGCTGGGGATATACCTCCTGACCCGGCTTTCGGTGTACGTGTTCAACATCGCGAGTAACATGGCGCTGCGGAATACGTTCATGGCGGTCGGGGCGATTACGATTCTGGGTGCGGTGATGATGGCGCTGGTACAGAAGCGAATGATGCGGCTTCTGTCGTTCCACGCGGTGTCCCAGGTCGGCTACATGGTACTCGGCATCGGTACCGGCACCCCGATCGGCATTGCCGGTGGGCTCTTCCACATGCTCAATAATTCCATCTACAAAACCGGCCTTTTCCTCTCCGCCGGTTCGGTCGAATACTGGACCAAGACCGACGAAATCGACAAGCTGGGCGGGTTGGGACGGCAGATGCCGATTACTTTCTTTTCGTTCCTGGTGTGCGCACTGGCAATTGCGGGTGTGCCTCCGCTCAGTGGGTTCTTCTCCAAGTGGATGGTCTACCAGGGCATCATTGACGTGGGCCGTGAGGGCAACCGGCTGTTTCCGGTATTCCTTGTTGCGGCCATGCTCGGCAGCGTCTTGACCATTGCCTCGTTCCTGAAGTTGCTCCACGCGGTTTTCCTGGGGCAGCGTCCGGCTGCGCTCGCCAAGGTCAGGGAGGGCAGTTTCACGATGTGGCTGCCGCCGGTCGTTCTTGCTCTGCTCTGTGTGGTCTTTGGTGTGCTAGCATACCAGGTGCCGCTGCGCCTGCTGATTTACCCGAGCCTGCCGTTCCTGGTGGAGCCGTTCGGGATCTGGCAGCCGGTGCTGGCAACGCTGCTGATGCTGGTAGCCCTGGGTATCGGTGCGTTGGTCTACCTGTTCGGTACCGTTCGCAAGCCGGTCGTGGGCCGGACTTTTGTCGGCGGCGAGAGGATTGCGGACGAGGAAGAAAGCCGGGTTCCGGGTACGGCGTTCTACTCCCCGGTCAAGGAACTGCCGATGATCGGCGACCTGCTGCGATTCGGAGAAGCGGGGGCTCTTGACCTCTACAACTGGGTCCGGGGCCTCTTGAACGGGTTGGGTGTCATATTCCGGCAGGGTATCGACCGGGCACTCGAGTTTCTCTGTGATTACCTTACCAAGCTGGTTCAGGCGACCGGAAAGGGGCTCTCCCAACTCCAGACCGGCAGCCTGCCGCTTTATGTCGTGTGGATTTTCCTCGGGGCGATTGTATTCTATCTGGTGCTGGTGTTGAGGTAACTGATGGCTGAACTCTACGTTGTTCTGATTGCCATGTTGGCTGCGGCGGTGGTGGCGATCGAGATCAAGGACCTGCTGGCTGCGGCGGTGGCGATGGGGATGGTCGGATTCAGTGTGGCGATAGCGTTCATACTCGTGCAGGCACCGGACCTGGCTATCGTACAGATCGTCGTAGAGATTCTGACCATAGTGTTCTTCGCTGCAGTGATTCTGCGTACCACGCACACCGATACGACTATCGGTGAGAAGCTGAAGCGGGAGATGGTTTTCCCGGCGGTGGTGTACGGTGGCTTCTCGCTGTTGTTCATGGTGTTGGCCTGGCGGGTGTTCGGTGAATTGCCGGCTTTCGGCGATCCGGTGATGCGGGTTGCGCGCGACTACATTGCCATCGGGCTGCAGCAGACCGGCGCAGCGAACCTGGTGGCCGCGGTGATTCTCGATTTCCGGGCCTACGATACGCTCGGGGAAGCGGTAGTGCTCTTCACCGCGGTGGTCGGGGTACTCACGGTAGTACGGCGACTCGGCCGCAAGGCGGACAAAAAGCCGGAGGAGAACTGACATGCGCGGCATGACTTCTATCGTCCAGACGGTTGCCGGACTCGTCGGCGGGATGCTCTTCCTCTACGGCTGCTACATAACCCTGCACGGGCATCTCACCCCGGGCGGCGGATTCGCGGGCGGTGTTATCGTCGCGGCTTCGTTCATCCTGATGTCGCTGGCGTTCGGGTCGGTTGAGGACTCGGAGCGGAGTTCGTACCGGTTCTCGTCGTTCTTCGAGAGCCTGGGCGGACTCGCGTTCCTGGCAATCGGGCTGGTCGGGTACTTCGCGGGCCATGTGTTCTTCACCAACGTGTGGGCCGGAGTCGGCAGGCCGCTGCATCTCGTTAGCGGCGGCATCATCCCGCTGGCCAATATCGCAATTGGGTTCAAGGTCGGGGCCGGACTCTGGGCGGTCTTTCTGGCGCTGGGCGCTTCACAGTACGTCATGAAGGAGGGGGCGTGATTCCGTTCCTGGTTTGCGTGCTGCTGTTCCTGTTCGGGTTGTACGCGATTGTGATGAAGCGCAACCTGATCAAGATGATTATCGGGTTCTGCTTCATGGAGTATGCGGTGAACCTGTTCTTTGCGCTCGCAGGATTCAAACGCGAGGCGCTGGCACCGATTATCACCGACCCCGACATGGCGAGGAACTTCGTCGACCCGCTGCCCCAGGCGCTGGTACTCACTTCGATTGTCATCGGCCTGGCAACTACCGCGTTGATGCTGGCTTTTGCGATGCGGATATACGAGAGATACAAGACTTTTGACATCACCGAAATCCGGCGGTTGAAAGGCTAGCCGAGCAATGGAAAGACTGCTTCCGTTTTTCGTAGTGTTGCCCCTTGCCGGAGCCTTCCTGGTTCCGTTGCTTTCCAGGCTGTGGAAGGGGCTGGCCGACATCGTCGGCAACGTCGTCGGCGCGGTCCTGGTCGGCCTGTCCGTGTATGGGCTGGTGTGCCTGGCGACCGGTTCGCCCGCCGTCGTGTACAAGATGGGCGGCTGGCTGCCGCCGGTGGGGATTACGCTTGTCTACGACTCGCTGACCGCGCTGATAGTCCTGATCATCAACCTGGTCGGTTTCCCGGCCCTGCTCTTCTCAACCCGGTATCTGGACAAGTTCACCGGCCGCTGGCGCTACTACACTCTGTTCATGCTGCTCCTGGCCGGGATGAACGGCGTGGCTATTTCGGGCGACATGTTCAACATGTTCGTGTTCATCGAGATAGCGGCAGTAGCTTCCTACGCGCTGGTGGCGTTCGGCACCTCGGCTGAAGAACTGGAAGCCGGGTTCAAGTACATGGTGATGGGCGAGATTGGCGGGCTGACGATACTCTTCTCGATTGCGATGCTCTACGCGAAGACTTCGACCCTGAACATGGCTGATATGTCCCAGGTCCTCGCCGGAATGAACCACACGCCCTTCTTCTGGTTCGTTCTGGGAACGATGCTCATCGGGTTCGCCATCAAGATGGCGATGGTCCCGTTCCATTCCTGGCTGCCGGATGCCCATCTCTCCGCGCCGGCGCCGGTATCCGCGATGCTGTCCGGTGTGTTCATCAAGGTGCTCGGCGTGTATGCGATGGTTCGGGTGGTGTTCAACGTATTCGGTCTGACCCGGGCGACCGAGCCGGCGTTCTTCGACATGCTGGTCGGGTTCGGGCTGGTTTCAATCGTGGCCGGCGGGTTGCTCGCCATCACCCAGAAGAACTACAAGCGGCTGCTGGCCTATTCGACGGTCAGCCAGGTCGGGTACATCCTGCTCGGGTTCGGCATCGGGAACCACTGGGCGATTATCGGTGCGTTGTTTCACATACTCTCGCACGCGGTCACCAAGGGACTGTTGTTTCTGGCTTCGCGGTCAATCGAGCGCCAGACCGGTTCCCGGGAAATCGGCAATATCAACGGGCTTGAGAAAACCATGCCGGTGACCGCCTGGTCCTACATCCTGGGTTCGATGTCGCTGGCCGGGGTGCCGCCGTTCGCCGGGTTCTTCTCGAAGCTGTTCATCATCATCGGCGCGGTTGCGGCGAAGATGTACTGGGTGGCGGTCCTGGCGGCCTTGTTCTCGACCGTGACCCTCGGCTACCTGGTGAAAGTGATCAACAGCGTGCTTCTCTCGCGCAAGGGTGTCGAGCCGACGCCGGCAAGAGAGTCGCCGCCGATGATTCTCCTCGCGATGGTAATACTGGTGGTGCTGGCACTTCTGTTCGGCATCGGGTTCAGACCGGTGCTGGACTGGGTCATTCGACCTGCAGCCGAGGTGCTGTTCGGCGGGCTGGCATATGCCCGGATGGTGCTCGGAGGATAGCGACGTGAAGACGACACGGAGAATCGCATACTGGGTTGCGGGAATGGGTATCTGGTTGCTGCTGACGTGGACCCTTGAGTACCAGTCGGTGATTGCGGGTGCGATTGCATCGCTCATTGCCGCGCTGATATTCGGTCAGTTCCTGCCGCTGAACCCCGGCAAGCTGTTCAATCCCAGGCGGTGGTTCTGGCTGCTGGTCTTCATACCGGTATTCGCGTACGAATGCTTCAAGGCCAATATCGACGTCGCGCTGCGGGTGCTCTCGCCCGGTCTCAATCTGAACCCCGGGATTGTCAGGATGAAAACAAGCCTGAAGAGCGAGATAGCCCGTACGTTCCTCGCCAATTCGATTACCCTGACGCCGGGTACCATGACCGTGGAAATCAAGGACGACATCCTCTACATTCACTGGATTGACGTGAAATCCGACGACCCCGAGGAGGCGGCGCGGATTATCAAAGGGCCGTTCGAGAAGATCCTGGCACGGATATTCGACTGATGAACAGGAATTCAACCGCCAAGACCGCCAAGGAAGAATGAACCACGGATAGACACAGATGAACACAGATGAGGGTGGAAGTCCGAACTCGGCATTCGGCATTCGGTATTCGACATTGGGAGTGAGATGACGATTCTACTGGTGATTCTTGTGCTCGGGGCTTTCTTCTGCCTGTACCGGGCGCTGCGCGGACCGAGTATTTCGGACCGCGTGATTGCGCTCGATATCGTGGCGGTGATATTCTCGGCCATCACCGCGCTGATGGCACTGCAACACAAACTGGCCTATCTGCTGGACATCTCGATTGCGCTCGCGGTGATATCGTTCGTATCGACCCTGGCCTTGTCCAAGTACCTGCAGGGAAGGAGCCTCGATGATTAGCTCGCTGAGCTGGGTATTCATCATCGGCGGCGTCCTCTTCAACCTGCTCGGATGCCTGGGTCTGGTCAGGTTCCCGGACCTGTACAACCGGATGCAGGCGGCTACCAAGAGCGTGACTCTCGGCACCTGCGGGATCTTCTTCGGGATATTCCTGCAGACCGGGTTCACTGCCCTCGGAATCAAAGCGCTGGTCGCGATTCTCTTCGTACTCATCAACCTGCCGGTCGCGTCGCACGCGCTTTCCCGCGGCTCGCTCATCTACGGAGTCAAACTCTGGAACAAGACGATCAAGGACGAATTCACCGAAGACCGGGGCGGTGAGAGTATCATCGAGGAGCAGGAATGAGGATTCCACTTCCCAAGCTGCGCGAACTGGCCGAGGCACTGCGGGCGGTGTTCGGTGGCCCGTTCACGACCAAGTTCCCGGCCAAGGTTGACTCGGTCCATGAGAACTTCCGCGGCATACTTAAGTTCCACGAAGACAAGTGCATCTGCTGCGGTGCCTGTTCCAATGTCTGCCCGTCCAACGCGCGCGAGATAGTCGCGGACCGCGAACGCGGCGTGATGCGGAATATCCACCACGCGGAGCGGTGTATATACTGCGGCCAGTGCGTGCGCTACTGCCCGACCGAAGCGATCTACCACACTACCGAATTCGACCTGTCGAGCGTCGAACGGACCGAGGAGTGGCAGACCGAAGTCGAGAAAGAGCTGTCCTTTTGCGAGGACTGCGGCGAGCCGTTCGCCACCAAAGCCCAACTACTGCATATCGCCCACAAAGCGGGCGACCTGGTCAATGCCAATCCGACGCTGTTCCTCGCGCTGTACGAAGACCGGGAACTGGCGTCGCCGGCCGAGCCGGGCAAGGGTGGCGAACTGCCCTACCGGTCAGGCACGATGCGGATACTCTGTCCCGAATGCCGGCGCAAGGTCTACCTCCACGAAGAGTGGGGATACTAGGCCGCGACCGGTATCCAACCGCCAGGGCCGCCAAGTCGGGAAATGACCAAGTCCCAATGACCAAAACGGAAACCGCCAACAAAGAGACTGTCATTGCGAGCGAAGCGCGGCAATCTCAAGCGCAGAGAGTATGAAGAGAGGGAAACCACGGATGATTGGAGCGAGTGAACGAGCGGAAAGTGCTCTCGGAGGGCACAACACGGATGGACACAGATGAGGGCGGAGAATCGTCATTGAGCCATCGGATGGCACCTGCTCCTGCGTCGCAGAACGCAATTCGGCGTTCGGCATTTCCTAATGGTCCGCAATCATCAATCTGCAATCGGAGGGCGGTCAGCGGCGGGCGGAATAGGTGGTTGTCCCTAATTAGCCCCACGGTTGTGGTGCTCGGCAGATTGCCGATGTAGACCAGAGCTTTCATACTGCTTTCCTCCTTGCGTGTCTCCGATTCCAAGTTGCTGCGGGTGCAACAACTACAATACAGTTTACCCGAATGGAGCGCAGGAGCAAGAGGAAAGAGCTGCCGGATAATACCACCACGGATAAACACAGGGCGGAGAGAGGAATGAAGATGGAGGAATGAGGAACGAGGATAGGAAAGACTCGTCACTGCGAGGAGCGTAGCGACGAGGCAGTCTCAAGTGCCGAGCGGTATGTCCCGCCATTCGGCATTCGGAATTGGGTAACCACGGATAAACACTGATAAACACGGATGGCGGAGGTAATTTGGAGTGCGGCCGCGAAGCCGCCGCTTTTCCGGTTCGGTGGCCGTCGGACCGGATTCCGCCATTCGTCATTCGGAATACGCAATTCCAACAATCTGCAATCATGGGATGGATGCGTTATTTCTGTTGAAGATTCTTGCCGTTGCAGGTAATGGTTGGGTGCAGTCTGGTGAAGGCTGTGGCCCACTGTAGTAGTGATCTCGGACTGCTTATCCGTCGGACCGTATCACGAATGAGGTTGTGCATCGATTCGATGGCTCCGGTAGTGGTTGGAAGCTCCAACTCCGGGTGCCGCAAGTAGGTTCTGAAGAAACCCATGTTTCTGAGGAACTCGCGTGCAACGCCCCGCGTGCGCCTGGGGCAATCAGAACGATCCGCTTGTTGCCGCAGATGTTCCTGTAGGTACTCGAGTCGTTGCTCATCAGTCATCACCAAAGCTTCTCTGATATCCTCATAGATCGCTTCACGAACAGACTTGGCCCGGATGTTTCGCTTCTGTCTACCTGGCCTGCCCTGCAGCTGCGCCAAGACGTGAAAGTGGCACCTTTGATGTAACCAGGCGTTCTTCCGTGCCAGCCCTTTCGATCCCCGGAAACCATCGGAAACTAAGGCTCTAACGCGCTTTCTGGTGCCGGGCCGAATGGTATCCAGAGCTTGCTCCCATCTCTCTACGTGCTCTCTGCCGGACAACAGAGCAGGGTCGAGGAAGTAGGCAGTGTTAGCTCCGAGCGGCTTCAGCGCCATGTCGTAGAGGACCCAGTATTGTCGTTTGAATGAGAACCAGAGGCCGTCTACGATCAGAACGAGTTCGCCTTCAGGCAGAACTGGAAAGTGGGGCTGTTGTACCAATTGACTGAGTGCGTTTCGGAGCCGTCTGCGAATGGTCGTCAGTGAGCAGTGGTGTGTTCTGCTCAGTTGTCTTGTGGTCTGCTTATCCAAGAGTACTTGTCGAGGCAGGTCCCTGGCAATTCGGCGAGGCTTTCGACCTCTTCTTTTCGGACGAATGGACCATGTCCGTCCACAGTTGCTGCAGCGTCTTCGGCGTCCGCCAAAACGCTGGACTTTCGCCCCACAGCATGAAGATCTCGCGTGTAATGTAGCCATACACGCGAATTGTCGCCCAAAACGTACCCTAACGCCCGCAAAATCAAAGAGAAAGCCAATTCGGCTTCAACAGAGTTTCCGTACCCATCCCCAATCTGCAATCCCCGGGTTGTGTCCCCTCGACTCCGAGAAGGTATAAACAGGTTTATACCAATTTCCAAGGGGTCGTTTCGGCCCATCTTACGCAGGTTCGATAGTTAGCTGGGATTACAGTTCGGACAGGTAGCGGCCCCCCTCACAGCGGGGGGGATAGGGGGCTGAGCAATCCGGGAGGTCATCCGGCAGGCAATCTGCCAGGCCATGAGGCAGGCGATTCTCCACGTGATTCGGCCCATGATTCGGCACTCCATTCCGTAGTCGATTCCCCGGAGCACCTGGAGAACTACCCGGGTCGCAATCTGCAGAGCCACGGGCAGAGCAATGAGCAGGGCAACCCGGAGGAGCACCCGGAAGGCAATCCGGGAAGCCATTCGGCAGGCAATCCGGAGAGCTACCTGGCAGGCGATTCGACCGGTAGTCCAGCCGGTGATTCGGGGAGCAATCTGGGGGTTCATGGGTGGGGCATGGGGACGGTGGGGCTGTCGAGAAACCCCTCTTTGGAGTCAGGTCGAAGCCTGACGCGGAAACGGTCGTCCACAACTGCCGCAGTGCCGTCACTTGCACTGGCGGCTTTCTGTCCGTTTGGCCGACAGGAAGCCAATGGACGCTTCTTCAACAGCCCCGTTGTCCCCAGTTGGCCCAAACTTGGAGGCAGCGATGCCGCATGTGTCAATTTCCAATCACCAATCTACAATCTGAAATCGAGCCAGTCTGTTCTCCGGTTTCCTCAATCCTCGATCTTCAGTCTTCGATCTTCGACCGGAAAGGGTTGCCCCTTGACACTCCTGGGATTACAAAATACGGGAAGTGTCCCGGGTTTCCCCCGGCGTCCGCAATTCGGCATACGTCATTCGGCATTCGGAATTGGGACAACCGCCAAGACCGCCAAGTACGCCAAGAGAGTCGGATATGGATTGCGGCAGCAAGGCTACCGCTTTTCCTCAATCTGGAATCAGCAATCTAGAATCGGGAAACGGGCGGGGCGGACGGAAAACGGTTAGCGTCTCTGTTAGTCCGGCTTCCTTGATAGTTCCCGGTAGTCCCTTGAGGCGCGGAGCTTCTTGGCGTATTCCGCGAATAGCTCGTCCATCCATTTGACTGGGTCCGGGCCGCTTGAATCGCTAAGGTCAAGGTCCGCCCAAGTCTCAACGCAAGTCGTGGACGGCCCGCGAAAGGTATGAAGGAGGCTCGCACGGAAGTGTAAGACACCGTCGACCAACTCAAGGTCGATATAGTTGGTATAGCTGCTGTAATAGCTCTCGAAGTGAACTACTAGGCTTGGATGGGTGGGGTGGCCTGACGCATTCGTCTTTATTGCCGACCTAGGCTGACCCCAGAATGTTCTCTTCCGTTTCCATCCCCTACCCACCTCGATACCAACGAAACGTGAGAACCTATCGACCAACCCCCAGAACGGCTCTTCAAGCGCCTGCAGTTTCGGCAGGTCTCTTACGGCCGCTGCAGTTACCTGACTATGGTATGCACGACCTTGCTTGAGTTGGTCAGCTTCTTTCGCCAAGCGCTTTCGCCGTTTGTCATCTCGTTCTTTCTCCAGATCGTCAAAATTCACCAGCCCTCCTCGACCTGTCGCTGTGTTCCTACCTGAATCCCGGGAATCGGTGACGCCAACCGAGTTGGGTTGGCTCTACCCATCCAACTTCGTCTGGCTGTCATCATCGGCTGAGAGGATACCGGCTGCGGGGTGAGGGTGCAAGGAGTCTTGCAGGCATGTTCCCAGCGGCGGGCGGACAGCGGTTTGCGTCCCCGCTTGTTCCCTGTTTGCTCGTCTGTTCCTGACGGTGAGAACTCCACCGTCTTGTCTAGCAAGACCACAAGACCCCTGTAACTTGCAGGCCTACCCCGGTATCACATGGTGATACCGATGGCGTCCCGAATCAAGTGCAGAGTATCTAGAAATGCTGAGCGGTCGGAGATCTCTATGCGCTCCACCAGTTGACGCAGCGACCTCTCCTTTGCCAGGAGCAGATTCTTGTGGGCGTCCCCTTGGTCTCTGGTCTCCCACAGGGCGCTAACATCAGTGAGAGCACTTCGGCCAGCCAGACCGATACCTGCGACGGTCGCTGGAGTCCCCACCACAGGTATCAGGCCAAGGGTCCCAAGGCCGACTGAAAGCAAGCTCTTGTGTAGACCTTCTCCCTGCCGGGTGGATGCCAGCCTCTTCTTGGCAAACGCCGGTAACTCGCGGTTCACCACCTCACCGGTTGCTGCCGCGACTTTCTTCATCAATACCGTCGAACTGACAAGGTCCGCTTCGATACCATCCGGCATCTGATCGGCAGCCTGGGTGGCTTTGACGCAGTTTTCTATGAGCTTGTCGTATTTCTCCCGAAAGACGCTGTTGTCTATCGGTCCTCGTAGCACCAGGAGATCCTCGAAAGACAGCATGTCCAACAGCTCCGTGGCGACGGAGTGTCCAGCGACTATCTCGTAGGCGTACTCGAAGAACAACTTCAGGAACACCTGCACGTCTGTCAGAGATGTTCGACCTTCCGTGAGGTCACCGAACGTGTAGTCAATGAAGTTCCAGCCCGGCAGATGGCTGAGCGAGTTTACCACTCTCGCACCTGACCGGTGGTAGGCCAGATTCACGTACTTCATGAGCACTGCCTGAGCGACAGCAGGCCAGTTGTTCGACGCGAGCTCGATATCTTCACGCGAAGGCGCGCTGAGTGGTACGAGCGTTCCGAGAAGCGAGCTAACCTTGGACTCGGGAAGATCACCCAGGGCTAACCGGAGGACCGAGTCAGCCCGACTCAGGCTGTCGTACATCACCCGCTTGAACCATGCTGAGTTATCCTGAAGCTCCCATTCGACAGTTGCGTCCACATTCTCGTCGTAGAAGCTGCGCATTTCTCTCCGAAGGTCCGGGTCGGTGATATCAGCCTCCACATAGTCCGCAATCCCCTGCTTATCTGTTCGCAGCGCAGGCAGAATCAGACGGTTCCTCAGTAGGACGGGGTTAGCCTTCATGATCTCGAAGGTGAAGGGGCTGGCGAGATGTGATGCTGCGCACACCACGAAGTTCTTGGTAAGCAGGGTGGCCTTCAGGCAGCGCTCAATGGCTTGCCGGTAGGCTTGATGGTCGCTCGCGAATCGGATAACCTTCGGGTCGAAATCCGTGAGGTAGATCCTCGCGCCTGAGAAGGTACTCGGGTTGATACGATCCATGGCTGCGGCTACAGCAAGGCTCTGTCTTCGGGGCTCTCGCTACTTCGTCCGACGGGCGTAGAGCTTGGCCGCGTTGCCATACAGCAGCTGATGCTTGACCTCCGCGTCGACATCGAGCCCCGCGATCTTGTGGTACTCCGAGGGGAACATGCCCCACGGTTCATCGGTGGCAAACATGACTTGGTCAACCCCAAGTTTGCGGTCAAGGAGTTCCTCGACCAGCCAGCGTACTGCGAAACCACAGGCTAGCGACGTGTCACAGTAGACAGATGCCCCTTCTGATACCCATTTCAGGAAGAGCGGGACGAACTCGAAGTGCGGAAGAACATTCATCCCCATATGGACAAGATGCAACTTGACCTTGGGATAGGCCCCAACGAATCCCTCGTAGTGGCTGGGTCCTGTCCGTCCGAAGGCACAGTGAAAGTGCACTGGTATGTTGAGGTCGGCACAGACGCTGAAGATATGGTCCGCGCCAGATCGAAACTCTGAATCCCAGCCCTTGGGGTCCGCGGTGTAACCGTTGTCCCATCGGGCGACAGTTGTTTTGAGCGCGACGACCCCGGGGTTCTTCCTTGCCTCCGATAGTACTGCGTCGACGTGCTCTCTCTCCGACACGTTCGGCGTGAACCAGAGCGCTCCACACATCCTGTGGTCCTGTTCGACAGCGCGGAGAATCACTTGGTTGGTTTGGAGGTAGGGCGCGAGTGGGTCCTGTGAGTAGAACGGAATGAGCAACAGATTGTCGATGTCATACTTCGACATGTAGGCCTGCTTATCTTCCAGGGTCTGTGCAGGGTGGAACTTGAAGATATCTAGATTCCTGCCCTGGTATTGGACTGATGCGTCACCTACATGAGTGTGACAATCAAAGATTGATGGTCTATCGGTCATGTGGCCTCTCTTCGTTGTCGTATCCAACTCAATGGTGTCAGGCTGCGGTGCATGCAATGTTTCACAGAATCCGGGACAAAACGGGCATCGGATTTGAGGAATCCTCTGCCTGTTGGAAAGTTCCGAAGGTCTGGGGATACGCTGCCTGTCTCTATCTCCAATCCCCTTCGACTTCGTCCGTTTGCTCTTCCGGCCCGGTGGCGTTCGACGTTCGTTTCCAAATCGACGCCATCATAGACCCGAAACACCCGGTTGTCAACAACTCGGTCTTCCTCAGAAATAATCTGCCTGAAAGGAAGTTGTTTACTCAGAATTAATC